>JBHIEV010000065.1:0-7658 GCA_046760805.1 Bathyarchaeia archaeon
AACATGCTCTCTGTGGCGATACAAAAGGAAATGACTGCATTAGAGCTTTCGGCTGCCGACACCAGTTACGCTCCTCCAGTAGCTGAGACCGTGGAACCCGTGGCGACTGCTTCAGAGATTGTCGCAAAAAAAATACGGCGGCGTAGATAGGAACTTTCATCAGGCGCCGACCGCCAGATTAAGGCTAATTGCGCCTAAGGAGATGCTAGGAACTTAGAAGGTTGATTGAATGAAAGTTGACACATATGACATCCCTGAGAATTGTTACTACATTAAAGAGCATGAGTGGATCATAATAGAAGATGCCGACAAAGCGAGAATCGGCATTACAGACTATGCTCAGAAAGCGTTGAGGGAGATTACATACTTCTACGCAGGGAAGAAGGGTGCTCAAGTCAAACGAATGGAGACGATCTGCAAAATAGAGTCAGTAAAGTGTGTTGCCGAGATATTAAGTCCCCTATCAGGCCAGGTTCTCAGATTCAATAACGGACTATCAGACTACCCCAGTATCATAAACAGTGACCCTTACGGCAAAGGCTGGATAGTAATCATCCGCCCAACAAACCTTGAGGAAGAGCAAAAGAAACTATTGAAACCAGAACTTTATGCGAAGCACATCAAAGAACTCACCAAAATCGATGAGACTCTATTAGTCTATAGATGGAGAAAGGGAACAGAAAAAGAAAGCTAAATAAACTGCTCCAAATTAGACACCAAGCTTACTCAACAGATCAGATGTTCTCACACGATTCATAGCCAACCCCAACTCCTTCGGGTCAATTCCGAAAGCAAGTCCGAGTAGTTGAGGGTAGAATAGCACAGGCAGATTGTAAGCGGCATTAAACCTTCTCTCAATCACTCTCTGGTTTCTATCGTACATGGAGCCACACAAAGGGCACATCAGAACCATTGCGTCTGCGCCCACAGCATCAACATGTTCAAGTTTTCTCTGAGCCATCGCCAACGCAGTGTTATCGTCAACGTCCAGAATCACTCCTCCACAACAATATGTCTTATCCTCATATCCTACAGTCTCCGCGCCCAGTACAGAGACGAGCTCATCTAGGGTCCTCGGAAACTCTGGATCCTCGAACTTGTCAAAGACATCTGAGGGTTTGAAATAATGGCATCCGTAGTGTGAAGCTAACTTGATTCCCTCCAAGCTGTTCTTGACTTGGCTTTTGATCTTTTCAGAGCCAACGTCTTCGTATAGAATCCGCACAAAGTGTTTAGCTTTAGCATTTCCTCGATAGGTTCGACCTATTCTCTGCAGTTTCTCGTTGACCTTTTCCCTCAAACCATTATTGTGCTTCAGCTCTTTGCTCACTTCCGCCAGCGTGGAGGCGCAACCTGTACATATTGTACATATATCCAAGCCCATGTCTTCAGCAACGCTTAGGTTTCTAGCTGCAAGAAGCATTGTGGTTTCTTGGCCAACGGACCTTATGGGGAAGCCGCAACAAGCGAAGTCCTTGTTGTCTACTAGTTGCAGCCCAAGTTGTTTCGCGACCTTTCTCGCTGAAAGCTCATATTGTTTAGCCATCAGCGGTGCGAGGCATCCTAGGAAAAAGGCGTACTTCACTTTATGTTCCCCCTTTGCTGCCTGAAGGTTTGAAGCCTATGTGCTTGAAGAGCTCTTGAACCTCTTTGTTTTCAGATGGAATTTGGGGCAATCCCAGTTCCTCTCGTTTAGTGTTGTCGAAACGGCTCAAAGGATATAGAGTGCCGTGTGTCCATAAGATCTCCATTCGCTTCGCAAAGGAGTTGTGAATGCGCCCTTCCTTGACTGCCAGATTCTTCAGAGCAGTCATTACCTCCGGTATTCTAACATCCTGGGGACACCGTTCCTGGCAGGTGTAGCACTCGGAACATAGCCATATGAAATCGCTTGAAAGGACTCTTTCCCTCATGCCTAGAACGGTCATCCTTATGATCTTTCTCGGATTGTATTTCTCCTCTATCTCTCTAACAGGGCATCCAACATTGCATGTTCCACACTGGAAACACCTCATTAGGTTCTGCCCTCCAGGAACCCTTGCCACTTCATATTTGAACTTGGGATCAAGTTTAGTGATCACCACAGCAGATCTCTCCACAACGATTTTGAATAAGGCCTGCAAACCAAATGCGTCATCCCCATCCCTCATTTCAGGGGCAACATAGATCCATACGACTTAACTTAAGTGTTTGCTGCAATAAACAAGTTTCTCTAAACGTATTACCCAGAACCATTTTACTTGCTCTCAACCACTATCATGGTTAGGGTCGATTGAATTTCGTCCAATCGGCGCACGTGTGAGGTAACGATCTCTTTAAGTTCCCCCATAGTATCGGCTTTGAATTTTGCCAGGATATCGTAGACACCGTAAACCATGTAGGCTTCTTCTACCGAATGGATTTTTTTCAGTGTGGCTAGAACTTTACTCTCCGACCCTATCTCTGTGTTTATTAACATGAAAGCTGAGGGCATTCAAGTCCTCTCCACTTAGAGGTTCCTTTTTGCAGCTACCCACCTAAATAATTTGCTGCAACACAAGTCTTAACTCATCTCAATTACTAACAACTCCTTGGTAATTTTGATGGATGAACTGTATCTGAAGGGGTTTGGTTGAGTCGTAACCCTGCTGTGAGCATTCTGGTGATGGTGCCAACCTTGAACGAGGAGAAGGGCATAAGGAGAGTTCTACAAGAGATGCCAGAAGACTTCGATGTCTTGGTTGTGGATGGTGGCAGTACGGATACGACTGTTGAAGCAGCCAAGCAATATCGCGCTATAGTGATCAGACAGAGATTCGGGAGAGGCAAGGGTTGTGGCGTGAGAACGGGAATGGAATTCTTTCTCAACACTACATACGACATTCTGTGCATGATTGACGGCGACGGAAGCAACGATCCTAAAGAGTTGCCAAAGATGATTGAGGCCATGGACGAGGAGAAGGCAGAGGTCGTGCTTGGTTCAAGAATAAGGGGGAAGAGAGAGAAGGGCGCTATGGGTCCCTTTGCGATCTTTTCCAACTTCCTCGTGTCACTGCTTTTGGGGTTGAGATTCCTAAGAATCTTCACAGATGTGCAGACAGGATATTGGACCTTCAGCACAACAGCGGTTCAAACGCTTTATCCGCGGTTGAAGGCTAAGGGGTTCGAGATAGAAATGGAAATCTTCGTGTCAACATTTAAAGCTGGGCTGAGATGCGTTGAGGTGCCTGTTAGATACAAGAAGCGATTGGGTAAGACGAAGTTTCGCCTCTTCTTGCGCCTCAGGAACTTCGGCTATATGATCTACTACTTATTATGCTCTTTCTTTTGACCTAGTAAGATGATAATCATATACTGTCAAAGGGACGTCGCCTAGAGTTCAGATTAATGTAATTATCGCATAAGCTAGGCCCAAAGCGACTGTCAAAATAGCATCGCACACAAACATCTCTTTGAGCTCTCTTGGATAGAGATTCAGATCGACCTCTCTCTTTGAGAACGGGTATAACGGTCGGGAGGGTCTTGTAAGTAAGTCGATGACAAAATGGCTTAGTCCACAGCTGAATACTAGCAGAAACAGGTGAGGGTAGGCGACCATGACAACTAGAGATCCAAACAAGACGAAGACAAGGCCCAAAAGTTCATGAAGCGGTGAACGCGATTCCACCCCAAACCGTCCAGTTTTAAACGCCTTTTTCAGATACGGAATATGATCGAAATCGGGGAACACTGAAAACAAAATGCTAATCAAAACGTCTGGTACATGACCAATTCCCGAAAGCCTGGCTAACAGCAGTCCTAATAAAGCGTGAAAGATTATGTTCATCGTTCGCTCCAAGCCGAGACGTCGATTTCCTCTTTTATACCCTTGGTCCTTTGATTCTGTTATGCGAGGAGCATGTCTAGAACGTCTAGCGTACGTAAGGGTTGATCAGGATTTACTACATGGCTGGAGTTGGCGACTAGAAGGGGAACCTTCATTTCTGCCGCGTGAAGACCGCCATGTGATCCTCGATGGGGCGGCAACTCTGGCATAAGGTCCCAGCCCATCCGAGAGTTGATAATTAAGTCTCCCGAACGCTGGCTCTCAAAAATTTGCGAAACTTGAACCGGCGCATCTGGAAATTCTGTTTCACACGTGGCGGCAAGCCACTCCCGATCGTCTAGCCACTCTCTGTATGCGATCTTCCCTTCTTTGACAAGGGAGCCGTAGCCTAGAGGATCTACTCCTTCAATCACATCGTAAGAGTATTCATTTCGTCCCTTTTTCTTTATAATTCCGTGTCCGTCGTGAGAGTAAACGTGAGAGGTGGTCTTATTCTCATTGACGAAAACGTGTTGTACTGGCAGCAGACGGCGTACTAGGTCTATGACATTCACGCTTCCGGTACGAACTTTGTAGTTTTCAAGGTCTTCCAAGCTTGGTTTTCGCCGCCAGTCATGCGGTATGTACTGGAGTGGAAAGGCTTTCTCTTCTGCGCCTTCCGCCGCCAAGTATATGTGAGCCATGCCATTTCCGCTTACGGCAACTGTGGCGTCAAACTCCCCAAGACCTTGTAGGAACGTCACAGGAAAACGGCGAACATCCAAATCGATGGTACTCAGGAATTGTCCGAGATCGAAGTGCAGACTAGTGGGACGAAGCCCGTGGTCGGAACTGATCACGATAGAGGTGTCATCGTAGAGGTTGAGGTCAATGAGAGTCTTTGCGATGTGCCCGACTTGTTTGTCCACGTTCTGGATTGCGTGCCGTACCTCTTGAGAGAGGGGGCCGTGTTCGTGGCTAACCTCGTCCACACCTGGCATATACGCGATGGAGAAGACGGGCGGTTCTGTAGGGAATTTCATGCCCCGCATCGCGGCTGAGCACCTGTAAACCAGTTCAAATATACGCGCTGCAACCGCGTCTGCGTGTTCCCAAGTAAACACTCTTAGGGGAGCAAAAAGCCTAGCCAAAACGTTTGCGAGGGGAGGGTAGACGAATTTCGCCCCTCGTGTGATAGGCTCGAAGATTGCCGCTGTTATGGAACCTTTTAATCTTTCAAAGATTGTTTTGATCTTACCACTCATGTCCGTGTTCATTGCGAAGGCTCCTGGGCCCACATAGTCACGTTCAAATTCAAACCACGATAGGCGTCCATAATACTTGTAGCTATTCTTCTTTCTGTCAAACCATCGGATTCCAGGTATGTTTAGCGGCCCAGGGAATGCGCCAGTGAGAAAGGGGGCATGGGCTGGTCCAGTGGTAGATGGGAAAACGGTGACTACGTTTTTTACAACTACGCCTCGGTCTACGACATGCTTCTTGATGTTTGGCAAATCTCCTCGACTCAACATCTCATAGAAGACATCAGATCTACAGCCGTCCACAAGGATGAATACAGAACGCAAGTAGGACCCCTCTACTGAAGATATTCAACTATGTAGTATTAAAAATGTGTGAAAATTCCAAAAGCCTCTTCGGGCTTGCAGCTTACTGCGTCTCTGCACACAGATACTTGGCTGCCTGAAGTTCTAGAGGGCAGCCTGCGCCGCAGACTGGAAGGTCTGGGCATCCAGCACATTTTTCTGGTGCGTATTCTCTGGCTCTTAGCTTGAGAGCTAGGGGGTGGTTCCATATTCTCTCCCAGGGATGTTTGAGGATGTTGCCGACTTCCTTGAAATAGCTTTGACATGGATAAACCTCGCCCCTCGAACCTATGCACATGTTCACCCTCGCGGCGGTGCAAGACTTGACGCCCAATCCAAAGTTAACAGGATTAAGTTGGCAGTACTGAGTCGGCGTGTACCACATAAACTTCATGCCCAGTTTATGAGCTTTGCCAACGATTTTGGGAAGTAACTGTTTTAAGATCTCGATCTCTAGGGCGAACTTGTCAGCTATCGATGGGGCACTTCCAGAGTAGATTAGGCTGTTGCAGGCGAAAACTCTCAGTCCTAGGTCGTGTAAGAACTCAACGGTTTTAAGGAAGGTCTTTGCATTGAGCTTGTTGAGAGTTGCATTCGTCGTGATGTAGATTTGCGTTGGAATGACATTCTTTATCCCTTCAACAGTCTCTTTCCAGCTCCCCTCGACACCTGTTATTGCGTCATGGATGGTAGGGTCGTGGGACTCGAGTGTAATCTGCACAAAGTCCAGTCCCGCATCTTCGAGTTTCCGCACGTACTCCTTGTCGCTGAGCCTCCGCCCGTTTGTGATGAGCCCTGTGACGATCCCTTTCTTTTGGGCGTAATGAAGTAGTTCTGGCAGGTCCTCCCGTAGAGTCGGCTCGCCTCCCGTAAAGGTCAGCAAGAAGACACCGATCTTGTATACTCGGTCAATCACTTCCTTCCATTGATCTGTGGTCAGTTCGGGAGTGTCGTGTGGTCCACCAGCGTAGCAATGAACGCAATTATTTTGGCACCTGAATGTTAATGCTAGGTCCATTCTTATTGGGGCTGAGAGTTCTTGGGAGAAGGGCTCCACCTGTTCCACATCAAGGAATGAGATTGGACAGACCTCTTCCGTTTGGGCTAGTGTGCTTACAGTGTAAAGTATATGCTCATGATCTTTGCGGGCGACCGCTCCCTTGACTCGGTACATGCGCTTGATCTTCTTCACCACTTCTTCCGTAGGCATGCCCTGTATGAAGAAGTATGCGTGGGCTGTCGCTGTCTCGTTTAGATACAACACAGTGTTTGCGTTTATGACTAACAGCCCAGTGCCGTCAGGCTCCACTCTTAGCTGAAGAGCCAAACCGGCATACTCGTCTCTTCCACGATACATGTAAAGTCCTTGGGGAACTCTCCGCTTGCTAACGACTTTCTTTACCTTGCGAAGGATGCTCATTGACAGTCCCTCCCCATCACCCTACTCCCCCTGAAGCACAGGCACACGCGCACGACACACAAGCGCAGACACAGGCGCAAGATACACAAGCGCATGCACAGCTGGCGCGGTGGTGTGCTGGTTTTGTCGATGTTTTTTGTGAGGGCGGTGGTGCGGGGATGATCGCATTTGCGAATTTCTCTAGGTTGACGACTATGTTGTTCGCTGTGCCCTCCACTGCCGTGGCTATGTTGTTTGCAAAGTCTGCTCCCGGAATCTTTGGAGCCGCTGTTTGTCCAGAAGGCGGTTCTGTGGTGGGCCTGTAGGCGGGCTTCGGGTTATAGTGATAACCGTACCAGTACCAGAACCAAAGAGGATTGGGCTCAAAGACTCTGGTTCTAAAAGCATTCTCCGTGCGGGAATCGAAATTTTCATCAAGTAACAGCCACAAGAGCTGTTCATCATAGGCTTTTGAAGCAAGCTGAGCTGTACCTGCTTGCTCTACCTGTTCCCAAGCCTTCGCCACGATCTTCTCATAGTATTTTACCGTATCCCTCCTGCAGTAGCCACGAAGCTTTTCCTCCACCTCGTCGCGAAGCTCCATAACCGTTCTTGCGAGCTTCTCTTCGCTGAGGCTTCCGTCTTTTCTTATGGCTTTCAAGAAAGTATTTTCATAGTATCTGAGAGGATTCTCGTGTTCTTCTACTATTTTGAGTTTTACAGAGGGTTTTGTTGAGGTTACCCAGACCACTCTCTTTTTGAGGAGGCTGTAGAGAATTGCGGTCACGATCTTGGTCGGCTTCAACGCCAGAAGATAGGAGGCTTCTACGGCGGTTAGGCCTCGCCTTATTCCCAAGGTTTCCATTCTCAT
>JBHIEV010000066.1:0-7306 GCA_046760805.1 Bathyarchaeia archaeon
GTATAACAAATGGATCAGCGCCGGTGGCGAGGATCAATGAATCATATTTTAGTGCCTCAAAGTTCCCTTCCTTGTCTTCAACCAGAACAATCTTGTCACCGGGATTTATAGACCTGGCCTTAGTTTCAAGGCGCAGATCAAACTTCATCATTCTATAATGGGACGGAGGAAAAGCCATAAGGTCATCAAAACTGGGTATCTCACCCGCCAGTACGTAGGGTATACCGCAGCGAGAGTAGGCTGGATATTGCTCCTTGTCTATTAAGGTTATTTCAGCCTTCGAATCGGTTTTGCGGGCGGCGTTGGCTGCATGAACACCAGCAGCGTTAGCGCCAATGATTACTATTTTCCTAGGCAAGGTTCAATCTCTCCTAGATTTACCTCATTAACGAGAAACTATAGGGTTACATCGCCTCTTTATATTTGTTATTCTCCAGTATGGAGAAAGAATTCCTTAAATAATCGTATAAAAATAATCGTATGAAATTATACTAACGGTTTAGGTCTGATTGTCATGGAGGAAGAGATTAAGACATTCAAAGATCTGACCAGAGAAGTAATTGAGAGGGGAATATGTGGAAAATGTGGTGGATGCGTATCCTTTTGCTCAGCGGGAGAACTCAACGCTCTAGAGATAGGCAAGAACGAAGTGCCGCGGTATATCAACGAAGATAACTGTCAAAAATGCGGAATATGCTACCTCATATGCCCCCAAACGGATACCTTAAACGTAGAACTCCAAGAGAAGTTTGGTTGGAAGCCCCCCATAGGAGACTATCAAAAGATAACCTCCGCTCAGACGACGAATAAGGAGGTAAAGGAAATTTGCACAGACGGAGGAGTGGTGACCTCCCTCCTCTTATACTTATTAGAGCGCAATCTGATAAATGGCGCCATTGTCTCAAAGAAGACCGGGCGCTTCGCGAGAAAGGCAATAGTCGCTAGAACACCCGAGGAGCTCATCGAGGCGGCGGGCTCTACGTTCTCAGGGTCCCTCCACCTAGAAGAACTGGGGGGAAAATACACTACTTACACTCCGATCCTGTCCACGGTAAAGAGCTTAGAGAAAGGATATTTACATGATATAGCCGTGGTTGGAACTCCATGTCAAATTAACGCGATTCGAAAGATGCAGTGCCTCGGGGTTATCCCAGCCCACCTCATAAAATATACGATAGGATTATTCTGTATAGAAAACTTCTCCTTTGATGACGTAGCGAGAGAAATGTTAGAGAAGAAACTTGACATCAACTTAGAGGAGATTGTTAAACTAAACATCAAGGACGATTTCATAATTTCCCTCACCAAGGGCGTGACAATCCATGTCCCATTGGAAGAGGTACACGAAGTTGCTCGTCCAGCATGCTTCACGTGTAAAGACTTCAGCAACGAGTATGCCGATATCTCGGTTGGGGGACTTGGTTCACCCGATGGATACACTACAACCCTGATAAGGACAAAAGTAGGTGCATCGGTCTACGAAGGAGCCCTTCGTAACGGTTACATCCAAGAAAGAACCTTCGAAAATGCGGATGAGAGAAGAATAGAGAAGACTAAAATGTTAGCCAAGATCGTTTCCTTCACTAGAAGGAAGAGAATGAGAGCCGAGGAGAGACTCTCAGAATTGGCTGGGGGAGAGATCCATGGAGGAAAAACCTAAGGCGGTCCTTGTTATTGGTGGTGGAATAGCCGGCATCCAAGCGGCTCTTGACCTTGGAGATATGGGGATAAAGGTGCACCTAGTTGAGAGGAAGCCGGCCATAGGTGGGAGAATGGCTCAGCTTGATAAAACCTTCCCAACAAATGACTGCTCCATATGTATACTATCCCCTAAACTAGCCGATTGTTTCAGACACCCCAACATCACCCTCCACACCCTATCAGAGGTCAAAAATGTAACGGGTCAGATGGGAGATTTCTCGGTAAAATTACGTAAGTATGCCAGATTCGTGAAGGAAAACGAATGTACTAACTGCGGAGAGTGCGCCGCAAAGTGCCCAGTAAAGGTATCTGACGAATTTGACATGGAACTGAGAAAGAGGGAGGCTATATATCCATACTACCTTCAAGGGGTTCCAGCGGTCATGACCATCGACAGAGAAAACTGCCTTTACCTAACACGAGGTGTGTGTAGAATTTGCGAGAAATTTTGTACTAGAAAGGCAATTGATTTTGAACAGAAAGACACGGATGTAACTTTACACGTTGGTGCCATTATTGTCGCCACTGGTTTTGACCTCTTCGATCCTTCCGGAATCCCTCAATACGGCTACAAGAGATACCGAAACGTAATCACGTCTTTGGAGTACGAGAGGTTGATATGCGCTTCGGGACCCACTGGAGGGCACCTCACGAGACCCTCAGACAAAAAGCCTGCGGAGACTATTGCTTTCATCCAGTGTGTTGGATCTAGGGACTTCAAAAATAACCGTTACTGTTCATCCGTCTGCTGTATGCACGCAACTAAGGAGGCTATGCTCGCCTATGAACACAATCCCAAGGTGAAGTCTTACATATTTTACATGGACCTTAGAGCTGCAGGGAAGGGTTTTCAAAAGTATGTAGCGAGGGGAGAGCAAGAGTACAACATATCGTACATCAGAAGTAGGGTGGCCAAGATAACCGAAGACCGGAATGAGAACCCGGTAGTCTGGTATGAGGAGCCTCAAAGCTCAAAGACAGAGAAAATGCCTGTGGACTTGGCGGTTTTGGCAGCTAGTCTGGTGCCGAGGAGAGGTGTAAAGGAGTTAGCAAAAGTCTTAGGTGTCGAGCTTGACGAGTATAACTTCTTCAAGACAGACCCTCTAAACCCGTTAGACACGATGAGACCGGGAATATTTGTGTGCGGTTGCTGTCGGGAGCCAACGGACATACCGGAGTCCGTAGTACAAGCGAGTGGAGCAGCTGAGAGAGCTGCAGAGATCCTCACGAGGTGATATAAACTTGAATGAAGTTAGAGTCGGCGTCTTCGTCTGTCACTGTGGCACAAACATAGGAGGATTTCTCGACGTCCCAGGACTCACTAAATACGCTTTGAGTTTGCCTCACGTTGTTTTCGCGAAGGACAACCAATATACGTGCTCCGAGGCTGGATTGACAGAAATAAAAAACGCTATAATTGAAAAAAAGCTGAACCGCGTGATCGTAGCGTCTTGCACTCCTAGGACCCACGAGCCTCTGTTCAGGTCAACTTGCAAGGATGCAGGACTAAACCCTTACCTCTTTCAGTTCGTCAACATAAGGGACCAGTGTTCTTGGGTTCACATGCAAGACGGGGAGAGGGCAACTGAAAAGGCGAAAGCCCTCATAAGGATGGGAGTCGCCAAGGCGGTGTTGCTGGAGCCCTTAGAAGAGACCGAGGTTGAGGTCAACCCCTGCGCTCTGGTGATTGGTGGAGGAATCACGGGAATGACCTGTGCACTCAGCCTAGCCAACCGAGGCTTTGAAGTGAAGCTCATAGAGAAGGAGGACCGGTTAGGTGGAACTCTAAACAGCCTCTACAAGCTTTATCCAACGCATGAAGAAGCCTCAAAGTTGGTTCAAGAGAAGACGAAGGAGATTGAGAAGAACCCAAAGATAGAGGTTTTGACATCCTCCCAAGTTAAAGAAGTTGAGGGCTTCGTTGGCAACTACGATGTCACGGTAAGGCAGGAAGAAAAGGACAGGCTATTCAAGGCCGGAGTGATCATAGTGGCAACAGGCGCTGAGACGCTAAAGCCCGTGGGCATGTACGGTTACAATGGAGAAAACGTTATCACCCAGATGGAACTTGAACAAATGTTGAAGGAAGGAAGGCTCAACGCCAACACTGTTGTGATGATCCAATGCGTAGGGTCAAGGAACGAAAAAAGAGCCTACTGCTCCAAGGTTTGTTGCCTAACTGCCCTCAAAAACGCCATGTTGATTAAGGAGGCTAACCCAGACACTCAGGTTTTCGTGCTCTACAGAGACATAGTGACCCAAGGAACAAAATATGAAGACTACTATGGAAAAGCAAGAGAGACAGGCATAACGTTCATAAAATATTCACCGGAAAAGCAGCCGGTCCTCGAGAATGGTTCAGTGAGAGTTTACGATGAGCTCTTGGGTGAAGAACTCATCTTGCCCTATGACCTCGTTGTGTTGTCGACCCCAATGGTCGCCCATAACGACTCCAGAGACCTCGCACAAAAACTGAAAGTGCCAGTTGATGAGAACGGCTTCTTCTTAGAGGCACACGTGAAACTTCGACCCGTTGACTTCGCCACGGACGGCATCTATGTGTGCGGGTGCGCCCACTGGCCAGCCAATGTCGGCGAGAGCATTTCCCAAGCGTATGGCGCGGCTTCTCGAGCGTCCATACCTATGTCTGTTGGACGTGTGAAAACTGAGCCCCTAATCCCGGTGATTGATGAGGACGAATGCTCCGGCTGCGGCTTGTGCGAGCTGACTTGTCCCTTCAAGGCGATACAGGTCGAAGAAACCGAGAAGGGAAGGAAAGCCAAGGTGATAGCCGCCTCCTGCAAGGGTTGTGGGGCATGCGGAGCTGGATGTCCACAGAGGGCGATCACCATGAGACACTTCACAGACGAGCAGCTTGTTGCGCAGGTAATTGCCCTAGCGGAGGTGACACCTTGACCCTTCAAGAAAGCTTTGAACCAGACATCCTTGGATTCCTCTGCAACTGGTGCTCCTACGCTAGTGCAGACCTAGCAGGAGTCAGTCGTATGCAGTACCCGCCAAACGTGAAGATTATTAGGGTAATGTGCTCAGCAAGGGTTGACCCAACCATTGTTCTTGAAGCCTTCATCCAAGGGCTAGACGGCGTTATGGTCTTGGGCTGTCACCTAGGAACTTGCCACTACATAACCGGAAACTATTATACGGAAAGAAGGATGAAAACGACCAAAAAAGTCCTGAAGAATGTAGGGTTGTCTCCTGAGCGGCTGCTGGTCGATTGGGTGTCCGCGGCTGAGGGTGAACGTTTTGCAACTCTGGTGAGAGAATTCACAGAAAAGGTGAAGAAGCTAGGTCCGCTGGGCAAAGAAACAGATCTGGAACTCGAACAGTTGAAGATACGCCTGACCACAGCCAAAGAAGCTCTCGCTCAGCAGAGGATCAGATGGCTCGTGGGCAGGGAAAGGGAGCTTGTAGAGGACAAAAACGTCTTCGGGGAGAAGGTCTCTCAAGAAGAGTTCGATCAGCTGATGTTCCAAACCATCGAAAAGGAATTTGCAAAAAGAAGAATTCTCCTCTCCATGGGAGAAAACGCTCTCTCCGTCAGGGAGATAGCTCAAATAATGGGGGTCCCTCCGAGGGAGGTGCTGAGAAACATGATCTCTCTCGAGCGCACTGGGTTGGTATCTGTCGTAGGGATTGAAGGGAACAGCCCGAAGTATCGAAGAACAGAGGAGCGCTAAAATGGTGAACCCGCAAAACCCAGTTTCTGAAGACAGCAAAGTGGGTTCTGTATTGGTTGTGGGCGGGGGAATTGGAGGAATACAGGCGGCGCTCGACCTGGCAGAGTCAGGTTTCAAAGTTTACGTAGTGGACAACTCCTCGGCTATAGGCGGGGTTATGGCAAGGCTGGACAAAACCTTCCCAACAAACGACTGCTCCATGTGCATTCTCTCTCCAAAGCTCGTGGAATGTGGAAGACACCTGAACGTTGAAGTGTTAACTTGTTCTGAGGTTACAGGAATCTCTGGAGAGGCAGGCAACTTCAACGTCTCAGTCAGACAGCGACCAAGATACGTTGATATCGAAAAGTGCACGGGCTGCGGGCTGTGCGCCAAGTTTTGCCCAGTCGACGCCATAGACACCTTCAACAAAGGCTTGAGTGAAAGGGCGGCGATCCACATAGATTACCCGCAAGCCGTTCCGTTGGTGTATGTGATCGACAGGGAGAAGTGCATGGGCTGTGGGCTCTGCAAAAACATTTGTCTGGCCGACGCCATAAACTACTCGGACCAAGAGAAAGAGGTTAAACTGAACGTTGGCGCCGTCATCTTAGCTCCCGGCGCTGAGGAATTTGACGCCAAGTTGAAGAGCGAGTACGGTTATGGAAGATACCCCAACGTGGTTACGAGCATTGAGTTTGAGCGCATCCTAAGCGCTTCTGGCCCTTTCATGGGACGTGTACAAAGACTATCAGACGGAGACATCCCCCGGAAAATTGCTTTTATACAGTGCGTCGGCTCGAGGGACATCACGTGCGGAAACGGCTACTGCTCTTCCGTTTGCTGCATGTACGCCACAAAGGAGGCAGTAATAGCTAGGGAACACATGATCCAGATTGAACCCACCATTTTCTACATAGACCTACGAGCCTACGGGAAAGACTTCGACAAATACATCGAGAGGGCGAAAAACGAGTATGGAGTGAGATTCGTCAGGTGCAGGGTGTCAGGAATAGAGGAGATACCTGAAACCCAGAATCTAAAAATAAGGTACGAGACTGAAGATGGAAAACTCCTCCAAGAAGAGTTTGACCTAGTCGTCCTCTCGATTGGGTTCACACCTTCTGAGAACGTTAAGAAATTAGCTAAAAACCTCGGTATTAAGCTGAACGAGTACGGTTTCTGCAAAACCCAAACCTTCAGTCCCATGGAAACTTCTAGGCCTGGAGTTTTCGTCTGCGGCATGTTTTCTTCACCCAAGGATATTCCCGAAACTGTGACTCAAGCCAGCGCCGCAGCTTCTTGTGTGGGTGAGTTGCTATCTTCTGTTCGAGGAACTTTAGTGAAGAGAAAGGAGTACCCAAAAGAGCTGGATGTTAGGGGTCAGCCGCCTAGGATAGGGGTTTTCATATGTCACTGTGGCATCAACATTGGAGGCGTTGTTGATGTTCCAAGCGTGGTGGAGTATGCTCAAACTCTTCCTAACGTCGTCCACGCTTGCGGCAACCTCTACACCTGCTCCTCAGACACGCAAGAAATAATCAAGAAGAGAATCCAAGAATACGGCCTAAACAGGGTTATCGTGGCCTCATGTTCACCACGAACCCATGAACCGCTCTTCCAGGAAACGATAAGAGAAGCCGGCCTGAACCGATATCTCTTTGAGATGGCGAACATCCGCGACCAATGTTCATGGGTACACATGCATGACCCCGAAGCCGCCACCGAGAAGGCGAAGGATTTAGTGAGAATGGTGGTGGCAAAGGCTCGAATGCTGGAGCCACTGGAGAGGCTTTCTCTGAACGTCACTCGCCGTGGCCTCGTCATCGGTGGCGGTTTATCAGGCATGACTGCGGCTCTAGCCCTGGCCGACCAGGGGTTTGAGGTTTACCTAGTAGAGAAGAACAAAGAGCTTGGAGGCTTCCTCC
>JBHIEV010000067.1:0-7259 GCA_046760805.1 Bathyarchaeia archaeon
ATATTCCAATATTCCAATATTCCATGGCGCAGGAGTCTTTTCAATCTTCCACCCGAAGAGCCCCCAATAGAAATTTCGGGCACATCTCCTTGCGCGCGCATGCTTGTTCAGAATTCAGATGCAAGGCCTTGGTGTAGACTGGCGAGGTTACCCTCAGAAGTAGAGCAAAGGTAAATTAGGTGAGCTTGAATCACACAATACTTCGGTAGCTTTATTATCAAACCTACGTTTTCTAAGTCATTGGTGCAAAGGCTTTGGGCGTGAATCTGCGAGACATAGTTCCCAAAACAACCATTAATCTACAGGATCTAGGTGGTAAATCCATAGCCATAGACGCTTACAACGCCCTGTACCAATTCCTCGCAATCATACGCCAACCCGACGGTACACCACTCAAAGACCACACAGGAAGAGTAACAAGCCACCTATCCGGCTTACTCTACAGAACAGCCAACCTTGTAGAAATTGGCATCAAACCAGTCTACGTCTTCGACGGAACCCCACCAGCCCTGAAAGAGGTGGAGATAAAGCGTCGCATGCGGGTGAAAGAAGAAGCCACTGTACAGTATGAAAGGGCCCTGAAAGCGGGAAAGATAGAGGAAGCCCATAAGTACGCCCAAGCAACGAGTCGTCTAAAGGATTATATGACAGAGGACAGCAAACGCCTCCTAGACTACATGGGTATACCTTGGATTCAGGCTCCCAGTGAGGGAGAGGCACAGGCTGCTCATCTTGCTAAAAGGAGAAGTACACATTTCTGCGCAAGCCAAGACTACGACAGCCTATTATTCGGTGCGCCGATGCTCGTTAGAAACGTGACACTTTCAGGCAGAAGAAAGCTACCTGGGAAGAAAGTCTACGTAGAGGTGATTCCAGAGATCGTAGATCTGAGACAAACGCTGACCCAGTTGGGTATAACCTATGAACAGCTGGTAGACATAGGCATCCTTGTGGGAACAGACTACAATCCAGAAGGCGTAAAAGGCATAGGCCCGAAAACAGCGCTGAAACTAATTAAAGAGCACGGCAGCTTGGAGAAGGTGCCTAATCTGGATGAAGCGAACTTTCCAGTTTCACCCAAACGGATAAGACAGATATTTCTGCAACCTAAAGTCACAGACGATTACAAACTAGAATGGAGAAAACCGAATGCCGAAGGCGTCGTAGACTTTCTCTGCGGTGAAAGAGACTTCTCAGAAGACAGGGTGCGAAAAGCGTTGGAGAAAATGACCTATGGACTCAAGGAACTGAGGGAAAAGACGACTCTAGAACAGTTCTTCGGCTAAAGCCTGTGACCATACCTTCCAGTCAATGGCACAAAAGCCACTCCACCCAAATTCTCCTCACTTAAACGCGTACCCACCTTTCTGATGCGTAGGAGACTCTGGAAAAAGTAGGTGCCGCCAACAGGTATCACCAAAACCCCCCCATCCTTCAACTGCTCCGTAAGTGGTTTGGGCACCTGAGGAGCCGCCGCAGTCACTAAAACCCGGTCATAGGGAGCCTCCTTCACGTATCCCTCGGAACCATCTCCACAGATCACGGTCACACGATCTTCGTACCCAGCCTCCTGGATGCGCTCTCTCGCAAACCGAGCCAACTCACGTACAATTTCAACCGTGTAAACGTGCCCCCACTCTTCTCGGGACGTATCAGAGGGAGCCACAATCTCAGCTACCGTTGCAGCGTGCCAGCCCGAACCAGCGCCAACCTCGAGCACTTTGTGACCTCGTTCCAACTCCAGGGCCTCATCCATAATCGAAACCATGTCTCGCCCAGCAGATCGCCACAGGATCAGCTGTGAGGCGCAGATATAGTCTGCCCATGGCCTATCGGAAGCGGGGTGTCCACAGCCGCGTAGGATCTCATCCTTTCAGGTACGAATAGTCCCCGGGGAACTCGCCAGATTGCCTGGATAACCTGTGGAGACTTAAGGATGCCTTGGGCTGTCAACCTCTGAACTAGATCTTCCCATTCTCCATTGCGCATTCTTCGTCATGAAAGGGTATGGTCAATATTAGACTTAAGACTTTGTGGCTCTCGCCTAGAACGTGGTCTTACTGCACAGTGACAGATTTCGCCAGATTTCTGGGCTTGTCTGGGTCATGGCCTCTCTCAACAGCCATGTAGTACGCAAAAAGCTGTAATGGAATCACGTAGGGAATGGGTGAAAGAATTTCTGGCAAACCCTTCATGATCTCGATGCAATCGTCTGCTAGACCTTTGATCTCTTCGTCTCCTTCCTCTGCTATTGCTATTATAGAAGCTCCACGAGCCTTCATCTCCATGATGTTTCCAATAATCGTCTTCCTTGTGCCATCTCTTGGGCAGATAAAAATAACTGGGAAGCCAGGCTCGATGAGGCTGATGGGCCCGTGCTTGCTCTCGCCGGCGGGATAGGCTATGGAAGGGGCGTAGGCTATTTCTAAGAGCTTCAGTCTTCCCTCCAAGGCAGACGCTGAACTTACGCCTCTCCCCAAGAAGAAGAAGCATGCCTTGTCTCGATATTTCTTCGCAAGCCGCTTCACATCCTCTTCTCTAGATTTGACGATGTTCTCAACGATCTCTGGAATCTGCTCCAGCTTCTCCTCGAGGTCCTCAATCTCTTCGTGAGAAATCTTACCCCGCTTCTTGGCCAGTCTTAAAGCGAGCTGAGACAGAACAGACAGCTGCGAGGTGAAAGTCTTTGTAGCAGCAACCCCGATCTCGGGACCAGACTGCTGACAGACATAGACTCGCGAAACCCGGGTCAAAGTCGAATCTATCGTGTTCGTCAATCCCAGAATTGTGGCTGCCCGTTGCCTAGCACGCTCAACAGCTGCTAAGGTGTCCGCAGTCTCCCCAGACTGGCTGACAGCCAAAATTGTGCTATCTATGTTTACGGCACTTCCATGCTGCTCAATGAACTCGGAAGCGATGACGGGATGGGTCGACAACATCGCAAGCTTAGAGAACATGTAGGAGGCTGCGAGGCATGCGTGGTAGGAGGTTCCGCAAGCCACCAAGAAGACTTCGCCTGCGCGGTCAAGGAAAGTCGTCATTAATTCAAGATACTGCTCCTGCAACCTCAGAGTGTTTCTTAGACAAAGAGGCTGCTCATGAATCTCCTTGAGCATGAAGTGTGTATAACCCTGCTTCTCAGCCATCTCAGGCGTCCAGTCAATGACTTCAGGCTCTCTTGAAACCGTGCTCCAATCATCAATCTTCCGAATCTCATAGCCTTCATCCCCAAGAACAACCAGCTCTCCATCATTGACTATAACCACTTTGTTCGTCAATGGAAGGAAAGCCGGAATGTCAGATGCACAGTAGAGGGCGTCATCAGCAACGCCAAGAACAAGAGGGCTTTCCCTTCTCGCACATACTATCTTGTCTGGTTCCTTGACGGAGACAACCGCAACCGCATAGGATCCGTCTAACCGCATAACGGCTCCACGAACAGCTTCTGAAAGAGATGAGCCCTCTCTCAAGCCTTCTTCGATCAGATGAGAGATGACTTCAGTGTCGGTCTTCGACCGAAAAGAATGACCAAGCTCTTCAAGCTCTCTCCTGAGCTCAAGAAAATTTTCGATGATCCCGTTGTGAACCACGGCAATCTGGTCTTTGCAGTCTGTGTGGGGATGGGCGTTCTTTTGGGAGGGAGCTCCGTGAGTGGCCCATCTTGTGTGACCCAGCCCAATCCTACCGGGAAGGGCATCTAGATTGTGTAGTGCATGAACCTCGTCGATTTTTCCCTCGTCCTTCTTGATGGCAAGCCTGTTTCCTTGGACAACAACTTCTCCAACGGAGTCGTACCCCCTATACTCAAGCCTCTTCAGAGCGGAGTGGATTATCGGTGCCACGTCGCCGTCTTTGAGGACACAGCCGAATATTCCGCACATCAATGATGCCTCTCGTATTGCCTGTTGAAATCTCCTGCAAGCAAGCACTATTCAGAGAAGAAACACTTGTATAAGCTTTTTTAGAAAAAGGATTTTAGTCTTAAAAATAAAGTTTCAGAGACTGCAAGGTCTCGTAGAGCCATCCCACACGACCACTAAAACGATTTTTAAAATGGCTTCCTCTTAGAGTTTTATAAGCACGAAAACTCCAATCTATTGATCAACCAGGTTTCCGGAGAAATTCTTACCAATGAACCTCCTCACCAAAACGAAAGAGGCGCTTCAGAACTGCGTACGACGAAACAAAACGATAATCAAGGTAACCGCTCTATCTTTCTTCCTAATCATCCTCCTCTCCATGGTCCTGGCAACAGCTGTATTCTCTGCGATTCCTTGGGCTTCGGACTGGTTCTGGTCAATGGCAGAATCGGAAAGAAGATACATCGCGATTCCACCTACATTCACCAAAAATCTCTATTTCTTCATCCTTCTGAATAATATAGGTCACTTCTGGAATCCGACCAAGATGCTCGTGTGGATACCTTTGTTGGGCACGTTCATTCTAGGCTTAGAGCTTCTGCTTAATGGGGGCATAATAGGTATTGTGGCTCTCACTGCAGGAATCACCCATGGCGCTCTGTATCCGATATTAGGACTGATACCGCATGGTGTAGTGGAGATACCGGCATTCATCCTCCAATTTGCTTCCATAATTCGGTGGCATGTAACATTGACTGAGGCAGTTATGAAGAGGATAATCGGCGAGAAAGTGGACGGCACTAAGTTGAGACGGGGCGTAAAGGATGCCTTAATCCTTGCAGTAGTGTCGGTGGCGCTCTTTGTGATAGCGGCTCTTATAGAAACGTATGTTACGCCATTTCTGCTTGGAATGTAGCTTCCGCGAATAACTCAATTGACATTCTAGCTATCTATAACGCCACAGACTCTAGTGTTCTTAAGAGTAGGTCTTCCACCTGCACGTGGTGCTTGAAGTGTTCGTTTGGGTCTCTCAACAAGATGTAGAGCCAGTAGATTCCGAATAAGCCGACTGTTATTATGGTCAGGATGAGATAGAGAACGAAGCTTCTGTCCGGTATGCTCTCACTTCTTCTCGGAACAGCAAACGTGACGCCACATTTGTCTAACGCTCTGCTTATGTCCTCCCAGAAGCCGTCTTCCCTTCTTTCATGCTTGTAGAAGTCTTTCATCAAGAAGTAATAGACGTACCACGTTGCCAGAAAGCCTACGTAGGGTACTGCTGAAAGGATGGCCCAGAGTACAGCGCTTTTTTCAGTTTCCTCAGCTTTAGCTTCCCTAAAGGTTCTTTCAGATGATGACAACAAGGCTTCTGCATCAGCCTTTTTCTTGGCTGCTGCACTTCTGACGATGCTTACAACATCTTCAAGAAGGAAAAGTTGCCTTTTGAAGTGAGTATTGCGCCTCTTAACTAGTTTGTATGTCAGGATTATTGAAACGACGAGACTGACTATACTCAGTAAGATAGCCAGAATCATGAATGCAACGAATAAAGGTATTCCAGGACTTGGAGGATACGGAGAAACAGATGCGAAGATAGCGAAAAACATTAACGGAACTGCAGCGATTATTGTGAAAATTGGTATTAAATATATGAGAAGCCATGCATTCGACATCCTAGTATCCGATTCGTCGCGCATTCGAATGTCTTTTCTCAGATTCTCAATTTGAGCACTCAACCTTGTTTACTCCTCCACGCACAACCTGACATTTCTATTGAAGACAGTAAATATATAATACTTGTCCCCCTTTTGAGCAACCTGATAAAATCTCAGGATAAACGGGATTATTGTGATGCTTTAGCGAAAGGTTAGCCAACCACTAAAAGAATGTTTATAAAGGAACCCTCTTAGTAAGGGAACTATGAAGAAAAAACTGTTACTCAGCGGCGAAAGAAGAAGATACAAGGTCAAAGACATCGCCATTTTTGACGACCCAAAGAGACTTGGAGCCCTTATGAGCGACCTGAGCTGGAGCATTCTTGTACTTCTAGGCGAGAGAGCAATGTACCCGATGGAAATAGCTAGAAGACTAAAAGTGCATGAGCAGAAGGTTTACTACCACATCAGAAAGCTGGCAGAATCTGGTGCGATCAAGATTGTTAGAGAGGAAGAAAAGAAAGGAGCCACCGCAAAATATTATGAGGCTTCCTTTCCAGCCTTCGGAGTTGAGCTCCCCACAACTTACCAAAAAACCATCTCAGTTCCTGTACTTGACGCAGGCATAAAGCAATTCCTCAGCTCATTTCTGAGAGAAGACGCAAGTTTCGACGGAAAGATCGTGGTCGGAAGCCCAGACCCCCACGGTCCATTCAAGGCCAGAGCAAGAGACGGGCACTACGCCTCATACCTAGCGCTGTTCTTGGGGCAATTCGTCGAACTGCCTGAGGACTTCGTGATAAAGCTTGATGTGGATGTGAAGGCTGAGAAAGAGGAAGAGAACAACATGATCCTAGTAGGCGGACCAGGAACCAATCTAATCACTCAGGAAGTCAACAAGTTCCTGCCCATAAGATTTAACATGATGCCCTCCGAACACGGATTCCTCCTCGGCGGACTAGTCTCAGAAAAGACGGGAAGCACCTACACCGCGGATACCGTTGGAATCATAGCCAGAATAGCAAACCCATGGAACAAAGAAAAGACGATTATAGTTCTCGCCGGCAACAAGGCTGTGGGAACCAAGGCTTGTGTCTTAGCTATCACAAGATTTTACAAAGAGGCTCTGAAAAAATCCAGCAATAAAGATACGTTTGCAACGGTAATTCAAGGATTCGACTTGGATGGTGACGGAAAAGTAGATTCCATAGAAATCCTTGAATAATCATCAACGCAAAACGTTAGAAGATGCGGGTATGTCTGGATGGGTAGTCTCTTTAAGCGAGCGCATGAAGTTGTAGAGGCGGCATGTTATGAAATTTGGTCCAGTTAAGCTATTTTTGATCGTTTGCGTTTTCTTTTTTGTGTTTTTCGGGATTGTCCACTCAAGTAACCAGGTTTTGATAGAATTCTTCTACTGGGATCCTTGTCCAGTTTGTCCTAAATGGGCGACGGTTCATGAAGAATTTCTGAGAAAAAACGAGACGATGAACAACATTCAAAGCGAGTATGGAAGCAAGGTTTTAGTCAGATGGATAGACTACGAATCTAAGGAGGGACAAGAAAAAGCGGCTTCATATGGTATTACGTTCCCCAACTCATTGATGATTAACGGCGAAGTTAGAGTTCAAGGGGAATTTAATGAAACATCCCTCAGGGAAATAATTGAAGGGGGGTCTGATGAAACGTCGCCTACTAGCCTTGCTGCAATTCTTACACTTGCTTTTTCTTTCGGCTTCTTCGA
>JBHIEV010000068.1:0-7106 GCA_046760805.1 Bathyarchaeia archaeon
GCCCAAACAACATCGAAATCCCCAACAAAGGGCAAAGCAAACAAAGACGAGAAAACAAAGCAAAGATGCAAGATGATCCGATTCGCTACACTACTGTGGGGCAGAGCAGGAATCCAGACTCGCAACACCCTCGCCCCACCAGCCTGCTCAGACACTATGGCTTTGCTCTTATACTCCTCTGGCACCTTCCCATGTGGATAGTGGGGAAAAGCAGAAATCACGGTAACCCTGCAATCCTTACTCAGCAACCCCTTGACCACATTAGAAGCCCTAGTGCTACCTCCTCCCATGTCAGGAGGGAAATACTGAGCAATTGTCAGAACATGCATGGCTTCATGTTTCACTGCAAAGCAACACTGACTTTCGCATTCTTGCTTGTCGTTGAAACGTACCAGTTGATCGTACTTCTAAGACCTTCCACTAGGCTGGTTTTTGCTTCAAAACCAAATTCTTCTTTAGCTTTGCTAGTTTCAAGACTCCTCCTCGGTTGGCCATCTGGCCTGGAGGCGTCCCACACAATATTTCCTTCATACCCAGTGAGTCTTGCTATTAGGCCAACAAGCTCTCTTATCGTGATTTCCTTGCCAACACCCAGATTGACAGGGTCAGGCTTATCATATTTCTCAGTTGCGAGAAGAACTCCCTCAGCAGCATCCTCCACGTACAGAAACTCTCTTGAAGCCTTTCCAGTACCCCAGACCACAACCTCATCTTTTCCTTCTCGCTTAGCGTCGACCATCTTCTTTATGAGTGCCGGAATAACATGAGAACTTTCAGGATCGAAATTGTCCCCCGGCCCATACAAATTGACTGGTAACAAGTAGATTGCGTTGAAACCATATTGTTGCCTATAGGCCTGAGCTTGAACCAACAAGATCTTCTTGGCAAGCCCATAAGGCGCATTCGTCTCCTCTGGATATCCATTCCATAAGTCTTCCTCTCTAAACGGAACTGGACTGTATTTAGGATAGGCGCAGACAGTTCCTAACGCCACAAATTTCTGCACTCCCTCTTGCCTGGCAGCTTCCATAAGCTGAACACCCATTACCACGTTATCGTAGAACAGAGTCGCAGGATATTTCTTGTTGAAGCCGATACCACCAACTCTGGCAGCCAAATGAATGACGACATCCATGTCTTTAACCGCTCTGACGCAGTTCTCCCATCTTCTGAGATCCATCTCGCTGCTCCTTGGAACCCTAATCTTACTGGGCCTCACTCCCCTCTCCTTCGTCAACTTCTCAACTAGAAAAGAGCCCAAGAAGCCAGCTCCACCAGTCACAAGAATCTTCTTACCCGCGAAAAACCCCATTTCAATCCACCACCAATAATATGCGCACCCAAATCCACTAAGGACTAACGTGACCACACGGATAATCCAAACGCTCAGTTTCGCACAGGATGAAGTTCAAGTATAGTAATACTGGTACCATCCTTTGAAGGGTCCTTTGAACCTAACAGGATTGCCTGCAATCCATTCAATCGTTCTTTCCAGTCCCTCTCTAAGTGAGACATTCGGTTGCCAGCCCAGTATCCTCTTTGCCTTGGTAGGATCGCACAGTAGGCGATCCACATCGTACGGCCGAAGGCGGGAGGAATCCTTCCTAATTTTCACGCGTTTCCCCAATAACTCAGCCATCAGAAAAACCAATTCCTTTATCTGCACATCTCTGCCACTGCCAAGATTTATCGTCTCTCCAGCCGCTTTGCTACAGGTTGAGGCCATAACTATCCCCCGTGCCGTATCCTCCACATAAGTGAAATCTCTAGAACTGTCCACGTTACCCAACTGCACACTGTTGCCATGTGATAGAAGCTGCAGGGCAATCTCAGGCACGATGTATGGTTGGGTGACATTCGGCCCATAAGAGTTGAACGGTCGAATGATCACGGCTGGAAAACCATGCTCCTTAAGCATAGAGAAAACCGCTCGATCCGCAGCCAACTTGCTAACGGCATAGGTCGAGTGGGGAAGAGTAGGATGCTCCTCGTCCATCGGCACATACCTAGCAGTACCATACACCTCACTCGAAGATACATGAATAAACTTCTCTACAGCTTTAGATCGAATGGATTCCTGCATGATCTTGACAGTTCCCATGGCATTGACCCTGAAGAACTCCTCAGGGTGATAATAGCAGTCAGGAATAAATGGCAAAGCAGCTAGATGAACAACCAATTCTTGATTTTTAATTCCTCTGGAGATTGTCTCATCGTCGCAGACATCCCCCTTGACGATTCTTATGCCATCAAATTTTTCAATGTATTCCATTTTCCCCGACGAGAAATCATCAAGAACAGCAATATCAGCACCTTCGTAAACAAGTTGCCTAACCACCTCTGAGCCGATGAAGCCTGCCCCACCTGTCACCAAGACTCTCTTCTCAGCGAGCTCACCCATCCACAAATCCCTTCATAAAATCCCTATACTTGGCATGATCGGGTGTCAAAGGCTAACGTCTACCTTGATCCTGGTTAATCTTCTTGCTTACTCTCTGTATAGCGTACAATGTGATGGCGGTTGACAAGAAGAAGAATCCTATCAGAACAAAGGCCATAGAAGCCAAAGCCCAATTGGTCACAATTCGATGCTCTGTCCTATACAACCGCAGCATCCCGCCAGCGAAGAACGCGCCCAGAATCAGCGACAACGCACCTGGCAACCCAAGGTAAACCAGCGGCTTGTCCTCCACCACCAGTTTCAGCAGGGACATTAACACGCTGGCTCCATGCCCAACTGCATTGCGAGAACTCTCCACATCCTCATAATTACAGGTGGCTGCGACCTCCTTGACTCTCAAATCGTGCTTCTTGGCCAGCAGCAAGATCTCTACACTGGCTCCCATGCCCTCTTCCGACATGCACAAGCATTCTAAGGCGTGACAATTATAAGCTCGAAAACCACTCTGCGCATCCTTCAAACTGAGTTGTGAAGCTGCGTTACTCACCTTAGTAATCAGCTTCACACCTGCCCGTCGATACCACGCCCCCGCCCTCTCACTTCTACGTTCACGGAGCAATCTCGATCCAATAACAAGGTCGGCTTCTCCCCGCAGAAGAGGCTTCACCAAAGACGGGATCTCTTCAGGACTATGCTGACCATCAGCATCAAAAGTAACCAGAACATCAGCCTCCAACTCTCTTGCTCTACTAAACAGCGACTGCAAGGCAGCACCATACCCACAATTCTTCTCATGACGAATCACTTCAGCCCCCAAAGCCTCCGCAATGCGTCCCGTCAAATCCGAGGACCCATCGTCGCAAACCACCACCCTATCAGCATACTTCTTAGCCTCCAACACAACCTTAGCGATAAATTTCTCCTCATTATGGGCCGGAATGCCCACAACCAACAGTCCCCCAACACTCTCCCCTAACATTATCTCCTTTCCTTCAACAATCTTGCTTCTAGCCATTATTCTTGACCTCACGCATGCTTCTCGGACTCGAAAGATCCGTTAATAGCCCGCAAACCTTTGAGGTCGAAGTACTCTCTGGATGTTGTGTCCAGCGCTTTCAGCCTTGAATCTTCATCCTTTGAAAGCAGCAGCTTCCCCCTTACAAAGACATGGTATCTGAAGGGCAGCGGCGCCTTGTTGAGTACGTGTATATCCGTTGGAACACCAATTCTGATTCCTATCTTTGCAGAGAGATCTACAGCATACTGGAATGCGTTCTGTGGATCCTTAACCCAGACGGCGACGTCCAAATCCCTGAACGAGTCAAGTTCAATAAAACCCCCATGCACATACGCAAAGACTATACTATCGATTTCCTTCAGAGATTTTCTTAGCCTGTCAAGGAGCCTCATCCTCTCATCTGCCTTCATCCGAAAATATCTAAATTCTGGCTCCTTCACATGCTTCACCGACCTCATGCCCTACCTACCCTAAGTCGCCTTTTCAACAACCTTTCTCACCTGCTTCACGAACTCTTCAAAGTCTTTCAGGCCGCCTTTAATCGCCCTATACACCTCTTGATCGTCGATCTCCCAATATCTATGCACCAGCAGGTTCCTCAGCCTTGCAGCTGACGCCAGTCGTTCAGCCAGAGCTCTAGGGATCACCCGTCTCTCTGCAAGCCTTACAAAGCAATGGGGATAAGCCTCAGCAACCTCCTCGAACGCCCTTGAAAGCACATGAATACACACGCTAGCTGTGGCTTCCACAAGCTGAATAACCAGATATCTCATAGATAACTTCTCATAACCTCCAAATCTCTCGAACTCTACATCCGTAAGCTCCCTCAGCTTCTCTAAGGCGTCATTTATCTCCCGAACCCTGGCCTCCACAGCCTCCAAGTTTAGCCCCGCCGTCAAATCAACCTCGGCTCCTAACCCTATCTAGAGCCCATCTCCACCCGTAGTAACTGGTGACAAAAGCAAATACTGCTGCCTCCCCTTACGCATTACACATCTCCGGACTGTTCATATGCATGACTGCCAAATGCTTGGCGAACCGGGCGTCGAAAGCCCAATTCAACGCATCTTGGTTTCCCCAAGAAACCGCCAAATACGCCAACTTCCGGGCTAGGGACCAGCCAATCTCTTCCATCAAGCGATCCACCCCGCTTCTCAACATCTCCTTTAAACGCTCCACTATATTTTTCAACATCGCTGTCAGCTTTGAACTCTGCACTCGATCCACGCATCTGATGGTGAGGCTGACTAAACCCCGCTCCACACGGTTTAACCCTTTAAACCAAATCCTCTTTCTCCAAGCTTTGCGCCGGATTAAGACCAACTCTCCTTTAGAAATCAATTCTAACTGTTCCACCCCGTTCATTTATGATACCTTTTTGTTAAAAGATTTTGTGTCATATTCGAGATACGAACACGCCATTTCTGAATCCAGACAAATAAGGAACAGACTTCTCATGAAACACTAGGTTGGTTGATACAAGTTCTAAAATTTTTTCTTGATCTCTAAGAAATGCGTGCATTTTTGCGTTATCTTCTTAAGCACAGGAATATTAAGGGAAGGGTTGTGGTGGGGATATGTATTTTGATGGTCCTTTTTTTCAGCCTTTGAATGTTGCTTTACTTTCGGGTTCAACTCAAGCTGATGAAACGAAATTCACTTTTTCTCGCATATGGACTCTCGTCTTCACCATCTCGGGAGCAGTATTCTATATGGCTTCACTGTTCTTGCCTTGGGGCATCATCGCTTCATCGTCTACGAACGTGTATCTACCAGGTAGCATAGTGACTGGAGAAGATACTCCCTTCTCGATCGAAGATTTCCTAATCATAATGCTGGCGCGTGAGCAACTACTGACTGTAAGTAACCTGATCAAGGCTGCCATTCTAGTGGGCTGGGCGGGCGTAGTATTGTACTGGTATGTTGAGAGGTGTGCGCTACCGCTTGTGCTTAAGCGCCTAGCCTCCTATGGCGTTCTTTTGGCTTCGAGCGTTCTCTCTTTCGTGGCTGTTGTGATGTTTGCCTTAACCGAGATCGGTCTTTCTCAGGGCGCTTATCTTGCCTTAGTTGGAGGGTTACTTGTGGTGTTGGGTATTCTACTGAAGGAGTTGAAGGTGGAGGTGATTGTGGAGCGTGGGGTGAGTGGAAAAGAGGAATAGAGTAAACAAGTTCATCTTATGGCTGCTCATTTCTTCGCTTTTTGTTCTGTTAGCTGTAGAACTTTTGTCTCTCGCTCGATGGATCTTGTATCCCTTCTATCCATCCATATCTTATGAAGATTCAAGCTGGTGGCCTGTCCATCTTGAAACTAGGCTTTTCTACCTTCCAGCCCCGCTTGCCCCTCTCCTCCTCACTATAATGATCTTCGCGTGGCT
This sequence comes from Bathyarchaeia archaeon, assembly GCA_046760805.1. GTDB lineage: Archaea > Thermoproteota > Bathyarchaeia > Bathyarchaeales > Bathyarchaeaceae. The sequence continues at coordinate 5,795 of JBHIEV010000068.1, forward strand.
CGCTATACCACTAAGAAAGTATCTGGGCGGGGTGAGAGTTCGAGTGAGGATAGGGCAGAGGGTAATAGCGCTTTTGGGCGGACGAAAAACAGACGTTAAAAAGCCAGCGAAGTCAGAGATGTTCGGACCGAAGCTCTCTGCCTTGGCGTTGGCATGTTCAATTGTACTAGCTTCTCTCTTTGTTGTTTATCCATATTTACCTAGCTTGAATCCTGATGGGAGGCATGTTGGGATAGATTTTGTGCATTATGAAGAATGGCTCTTTGAGATGGATGGCGGCGATTGGGTAAAGGCAGGGGAATACGCGTTTTTCACTTTGAGGGGGCGCACTTTGAGTTTGTTGTTGATTTTTGGAGCGTGTGAAATCACAGGTTTGTCAGCGCTTAGCGTGCTCAAGTTCATGCCTTTGCTCTTGGTTTCGTGCTTGATCTTGGCATCGTTCTATTTTGTGTTTGAGGCTACTGGAAACTGGACGATTTCTTCTCTCGCCGCTCTTCTGGCCTCCTCATCTTATGTTGTGAGTGTGGGGATGCTCGGGGCTTTGTTTTCAAACTGGATTGCCTTGGTTGTGGTGTTCTTGTTCTCCGGGTTGCTGATTAAAGCGATGAGGCAGCGGTCGTGGCGGTGGGTATCTCTAACGGCTTTGATCTTGGTTTCTGTTCTGTTCACGCACACTTATACGTGGACCTTGGTGATGGGTGTGCTGGCGACATATGCGCTTCTACTTGTATTTCTTAAGATACGTGGGGAGAAGGTGTTATGGAAGTTTAAGGCTCTAGGGGCAATTGCGGTAGTTAATATCGTGGTGGATGCTCTAAGGAACTGGTTGTTGGGTTCGTTTGGGATTGCAGGAGAGGCTGCGCCTATAGTTAGGTCAAACCTTGCACTTGAATTTGCTGGGCAGTTCTGGTCGAACATCAACTGGGCCCTTCAGAACCAGGTGGGTGGGTTCTATACAAATTTGCCTGTGCTCTTCCTCGCCCTTTTAGGTGCCTTCTATGTATGCACGAGGGAAAAACCGGCTTACGGCTATCTCGCCTCATGGCTTATGCTCTCGTCGGCGCTTTTCATCCTAGGTAATACCTTTGTTCAGTGGCGTGTTCTATATGATCTTCCTATTGCTGTATTTGCGGCTTTTGGCCTTGATTCTGCGAGAAGATGGCTTGGCTCGCTGATAGATCGGGAAGCAAAAATTTTAGAATTTGTTTTTATTCTTCTAGTGGTTCTGGTGAATGCAAACTACGGTTTTCGCTGTGCACGCTATCTTCTAGAGGCTTTCGTCTTTGAGTGAACAAAAGGCCAGGTATATGCA
>JBHIEV010000069.1:0-6880 GCA_046760805.1 Bathyarchaeia archaeon
TTGATTGCCTTGACCGTCTGGCATGCTCCGGTAAGGGTGATTGGCAGCGTGTCCATCACAAAGCCTGGGTTCACGCCTGTTCCCAGAACGGTTACCCCATACCGCTTAGCTAATTCATCAAGCTTCCCTGCAAGGTCTGCGTCCACGACGTAGGGGTAGGAAAGTTCCTCACATGTTGACACAACATTAACACCATACTCCAGTGCCTTGGCTACCTGTGAATAGACTTGCTTGAGGAATGATGTCGTTGAATGGATCATAACGTCCGCCTTTGCCTTGGAGAGCACAGCATCTGCGTCGTCCAACACAACAATCCCAAGTTTTTTCTCGATACCTAAGACTTCACCAAGGTCTCTTCCAACCTTCTCCTCGGCCGTGTCTATGGCACCAACGATCTCTACGCCTTTTTTCTCTAGAAGGAACTTGGCTATGCGCCTTCCCACGGCACCTATGCCGCAGAGAATAACTCTAACTTTATCCACATCTCCAACCTCTGACTGTATGTAGCTGTAAGTTGATAAAATGTTTTGTTAACATGAGCTATCCTCCGGAGCGTATGGATCCGCCCAAGAGTTCACTGTAATAAATTATTTTGCGATATCGGGATTAATGATCCAGATTGGATCTCACCCGCTAGCGGCCACGGATAGGACGCCCCCCAAGACCAAAACAGCACCCAAAACGAACTGGAAATGCGGAATCTCTGCAAAGATGAATACGCCGAGCAAGGTTGCTGCGATAGGTTCCAGCAAGGCCAATGTAGCGGTCTCAAAAGACTTCAGGCTGGAAAGAGAAGAGAAGTAGAAGGTGTGAGCTAGAGCCGTGGGCAGAATACCCAAACCCAACAGTATCAGAATAACGTCCAAGCTCACAGTGGAAAAGATGGGCGCCAGCCCCGCCGTTGCACCGGCGACGGTCAGTACGGTAAAGGCTGAAAGCACGTAGATCAGAAGCATTAAGGACAGGATGGGCACCTTACGCCGTATGTCTCGTCCATAGCTGAGGTAGATGGCTTCGATACCCGCAGCAAACAAGGCTTCCAAGTCTCCCTTCAAGTTCAAACCAAACGTTGCAGAACCCACATCCGCAAGAGCAATTATGGCTACGCCAAGAAATGAAAAGATTATACCCAAAACTGCAAAGCGAGTAGGTTTCGCGCCCAAAATCAAAACGGAAACCAGCAGAGACCAGATAGGTGTGGTATTCACCAATACGGTGGCATTAATTATGGATGTATTCTTAACGGCAGAAACGAAAAGCACAAAATGCAACCCCAACAGAACTCCCAAGAAGAGAACTTGGACAAAATTCTTCCTTAGCAAATCAAAACCGAAAGGCTTCTTTAGAAGGAGGATAGCAACAGCTAGGACGAAGAAAGCTACAGCCAAGCGCAAAAAAGCTATGGAGTAAACATCCATGCCTTTGAGAAGTCTTATGAGTATCGCTGCCGTGCCGAAGAGTGTGCCAGCTAGAACACCTTCGAAGAGCGCTCTTTTCCTCCCAAATGACACATCAGCCATGTCCAAACTCTCAGAATAGCCATTATGCTCTGTTTGAGTTTATTAGCTTAGAAGAAGGGCTATTACCTTCTTAGCGTCACGAGGCTCAACACAAAGCGTACGTCCGTTGTTCAATGCACGAAAATGTTGAAAACAAATTTTGGAAGGATAGTGCTGCACACAGAGATGGGGGAAAACAAAAGAGGTTTTCACATTTCTTCTTTTTGAGGGGCAGTGCTGGCAGAGATTAGAGCATAATTTGCTGATCTTAGACCTACTGCTTCTATTTGAGATTCTATCTTCGAGCAGTTGTTTATCCGGGCGCAAATCAACGCGTATAGAAATGGTTGAGAGGCGTATGAGCTAGTGGAAGCAAGCTTCTAGTATGGTACTGACATCGATGAAAAGAAGATCTCCGCAAGAGGAAGTGGCATCTCCTGAGTAAAAGTTTACAGTCCAGAATAGAGGTTTACGTTTGTAAACCCTTATATCCAAGATTAGCGCCGAATCTTACAGAAAAAATCTGACGGAAACAGAAATGCAAGCAAGCGGTAAGGTTCTACTAACTCAGAGGGTGAAAGTCTCTCGAGGGGAAGTCCATGTCATAGAAGAACGATGCAAGCAGTGCCGCCTATGCATCGACCTCTGTCCAAAAGAGGTGCTCCGGGAATCCGAGAGAGTTAACGAAAAGGGCTATCACCCGCCAGAGCTCGTGGAGGAACCGGAGAAGGGGAAAATCTGTGTCGCTTGCGGTTTCTGTGAAGTGGCATGCCCAGAATTTGCTATATGGGTTACAGAAAAGAAGGAGGAGGCATTAATGGAGGGAGATTTATGGGAAAAGCGGTCTTGACAGGGAAACACTTCTGGTACGGCAACATCGCCATTGCCGAGGGAGCAATAGCCGCTGGTTGTCGATTCTTCGCTGGATATCCAATTACGCCCGCAAGTGAAATAGCCGAGCACATTTCCGAGAGATTCCCAGAAATAGGTGGGATATTCGTCCAATTTGAGGATGAACTCGCATCGATGGCCGCAATCTTGGGCGCCTCTTGGGCAGGAGCTAAGTCCATGACCTCGACCTCTGGACCCGGGTTCAGTCTAATGATGGAGAACCTTGGTTTAGGAATTATGATGGAAGTCCCCACAGTCGTTGTGAACGTCCAGCGAGGAGGCCCAAGCACAGGTCTCCCAACTCTTACTGCTCAAGGGGATGTCATGCAGGCGAAATGGGGAAGCCACGGACCCAACGAAATAATTGCCCTCGCGCCAGACTCGCCCCAGGAGGCTTTCGATCTCACAATACGTTGCTTTAATCTTGCAGAGAAATATCGAGTCCCCGTGATTCTTCTCGCAAGTGAGACCGTTGGCCACAGTGCTGGAAGGGTGGTTGTCCCACCTGAGGATGAGATAGAGCTTATTGAAAGGAAGAAGCCCAAGGTTCCGCCTGAGAAGTATCTGCCCTACCAGCCCGAAGAAGACTTGGTCCCTCCAATGGCTCATGCGGGCGAAGGATACGCCGTCTGCACGACAGGTCTCACTCACGATGAGAAAGGTTATCCGGATACAATCGCAGCGACGCAAGAAATACTGATCAGACGTCTCAATGACAAGATTCGAAAACACGTAAAGGAGATCGTTGACGTGGAAGAAGAAGACATGGAAGACGCAGAGATTGCCGTCGTCTCCTACGGTCAGGTTTCTCGACCAGCAAAGAGAGCTGTCAAAATGGCCAGAGAAGAAGGAATCAAAGCAGGAAGCATCAAACTTATCACAGTCTGGCCTTTTGCAGAACACGTTATACAAAAGTGGGCGAAGCAAGTGGAGGTATTCATTGTTCCGGAGTTGAACTATGGGCAGATCTATTTGGAAGTAAAGAGAGGAGCGTGCGGAAACTCTGAAACCATTCTAGTACCAAGGATGGGAGGGAGACTGATCACGCCGCAGGAGATCTACCAAGAAATCAAGAAAGTGAGCGGAAAATGAGCCGGAAGATCACGAGGGCGGAGCAGCCTCAAGACCTACATCCGATGGACCACTGGCTCAGATCTGAACGAATGCCCCACATTTGGTGTGCTGGATGCGGCATTGGACCCACATTGTATGCTTGGGCCAGAGCGCTGGATAGAGTTGGAATAGATAAGAAGAGAGTAGTCTATGTGTCTGGAATAGGTTGCTGTGGCAGAGGTTCCGGCTATCTAGATGTGGACGGTTTTCACACCACGCATGGCAGAGCCATACCATTCGCTGTCGGAATCAAGCTTGTGAAGCCTGAGCTGTGTGTGAACGTCATATCTGGAGATGGAGATCTCTTCTCAATTGGAGGTAATCATTTCATTCATGCCGCCAGAAGAAACGTGGATCTGCTCGTGATCTGCACCAACAACTTCATCTACGGCATGACAGGCGGCCAGCTTGCAGCCACTACTCTTCGAGGAGACATTTCAACCACTACCCCCTATGGGAATATTGAGCACCCCTTCAACACTCCACATCTAGCAGACGCATCAGGAGCAGTGTACGTCGCGAGATGGACAAGCGTTCATGTAAGACTTCTGGAAAGATCCATCGCTGAAGCTCTAAAAATGAAAGGCTTCCGATATATCGAGGTTCTTTCACCATGCCCCGTAAACTACGGGAGGCGAAATAGGCTTCGTGAGGTGGACGCCATTGCAAAATGGTTTTGGGAGTCTTCCGTAATTAGAAACGAGGCAGATACAAGTCAAGTTCAAATTGAGAGAGGCAAACCTCTGATCCTTGGAAACTTCGTCAAAAAAGAGGGGAAACTATCCTACTACGAAGAACTGAAAAAACTGGAAGAGAGGTTGAAAGGAGCAGAGGAGGCGAAGAGATGAAGCCGGAAACCAGAAGGGAGATAATGTTCGGAGGATTTGGAGGCCAAGGAATCGTAACAGCTGGATACATCACTGGCGAAGCAGCTGTCATCCATGATGGCAAGGAAGCCACCCTCACACAGGTATACGGTCCTGAGGCCAGAGGATCCGCCTGCTCCAGCGGTGTCGTAGTTAGCCAAGAGGAGATCAGCTATCCTTACCTCCTTAACCCCGAGGTTATGATAATTATGAGCCAAGAAGCATACGAGAAGTTCCTCCCCAAGCTCCGACAAGGGGGAGTGCTAATTCTTGACAGCACCATCGTCAAACCTGACGAACAGGCAGAGAAATATCGGCTTTTTATGGTGCCAGCAACTGAAATAGCGGAAAAGATGGGGGTAAGAATAGTCGCGAATATTGTCATGCTGGGCTTTCTGGGCGTAGTCTGGGATGCAGTGAGTGTTGAGGCGCTTCGGGAAGCTGTTAAGGATAGGGTTCCAAAGAAGTACTTAGAGTTGAATCTTAAGGCGTTTCAGACAGGCGTCGAGCTGGCAGAAAAAGCGCTGAAGAGCAAGACTGTAGAAAGCTGAACTTGAAATGTAGCAACTTCACGGAAGAGGGATAATCTTGAAAGGAGAAGTGGTGAAACGCCAGCTTGAGAAGAAACTTGTCTTACAAAGAAAAACGCTCGCTAAGCGACACGTTCTCACATTAGATGAAGATCGTTGTGTTGGATGCGGAATTTGCGAGGCTATATGTCCCAAGGAGGCACCGAAACTCTCTGCCCCCACAACACGAGACGGAAGACTGGTGCAGAAACCACGCATCGACTTTGAAGCCGAAAAATGCGTATTCTGTGGCGAATGCATTGATCTCTGCCCGACAAATGCCATAAAAATGGAGATAAACGGCGAACAGAGAGTGCCTGTATTCGAGTTTGAAGCCTTTCCCGTTCTTAGGAAGGTGATCGAGGTTGATGCAAAGAAGTGCTGGTACGGCGCCATAACAGCTGGCTGTGAGCTTAAATGTCAAGAAGAATGTCCCACGGAAGCCATAGAGGTTACTGTCAAAAAGATGGGGGAGGACCCAGCTGGGAGAATAGTTGATTTTAAGGTGCTGGAAGAAGAGTGCATCTTTTGCAAGAAGTGTGAAAGCGCGTGCCCCGAAGCTGCTATCTCAGTTATAAAACCTTTTAGAGGCACTCTTCAAGTGAACACAAGCCTGTGTCCAGAAGGATGTCAAATCTGCGCTGACATTTGCCCAACTGAAGCCATCTCAATCGACGAGGACAAGAAACTCGTGGTCACGGAAGAGTTCTGCATCTATTGCGGAGCCTGCCAGCAAGTTTGTCCAGAAAAGGCGATAAAGGTTGAAAGAACACAGGTCTTACATACAGATGTAAAATCAGGGGCATGGGTCAAAGCGTTGGAAAAGCTGACTTCATATGGCTCCTTACTCAAAGAGGTTAGTTCAAAATCTGGTAAGAAGAGACGCACGCGTGTCAGCAGTCTTGTTGGTTCTTGACGCTACAAGAAAGGAAAGCGTAGAACTGGTGAAAGCTTCAGAAAGCTGAACAGGTTCAGAGAGCTTTTGATGAAATTCAGCGAAAATTAGTTTTATGTATAGCATATATACTCTGCTGAGGTGAAATTGGATGCTTGTAGGCATTATGGCTGATACACATGACCGTCTGCCCATGCTCGACAAGGCTGTGAAGAGGCTATGTGATGAGGGGGTTGAGCTAGTTCTCCACGCAGGAGACTACGTAGCCCCTTTTGTCGTGCCACACTTCAAACCGCTAAAAGCGCACCTAATCGGTGTCTTCGGAAACAACGACGGAGACAAAGAATTGCTGAAGAAGAGATCTATGGATATAGACATGGACCTTCGTGGAAACTTCGCAGAAATCGTAATAGATGGATTGAAGGTTGCGATGTTACACGGGCATGAGGAGGAACTTCTCCGCTCGCTTGTAGGTGCGGAGAGCTATAATGTGGTTGTGCATGGTCACACACATGAGGCTAGGGCTCATAGAGAAGGAGAGACGCTTGCAATAAATCCGGGTGAGGTTTGCGGCTACCTAACGGGGAAATCAACCATAGCCCTACTGGACACAAAAAAGCTTGATGTTAGGATAATTCCTTTGGAGTAGATACTATGTGTGCGAGCCCACTAGGTTTGATGAAGTGTTTAAAGATAATTTATCGTACCTAGCAGCGAGGATAAAGCTATGGCAGAAACCAATGAACAAGATGCCCTCTTAAGAGTTCGCACTTTACTAGCTTTAGAGAGAAATTATTTGGCAGAAGAAAGAACAGCACTCGCAGAATTCCGAACAGGCTTAACGCTTGCCCTGATAGCCCCGCCAGCAACAACCATCCTCGCATACATTTTTTACATACTCCCAACCGAACCTTTTTTCTTCAACTTGCTCAGCTTCATTGTATTTACTGTTGTTGCCGCCATGGGAATCTGGATGAGCTTTCGCGCACGATCCAAACTGAAGAAAATCTGGACAAAGAAGAGAATGCTCCGGGAACACCAAGTCGC
>JBHIEV010000070.1:0-6536 GCA_046760805.1 Bathyarchaeia archaeon
TTGAGGCATCCTACGCTTTGCAGGTCTTCGTCGCAAATCTGGGGGATGTTGTTGTTTGGAGCTTGTTGACCATCCGTTATGAAAAGTGGCTGAGCATTCAAGATTTTGCTGATGCTCACGATCTCATCTGCTCTCTGGTTGATATTCTGTTCTCTTTCACCTGGGACTCCACCAATTATGTTTAAGGGTTCGTCGAGAGATTGCGCTATGAAGTCAAAGGGAGCCCTCTTCGTGTGGGCTACTCTGAAATTGATCTGGTCGAACTTCTTCAGAACCCTCTGTAGAAAGTGATGCCTTGTGATTATGCGCTTAGCAGCGGCCAAGAAACCTGATTCTTGAGACCTCGATTGAAAGACATCGATGGACTTAACCATGGGAACTCCCAGAATCCATTCGAGGTTGTATGCGACAGAAACCGACGCCTTTGCCATATCTTTTTCATATCCATACAGGGTTCTGCGGGAGATCCCTATCATATCTGCTAGCTTCCCGATGGAAAGTCCAAGTTTCTGCCTCCTCTCCCTGATCTTCTTTCCATCGAGCCTAACATAATAGCCCCCTGGACCAGCCTCCACAAGTGGATACATCTCATGAAGCGTTATATCTTCTAGTGTTTTGAGTGTGATGGTGCAGATGTCATATCGTGAGTAGACTGTGTCGTCTTCTAGGGGTTTTTTGCGGTTTTCGTTGCAGATGAAGAATGGGGTTGCCGAGAGGTATTCACAGATTGTTTGAAGTTCGGAAGCGTCTTCTGGACAGACGTTTCCAATGTTTGTATACATTTTCATGAGAGCAAGCTGCTCATTTCTTCGGGCGACGAGATCGAAGCAACTCGGCCTTGCGGCACATCTCTCAGAGATCTGAAAGCCAGCTTCTTTCAGAATGGATTCAGTGGCGGCCAGAATCTCCGTCCGCTTCATCATCTCCCCTCAGATAGATAAACCATGAAAAGCGTTCAATATAAACCTACTTTTTGTGGGTGTGAAACTATGTTTTGAACCGATATCTCGAGGTATTAATTGCCACGAGATTGGGCTACGATCATCGCATGTGCCTTATCGTAGGGCTCGAGGTGAATGACCTCTCTGATTCGAAATCCACGCGCTTTCAACTCGTCAATCTCGCGTTTGTACACGGCGGATGGTTCCTTTGTAACGTCGATGCTTCTCGCCTTTATCGCTAACAAAACCCATCCCTTCTTTGTGAGAAATAAGTCTGCATTGTCTGCCAGAACCTTGGCCTGTTGAGGTTGAGCTATGTCGCAGTAAATGTCGTCCACCTTTCCCACGAGTGTTGAATAGCGTTCGGGAAGTCGGGCGTCAGCCAATAAAGGTGACATATTGAGACGAAAAGCGCAAACATTATCCACCAGGTCCCGAATGGCCCGAGGTGCAAACTCTACACAATACACATGTCCTTCTTCCCCAACCAGGTCAGAGACGTGACTCGCAGTTGTTCCTGAGGCTGCTCCCAAGTAGAGAACCTTGTGGCTTGGCTGAATTGGGACGGTTCTTAAGCCCTTAAAGACTGCAGCAGCTAACTTGCTTCGAAAAGGGTCCCAAACCCTATACTCCTTTCCCATATGATTAATCAGTTGTTCATCGTAAACGCTTCTTCTTGGAGCAAGATTTCGGGTAGCTAGCCTCTTGGAGCCGTTTCTAAGGAAAACTTGATAGATTCCTGGGAACTGTGGGTGCGGCTTAACTTCTGCGACCACGCCTTATTCTCCTATGCGGCTTTTTCGGCGGGGGCTCTGCATACTTCTCTTGAATCTCTTCGATTCTTCCCTCAAGATTCGCCTTCAACTCATCCCCCTTATACATGCCACCGAAGGCGTCAACCCGTGCGGCTATGGAGATCTTCCCAGCAAGCCCCCTGGCAACTTTCCCTCTCTGCCAGGGCTTCGCCTCGTGGATTAGATTGTGTTGGAAGATTAGTCCATGCTTTGGGGGGCGGGTTCCGGTTCTCAAAGCCCTAAAGAGAGCTTTTTCGGCGCCTAGGACCTGAACGGTGCTGGCCGGCATCTTGGCCAAGTTTCTCAGTCCACCGGCAAGCGCTATGAGCCGAGCGCCAAGGAGGGGACCTGCTATTACGTTGATGTTTGGTGCGACTTCCTCCATAACTGATTCTACATACTTCTCCAATGACTTCCTCAAATCATACAGCTCAAGCAAGTTCTTGGACATAGCCTGTATCTGGGCTATATCTTCTTCACTGAGTTCTGCACCCATCGACCTCTTGGCGGTTTCGGCTATATTCTCTGCTTTGGCTTTCGGCAAGCCTTCCTTCACCAAGTTTTTCACTGTGAGATTTTCTCTTTGTCCTAGGCTAGTTATTAGGCGTACATATGTCTCATGCTTGTCAACTAGGCGGTCTAGCTCTGGGAAGTGGAGGCCGTACCATTCGCGTGTCCTGCCCATCAAGAGGTTGAGCGTCTTATCTAGGTCATCGATTGTCTGGATCGTCTGCACCAAAACTAGGTCTCGCTTCTCTATCGACTTCTTAACTCGCATCCTTGCGAGCTCCATGGAAACTTTATGTGTCCAGTCACGGAGTTCCGCAGCCTGCCCCACGAATCCCACATCAACCGCAAACCTTTCAAGATTCCCCCGTAGTAACTCGCCCGCTCTAGAGGGCTTCTCTACATCCGCTTCGACCCCCAGCCTTTCACGGGCATCCCGAGCTATATCTGGGCTTTCAAACACAAAGACGTCATAACCTCTACTCTGCAGTTTTTCAATCAAGGTAGCTATCTCATCGACAACCTTTCCTGTTTCAATCTTTCCAAGCTTTTCGGCTATTTTTTTCACGTCTTTTGGAAAGAGGACCTTGTCTACAAGCTCGTTGGATTCTCCGAAGCCGAAAATACCCATAACACACTCGACGACAGTCGCTCTCACGCTTTTTCTCTCCATCACCAAATAACTCAGATTCCTCCTAACATTTATCTTGGCTACATGATAACCTTTACTGCAACAAGGTGTGCTTCTAATGGCAAGTCGACTTGCGACAGAAATCGCTGGATTAAAACTTGCCAATCCCGTTATGTTAGCGTCTGGAATTCTCGGCTTATCTGTATCGTCTTTGAGGAGGATTGTTGAATCTGGTGCTGGGGCTGTTGTTACGAAATCCGTGGGATTGAAGCCTCGTGAGGGTTACTCAAACCCCACAGTCGTTCAAGTTGAATGTGGACTCCTCAACGCGTTGGGGCTTCCCAATCCTGGCGTCCATCATCTATGTGAGGAAATACAAGGAGCAGAGTTGCGAGTGCCGATTGTTATGAGTGTCTATGGTTTTTCATCGGAGGATTTTGCTGAGGTCGCTGGTGTGGCAGCAAAGGCTGAGGTGGATGCCTTGGAGCTAAACCTCTCTTGTCCTCACGTTGAAAGAACAGGTGCGGAGATCGGGTACGATCCAGACCTGGTGGCTGATGTTGTAGAAAAGGTGAAGGCCCAAGTCGATAAGCCCGTGTTTGTCAAGTTGACCCCTAATGTAGCCGACATCGTCGAGGTGGCGAAGGCTGCCGCCGAGTCAGGAGCAGAGGCCCTTACTGCAATAAACACTGTTAGAGCCATGACAATAGACATCGAAACAGCCCAGCCCATCCTAGCCAACAGGATAGGCGGACTCTCCGGCGCTGCTATAAAGCCTATAGCCGTCAGATGCGTATACGAGATATATCCGGAAGTCGACGTTCCTATAATTGGCTGCGGCGGAATATCCTCGTGGCGAGACGCAGTAGAGTTCATGTTGGCTGGAGCGTCAGCAGTCCAGATTGGAACTGCAGTTGCTTTTGAAGGGCTTCACATATTCCGAGAAGTTACGAGAGGAATCGAAACGTATCTAAGAGAGAAAGAATTGAGGAGTGTGAAAGAAATTGTCGGTCTCGCTCACAGACATTAACCGCTTAAGAGTCACAGAGATTCATGAAATCGAGAGGGAGAGCCCCACCGTCAAGACTTTCACCTTCCACGACAAGCTCTGTTCTAAGGCTAAGCCTGGACAGTTCGTCATGGTCTGGATTCCGGGGGTCGATGAAGTTCCAATGAGCCTCTCTGGCATCAGTCCAGATGGGCGATCTTCAATAACCGTAGCTAAGGTCGGCGAGGCCACAGAAGTTCTTCACCAGAAAAGGATAGGCGACATTCTTGGAATTCGTGGTCCATACGGCAACGGCTTCAAACCAGCAAGTGGTAAAACAATGATTGTTGGTGGAGGAACAGGGATGGCCCCGCTAATGTCTTTAACTGAGAAACTTGCCGAGCTTCAACCCGAAATAGCCTTCGTGATAGGAGCGAGAACCAGAGATGAACTCTTGTTCTTAGATCGAATGATGCATGTTCTATTACCAATTGAAGGAACGATCGCTACTGTAACCGAAGATGGAAGCCACGGGATAAAGGGGGTTGCTACAGACGTCGCGGAGAAACTGCTGGAGACGGAGCGCTTTGATATGATATACACTTGTGGTGCGGAGGGGATGATGTACGAGATGTTTATGCTGGCAGAAAGATACAAGACACCTATTCAGGCGAGCTTGGAGCGGTTAATGCGATGTGCCATTGGAATCTGCGGGAGCTGTGATATAGGCGGATTTCGAGTGTGCGTTGATGGCCCTGTCTTCTTCAGCGAACAGCTACGAGAAGTCAAAGACGAGTTTGGACGCTTCAAGAGAGGCGGCACCGGTCAAACAGTTCCTATCTAATCTGTGAAGCACGTGACGAGAGTGCTTCCGTTTAGAGCTCAAAAATCGTTTTTTCATCCTGCTTACTAAGCATTAGTTCCTTGAAATCCTTGTATGCTATAGTTTTCGTGTATTTGCTTGCCACATCCCTAAGTTTTGCGTCGTCGGTCACGAGAGTGGCTGCTCTTCCCTTCGCGATGAGTATGTATGAAGAATCGTAAAATGTGATTCCATGCTCGTTAGCCGTTCTCAGTGTGCGGTTGAGGTTGAGCTCGGCAAATCTCATTGCTTCGATGATTTGTTTAGCTACTAGATCCCCTAGTACGCCCATGAGCTTGGCTGCATCCTCTAGCGATATGGATTTTGGAAGCGTGGAGAGCTTCCAGAGGCTGTTTCCAGCCTCATATACCGTCAGGTCCATTGTGAATAATTTCACCTCTCTAGCCATGGCGAGAAGTCGTTTGCCAAAATCGCTCACTAGTGGAACCAATGCTGAAGCGTCTAGGAGGTACATTATCTGGCTTCCCTGTCCTCACGCACTAGACTTGCTATCAGCTGAGAATTTATCTTGCCTCCAACGCGTTCCTTCAGATCTTCAAGTCTCTCAGCTAGGTTCTGCTTCTCCAATCGCTCCACATAATCCTCAAGCAGCTTTCTCACAGTTTCACTTATGCTGAGGCTTCGTTCTTCGAGTTTCTGCTTGAGTTCTCTTGAAACCCTAACGCTGATTGTGGTGTTGGCCAACCGATCACCGTAATACGTACTGTAATACAGTGATATGAGTTTTCTGTAAGTCCAATAGACTTTATCATGCGCTTTGAAATTTTTGTCCGCCCGACGATGGTTGCTGATGCAGTGGCTAGAATCTCTTTTGACTCCAGGCTTTTTCAGCGGGGAGAAATTTCATAAATGAAGGAAGAGCATAAATTCCGCAACGCCGTATTTGTGTCTTTCAAGATGTTTGGGATGAGGCATGAGCGTAAAGAAGCTAACCACAGCCATCACATCTGCGATGAATCATTTAGAAGCTTCGATGAATGTCGGCTCAAAAGTGGATGATGTAAGCCGTCTTGTTTGGAGAGCGGCCGCCGACCTCGAATACGCACTTTTTCTCTTCTCCATCATAAGTCAAGACGAGTCTGAAAGTTCTTCATGGAAGATTGATCTGCGTTCGAAGGAAGTTGAAATCAAGTCTGTTTCGAGATCTGCGATGGAGAGGCTTCAAAGGGCGCAGAGTAAGATTAAAGATGGCAAGCTTCGTGAGGCTCACAAGGAGACATGGATGGCGCGTGGCTACCTGTTAAAGCTTCAAGAATTTTTCGAAAAGAGGAGGAGGAAACTCCAGAAGGCAGCAGAGAAATCATCCTGATAACTCATCTGAATTCTTCTACCTGCTGTGCAGATGGGAAGCCTGTCCTATCCCAAATTCTCTCTGCTTCCTTCTCAACTTCATTCGCATCCGCATATTCCCTTTCTCTGAAATATTGGATTATCTCTTTGAGTTTCACAGTCTTGTCGGGAGCTATCCAGCAGTACCATCCTCCACACTTCTCTTGAAGCTGGCTTTTTGTTGTAGGCCAGTCTTCAAAAGTTCTAAGGGTCCACGCAACCGATTTTGCCCCGAATGGAGATGCTGGTAGTTTTCTAGTTCTATGGAGGGTCAGGAGTCGTTGAGCGTCTCTGTACATGGCATAATTGTTGAAGAAAAGATAGACCGTCTCTACCTTATTCTCGTAGGCTTTGAGCTTTTCATATAACTCTTGTAGCTGACGGTTCGTGTACGTGTACCTCAGATTGTAGCCTGGCAGTCCATGAAGTCTGAAGTATGCGATGTTTGTGACGAACGTGGGGT
>JBHIEV010000071.1:0-6460 GCA_046760805.1 Bathyarchaeia archaeon
TGGTGCTCCAAGAAAGGACATGGGCCTTCAAGCAGGAAGAGACGGGTCTTTTCAACAAGACACAGTGACCATCAATTGCTCAACGTTACTTGAAGCAGTATTTAATCTCTTGAAATTCTCTCGCGAGCTTCGTAACATCTTTCTTGACTTCACTTGGAGCTTCCTTGTCCACAACCACTCTCTTCATGCAGTCCGCTATCCTTTCCATCTCTGCCTCCTTCATTCCCTTCCGTGTGGTCTCGCAAACGCCGAGCCTTACCCCACTGTCAGTAATGACGTTCGCCTTCTCCAGCCTTCTGGCTATACCTCTTCCCTGCTTGTAACCACCATAATCAAGGAAAACTTGATGCGATTTCGTATACCCAAGACTGGAACAGGCAACTGGAAAGCCGTTTTCATCTAACGCCTTAGCCAAGACTCGCGCATTCCGTACAATCTGCTTGGCATACTCCTTTCCGTACTTCTTCATCTCAGCCAGCGCCAAGGCCAAGGCAGCTATTCGGTTCCAGTGCGCGTTATCAACTAACCCTGGGGAAATCCGTTTCTTAATGATCTCACCGTGTTCTTCATCGGCAAGAATGATTCCGCCTTGCGGTCCAAAGAAAGTTTTGTGGGTTGAACCAAACAGAACTGAAGCGCCTTCCTCAAGAGGATTCTGAAACTCTCCGCCGGCAATCAACCCGAGCACGTGGGAACCGTCATATCCAACATGAGCATCCACTTCATGCGCTACCCGCGCAATCTCCCTCACAGGCTGAGGAAATAGAATAAAACTGGCTCCGAAGATGATCATCTTCGGCCTCTCTCGCAAAATCAAATCCGCAGCATCGTCCACTCTGATGTTCATTGCCTTTCTGGAAAAGGGGAACCTGATAGTCTTAAGCTTCAAATATTTTGGTATTCCTTGCGCCCAGATTCCTGGGTACCCCCCATCCACGGGAGATACACATAATATCGTGTCTTCTGGTTCTGTAAAGCAGGCGAGGAAGATCAAGTCTGCTACGTGGCCGGAGAGTGGACGCAAATCAGCTGTTTCTGCCTGAAAGACCTCTTTTGCAAGTCCTTCTCCATTTTGTTCGATTTCATCGATGAAGCTTGTTCCCATGTAAAAACCGTCTCTTGAAGTGTATCGATGGCCAAGATCGGATGAGAGTAGAAGGCGAACAGCAGGACTCATCACATTTTCTGAGGGAATGAGGTTGATGCACTCTTTTTCGCGCCACTGCTCATGTCTTCTTGTCAAATCTAATACTCTACTGATCATGATTGGGCCTCCAGACTATTAGCGCGTAAATCGTCTAAAGAGATACTTTACGATTGCGATTTCAAACATGATTTGTCACACACTCCCTTCCTGTGAGAGTTGAAAAAGACAAAGTTTAAAATGGCTGTTGTCAAGAAATGTTAACATCTCCAAGAACGGAAGAGCGAAAAAAATGCATAGAGATTGGCTCCGAAAAGGCCTGATGGCCTTGGTTTTCATGATGATTCTTGCGATAATGGTTAATGTCTCCTTTCTCTCCGAAGCAATCGCACACGCAAGTACACCCCCCGCACCAGTCTTAATCACTCCAAAAAGCGGGCACGTTGGCGACATCGTTCGAGTCATCGGAGAGATCAATACCACCGACGGCCCCTACCACATCCTTTTTGACCAAGAAGTAGTGAAAGACGGAACGGCAACAGGCACAGCAGTTAACGACACATTCATTGTCCCCCATCGACTAACAGGCAATTATACAGTAACGTTACACGACCTAACCACAAAAAGCAACTACACATCCACCGAACCCTTCAACATCCAAACAGCCTACTCTGTAAAGGCAGTTGTTCCCACACCCCCAGCGCAGTTGAAGCAAGGCGAATCGACACAGATTCAGGTTGATGTGACTGGAGGAACGGAAAACACTGTCTATTTAGCGAATGTGGCTGTGACTGACCCTTCAGGCGCAGTCTTCCACAACAGCCCCCTCAAACTCGCCAACACAACAAACACAGGGCATGGTAAGGGAGAGTTAACTTATCCAACTGACTTCGGCGTTGGTGCACACACAAACTACACAGGTACATACTACATAAGATTCAATGAAACCCTAGCAACTGCAAACTTCACCGTGGGCTTGACAGATAGGGTAGAATATGCTCGAAGATACCTTCTGGAGGGAGAAGAGGAAACAGGCGAAGTTATCATTCAAGGCTCAGGATATGACAGCGAGTCCGTCACCATCAACATAGCATACTACAACAAGACATCTCTCACACCAGTTGCAGGATATCCTAAGAAAGAGAACGCGAGCGACGGCATGGTCACTCATAAATGGAAGGTTCCAGACAACGCCTCACTCGCAACATACAACGTAACTCTGACAAGCGACATTGAAAAGCCAGTGAAAGACACCCAAAACTTCACCTTAATCGAAATCATTGTTTCTTGTCAAGCTCAGAACAAATATGACAACAATCCTTTGGTTGGAGTGCCTGTTAACGCTTCCTATGGCACCCTCTCTGCTGGTAGCGGAATAACTAACAAAACTGGATGGGTCGACTTCAGACTTGACCGACATTATTATTCATTCGGAGTCTATTGGAGAGAGGTACTCGTTGGCAGCCTGAGTAGCCACCTAGAAGGAAAACCCCTTGATTATGTTTTGCGAATCAATTTTTACATCAAGTGTGAGCTTGCTCATGTCACGATAAATGTTCGTGATGAAGATCGTCCACTTCCCTTCATTGAAGTAACCATAGCAAATACAACCTCAGCACCTAAAAAAATCCCCCTGCTCCAAACGAATTACACAGGAATGGTGTCCACCTACGCATTTACAGCTGTGAACTATAGAATTGAAGCTCGACGTTATGGTCATCTATTCTTCAATCAGTCAATTGGAAATGTAACCAAAACAATCGGAAATCTTACCAAGCCCTTCCAGATCATATGCCCAACATACACCCTATTTGTCTACACATCAGATTCTAAAGAAAATCCAATTCAAAACACCCCAGTAGAAGTTGTTGAATGGAGTAGTGGAAGAATAACTGCGGAAAGAGAAACAAACGAATGGGGAAGTGTCAGGATTAACTGCACCTTTGGAAGGTATAAGGTGAAGATCTACGATGAAGAACAGAATGTTGTTTTGAATGAGACAGTCGTAGATGTAATCCGAAATCAATTCTATCTTGCACTTCGCTGTAGGACGGCGAATCTCGATCTATCAGTGAAAGTCATTGACCGCCTTAGGCAACCTATTCCAAATGCATATGTAAAGATTGAACGAAAAGGCTTGGAGACACTCAACTTAACAACTGGCATTGATGGAGTGGCATCTAAGTATGGAATTCTTGGCGGTGATTATCGAATCTCTATTTATGTAGCGGGAAGGCTATGTGGCATTAAGTCCCTACTCTTAGACAAGTCAGAAGCGCTAGTCTTTCAAGCGGCCAGCTATGTGATGGTTGGAGGATATCCCTTAGAAAGCAACCAATTGATCACGGGGATTTCGCTTGCGTTACTCGTCGTCCTCTCTGCTTCAATCTATATTTATAGAAGACGTTCTCAGAAATCTGAGAAGGAATAATTGTTAGAAGAAACTTGCGAAAAACAACAACCATGGATCATTTCCGTTTCTCCAGTCCGTTTTCCTCGTACGTTATACAATGCCAAACACAATCTAGATAGATGCATACGTTAAACGATGAATGTTGATTTTTGAGTGACGATCAAAGACCTTCTTGATCGATGAACAAAATTGCAGATGCTGTGCATGCACTATGAAAGTAATTTCAGCGCGTCGATATATCCTAATCGGAAATAAATGATTTATTAAGACATAAGATACTACTACTGCTTGGTGCAAGATGAGAACTGAGATTTTGGAACTGAACAAGATAGTTTGTAACAAATGTGACGAGACTAAGTACGAGAGATGCAAGAATTGCAGAGTATTCAAACTAGTTAATTCGATGATGTCCTCTCAAGAAGGGTTCAGGTCATAAGACGCTCAAGCCAAAAGCAGTGATAACATGGCGAAAGAAATCGTCGTTGAGCCCTATGGGGTCTTCTATCAGAACAATAAGAGCAAGAAGGGAATAAAGGAGAAACTAAAGAAATTTCTGAATAGAAGAAGTTTCTGGATTTCTCTCTAATTCAATTGTCTTTCTTGGCCTTCCGCTTTCGATTTCCTATCAGTTAGGCTTCTTCTTTGTGTCAGAGTACGGGTAGAAAATGATAAATGGCTTTGTGTAGGTCGCAGGTTATTAGAAATATGAATATTCTGAGAAAAAACTTTATAACGTTCTTTGTTTAGGCATAGATTGACGACATAAGTTCAGAGAAGATTTTTGTCTCAAGTCTAAGGGTGTGTCTGACTTGTCTACAATAAAACACTGTTCTCCAAGATGTGAATTCTTCAGATGCGCAAAGAAAGCCATCATCCACCAAGAAAACAAGATATGGTGCACGTGGGCAGAGGAGGAGTGCGATGTTTCCAATTGTAGCTACGCTCTTTGCGTAAAAAGAAGACTGCTACCCAATGGTATCTGTGGAGAAACTGTAAAGCGAAAAACAGCTGAAAAAGGACCTGAAGAAATAGGCCCCCCGGTGAAACTAAAAGGAAAAATCATAAAAAAGATAGGTGAGAAAGAAATCTTCTAACATTCAAGGAGCTGTTCTGTCTTACCTTAGTAAGTTAAGCACCAAGAGTGTGGCTCGAAGCTATTTAGCCGGGACACGCTTGACTACAGGAGGCCTTATCTTCTTCAGAACACGATAACCACAGATGGTGCACTTCACGCCACCACCTCGTAACTTGATTTCATCCGTTGTTACCTTTGCGCCGCACCTCACGCATTCATAAAGAAGCCCACGAACACTATTCTCAGACAACACAGACACCTCCAGATTCGAGAATGTTCACAACATTTAAACGTTTTCCCATATGCTATTTTCAAACCTGACTAAGGACGTAGAGTTTTGACATGACGGTTCAACAATGAAGACAAAGACAGTTGAAGGAGATTAGGCTTCGTAGTTGACTTCATATACGCACACAAGAGGTACATACTGAGATCCCGGAGCTGGTCTTGGAGAGCCATGTGGTTGAGAGAAATATGCCTCCTCAAAGTGTTTCAGTATGACACTTGAACTGCCCTGCAGAGTCATTTCTTTTCCATATCTCATTAGCTTGAAGAGAACACTGCTTTGGCCTTTGGTATTTGGCTTTAGTTCCCCTTCGTCTGTTCGACCGTCGTCGTTTTCATCTATCCAGTCTGTTCCAAGAGTGTAGTTTCCGAAAGAATTATCGTCCAAACCAGGGATTCTCGCCATCCATCTCCACTTTCCTTCGTCTCCAAACTGTGTATCTCTGCCTTGAGTGTCGAAGGTTGTGAAGACTAGGACATGCGTCGCATCGTAATTTCTGAGGATTTCGATCGCCCCAGTCTCATTAGATATGAACATTTTGCCAATCTGCTTTATTTGAGTGCTATTCCATGTGCCGTTGTCAGCCAGGCTTGTCTTGTTCCCTATTATCGTGATCCAGTACCCATAATCCCACCAACTAGCCACCACTGCTCTCTTGTGGTGTTCTTGTTCCCATAATGTTAGGTTGTTGTGCATCCAACTCAGGGTTTCAACCCAGTCGGGGACCGTTTCGGTGGGCTTTAAGGGCATGCTGGCCCCGGCGAGCGTAGTGGGCATATACGCATGATCAAGTACTCTTGCAGGGTAGGGTAAGGTGAAAGTGAGCGTCAACAAGAGAAGCATCAATATTAGAAATGCCCCACTGAATTCCTTACCTACATGAGCCCCCAAGCCTGCTCTCCGCCTCGAAATCATAGGTGCTTCCTTCATGACAGTAATGAAAGGCATGGCAAGTCGAACCAAAGCTAACGCCCAAAGAAGACAGAAAGCAGGAGCCAAAAGCAAGGTCAACCTCACCATAGAACCCGCAAAGTACAGGGTAGTTAAGCCAAAGATCGCCAGGAAAACGTTCCGATTTGTAAGATTCCGTATAGCAAAGTACAAACCGATAGGCACAAAAAAGGCGCCTACACCCAAATCGTAATAGAAAGAACCCCAAGCAGCAGGCCTATGTTCCTGAACAGATTCCACCAAGGGGCTTTCTAATCGTGCCAAAGGATTTAGGACAGATATATACTTGAACCCTAAAGGTCTAATAAGTCCGTACCTCTGAAGAGCGAAGAGGAGAGCGACGCCAAGGGCAAGAAAACCGAACACAAAAATCGTTTTCATCTTAAGCGTCTTGATGTTGCGAACTATCTCGAAAAGCCCCAGAAGAAGGAACATCCCAAGCACAGGCAGAACCTCGCTTCCTGCCAAGAATCGCAAACCCAATTTGGGTACATTAACCGCTAAGAAGAGAGCCATACCAAATGTTATGCTATAGGAGAAGAAGAGACGAGAGGAATACCTGCGCAACAAGAGTAGGACGAAAACAAAAAC
>JBHIEV010000072.1:0-6236 GCA_046760805.1 Bathyarchaeia archaeon
ACCATCACTTCTCCCTCTTAAAAGTTCCTTGTCCTCCCATCTTTGTTATGGTCTGTAAAGCCATATCTGTAGCTTTCTGCAGCATGGTTTCCGCTTTTTTGTAGTTCTCCGCTAGAACCTCGATACGATAGCTGGGCGGCGAGACTGTATAAACCCGAACTTCTGTTCCCTTAGGTTTCTTCATGTTTTGAGCACGTAGCAGCGTCTCTCGGATGACGCCTGCGCCGTCTGGCTTCGTGCATTTAAGTTCTAGTAATCCCGTTATCTTTACCACGGGCATTCTGATTCTCTCTTTGGCAATTCTCTCCAGAACAACCGCTATGTCTTTGTCTATGCCTAGGTTCGTGAGAACCGTTGCTCCCTCTTTTGCCGTGGCTTCCAGTCCCTTATAGATTCCCCCAAACTTCTCTTGGATTGGAACTCCGGCTTTCTCCCACATTTCTTTGGCAGATATTTTCAGTTCTTCAGAGGCGTTGCTTAGCAAGCTTTCTGCTCTTTTCTCTTTCTTCCACAGCTGAATTTTCTCTCTTCTCTCCCGCTTTGTAACTCTTCTTAGAGAGAGGTCTACATGCCCTTTCTGGGTGTTAACCCGCAGAACCTTCAAAACGACCTTCTGTTTCTCACGTACAAAGTCTCGGATATTCTTGACCCATGTTGAAGAAATTTCAGATATATGTAGGAGTCCTTCCCGGTCATACTCATCCAGTTTAACGTACGCGCCATAGTCAGTTATCCTTTCAACTGTAGTGACAACAAGCTCACCAACCTCTGGCCACCCAGCCTTTCGGGACATCATCTTATCTCAACATTCCTCGGCGCTCAAGCGTAGCCTCGAATTTCCCCCTTAATCTTAGCGGTACCGCCAGACGGTTCAGCCAAAGTCGCCCCGCAAACATTACAGTGAACCGTCGTCGTAGCATGGCTGAAGACTATCTGTTCATTTCCACAGTCAGGACACTTCACACGAAGGAACTTGCTTCCGGGTTTCGGTATTAACCTCTCCCACTCACTCATCTTCGCTTTCACACTCCTACTCGATTGTAAGCTTTTTGAGGCGTATCCCATCCTTGTGGCTGGTATGACCACAGGATTTGCATGTTAGCTTTAATGTCTGCTTTTTCGTTGTTTTAGAGAACCTCTTCTGAAGAGGGTATTTTTGTCCCCCATATCCTTTCTTTTCCCGTTCATGGCGTCGTGCTCCTTCAGCTAGGACTCTTTCTCGTCCTTTCTTGTATAGGGAGACTCTGTGAACCTGATGCGTTTTACATCTCGGGCAGTAAGTGTTGATTTCCTTGGGTGCTTTCATCACTATCACTGACTTTGGGTTGGTATAGGTCCGCCCACTTAAGTACTATATGGTTTTCTGGCTCAGATTTAAACCTCTCCTTGATTTTTGCATCCTCTTTACTCAAAAAGGAGGGCTTAGAGGGTTACTACTTGAGTAGGTTTAAGACGTACACCTAACTTGTGAATAGTTAAATATTATTTCAAGGTGTGCTACAGAAAGCCGTTGTCACTTCGTTTCTACTTCCACTACTACCCCTTGCTTAATGAGCGCCTTGGCATTTTCAACTGGCAATGTTGCTATGTCCTCTGATTTGAATGGACCATATGTCTTCATGTCGGATCCGATTATAGCCGGGATTTCGTGAAGGAAACGTACAAGTATCTTTTTGGATTTCTCTCTTCTCTTCGCACTCGACACTCGCCCTCGGAGAATGCCTTCCAGAAACGTTTGATAAGCCTCCGCTAGAGGGAGGAGTTCTCCGTGAAATTTTGACTCTTCTTCGGTTAGGAGTTCTTTTGGCACGGTCTTTCCTTCAATGGATTTGCTCATGGCCTTCTGGTAACGGAGTTGCACAAGTTCTTCAGTCATTCTTTTTACGTTTTTGTGCTCTCGTTCTAGAAGTCTTCCTTTCACCGTCTTTTTGTCCAACATTCGGCTTTCTTCTCTAATTTTCTTCACGTAATCAGCTAGCTTGGTGTAAAAGTCCTTCCCTAGCTTTTGAATCTCCGTGCTCTCTTTTTCCTTCTTCCACACCTCATAAAGCTCGTTATACATAATTACTCAATCACCTTTGCAGCCCTCTTACACAATAGCAACAACGCCGCAGCTGTTGGCAACTCTATCTTCTCTTCTTTGTAGGGTCCATAGACTTCGTCTCCCAGTCTGAACTTAGGGGCGTCTGACACATGAACGGTCACTGCACCTTTTTCGAAGACCACTGCCTTCGTGAATGGGTCAAAATCCTCAAGCTCCGCAAGGCGAATCTCAATTTTCTTCAGACCAGTCTTTCCGTGTAACGTGTTGCCAAGCCTTATCAAACGATGAATGTCTGTGGTGACGACGGTATCGATTTTGGCTGACTGCTTAGCCGCGCCATGCTCAGCTATCTTTCTCCAGCTTTCTATGCCTATGCCCTTCATAATTCCCCACGGACCCGCTTCCTTCCAGCTTTCCAGTAGCTCCTTCTTATGCTTGATTATGGTGTCGACCGCCTTTTTCTTTAGTCCTATCTTTTCCAGTTCTTCTCGGGTAGCGGTTAGGAGAAACTCGTATGTTCCTCGAGCGATTCTTCCCCTCCACCCTGGGTCGTCTAAACCGGGACCAACCAATACGCGTGCTCTCATTCCTCTATCCATCAGTCCATGGAAACCAGTGTCCAATCCTATCCCTACAAGGTAGTCAACTATCTCCTTTCGAGCCATCTGATCAAGCTTTCTAATCACTTCGCTTTCTACATGTACATGATAGCCTCTGTGTCCAGAGAAGCTGACGCTAATCTCTTTGGGCAGAAAACCGAAATCCTTCGTCAGCATATCTATCAGTTTTATCGTTTCTACTTTGGCGGATTCTAAGCAGACCTCGCACGGCCAAGCTCTCTCATCGAACCTCTGCCCTCCACACTTAGGGCACTTCTGAGGCACTACGCCTTGACCAGTAGTGCCGCAGCTCATGCAGGTCCACCGATCATGGGTTTTCGCGCAGGGAGTTGGTATGTGATCTGCGTCAATGTCAAAAACCAGGTCAGCACCCAACCAGACCTTCTCCTCCATCTCCCTCTCAGGTCTTTCGTAATAGGCGCTCGAATAGTAGACATCCGAAGGAACTACCCTCCTGAGAAAAGACCTGAGATCCTCTTCACCTCTGAAGGCCTTATGGCGTAGCATTACTCTCTCCTTAAGCAGAAGAAAGCCGAATTCACGCTTATCAATAGAAGTGGGAGGATCGATGGTGGAGGAATGCTCTTGATAGTACTCAGCAAACTTCTCTTGAACAAAAGAGGAATGCGTTGATTATCTCCTCCTTTAGCCTCAAATAGTTATAGCACGGTCTCGTTGACCGCTGTGCTAATTAAGGAGAAGGAAAGTAGTCATCCTTTATTAAGTCTCTATTGAAAAATGCGTAGAGGGTGTTCCATCGGTCCTTGTTTCATGGTTCTCTCTTTTTCTGGATCCTAAGTTTTCTTCTGTAGTATGTAAGTGGGTGTCGTATTTCTCTGCACAGCTCGTCTTTGTTGTGGCATACTCCGTGGGTTTGTAGTGTATCGCATCGAGGCGGGATGTATTTTGTTCTTGACCCTCTTCTGCCAGCTATATGTTCTACTTGGTATCTGGTTAGTCTTTCGTTGAAGTCTGGAAGTGTACGGAACAGGTTGGTGACTTCTTCTGTGGTCATGCCTATGCTTGTTAGGAAGGATGTCAGCGCGAACCTTCCGATGTGGGAGGTGTTTCTGCCTGAGGATATTGTGTCGTACAATTTTTTTATGCATGGTGGAAAGGCGGGGATGACTACATCTTTTGGGAGTTCCTCCATCTTTATCTCTGATTTCTTTTCTGAGAAGAGTTGTTTCAGCTGCTCTACGTGTTTCGTTATTATGGGTGGGAGTGTCTCGACTTTTATGGTGAGTTTTTCTTCGAGGTGTCTGCGTACTTCTTCTTCTAGAAGACGGCTTGTCTCTGTTTTTGTGAGGTATACCTCTCCGTTTTGTATGAATCTGTTAACAAGTTTCCATTTTCTGCTGTGGAAGTTCGCTGCGTTTTTGAGGAAGTCTGTGAAGTGGAGGGTGAAGTCGTATGTTTGGCTGTCTTCCCCTATGGGCTTGATCTTCCAGTTGAAGTTGTGTGCGATCTCTGCTATTTTCTCTTCATCTTCGTCTTTTAGCAGTCCAGAGGCGCGTTTGGCTTCCGCCAGTGCATATCTCCTTTTTAGCAGCAAGTCGTCTGTTGCGGCTGTAATCATAACAGCTATTGGAAAAGACGTTATTTCGATGTCGTCGTTTCGGTGTTGTTCACTTATCGAACCAAAGAGGATGGTTTCTTCTATGCGTTGTTGAGCTCTTGTTAGAATGGGCTTGTATTCTGGATTTTCTAGGTCTTTGATTTTTAAGTCTAATTCTTTCATGTAGTCTGCGGCTTGGGGTGTAAAAGGGTATTTGGCTAGGTCATGTATTGTGAGTACTGGTTTTGCCTCCGTGCTATTCCACTTCTATGCGGGGGGCCAAGTAGTAGGTTAGTTTACCTTCCTTTGGTTGTTGGAAGTCTATTCTGATGGGCATGTCTGTAGCGAATTCTAGTGTAGCTAGTTCTGATGTGGCTGATGCTGCCTTGACTATCTCTGTGAGGTAGCTTAGGCTGAAGGTTGCTTTGGCTGGTTCTTCGGCTGTTATGTCTAGGAGAGCATCGCTTCCTTTTTTGAGTTCTATGTTTGCTCCCATGAGGTCTCCTGTGGCGTTCATTATGATCTTTTCCTTATCTGCTTCTATGCGGACGTGGTCGCTTACGAGAGAGGCGTCTTCTATGGCTTGGTGGAGTCCTTCAGTTGTTGTTTTTGCTTTTACTTTGAAGGTTACTTTCGGTGTTGGGACTTCTTCTTCCATGGCTTCAAGCGTTGGCATGTTGAAGGTACGGGTGTAGTTTCCTCTTATGGTTAGTTTTAGTCTGGCAGTTTTTTCGTCGAGTGTGAGTTCGATGGTTTCGTCTTTTCCTGTTCTTCTGAGGAGTTTTAGTAGTTCTGTTATGTTTATGCACATTTTGGTTGCTTCGGTGCATGTGTATTCGTCGAAGACTGCTTTTGGCCATTCGAAGTCTATCATGGCTACGCGGCTAGGATCCATGGCTCGGAGTGTTATGGCTTCTGGTGTTATGTTGAAGGTTGCTTCGTCTATGAGTATGGAGATGGCTGTGATGGTGTCTTTTAGTGATTTTGCGTCTGCCATTTTAATCTTAAACAAGGAATATACCCTCTTTTTGACTGCTTACGTTTAATCTTTCAGCCATTTAATCTTTACTCGCCCCTGATGTTGGCTTCCTCCGGATATGTTATTCCTATTCTTGTGTGCGAGCCATTGCAGACCTATCTTCGGAATGATTCAAAATAGAGACTCACGTGAACGCAAGGCTGAGCCTCATCTGTTTCTGTTTTTTCAGCCCGTTTACGTTTCCTTTGCGGATCAGTTGTCTCTTAGAAGTTGAATTCGCATTCGAAGATTTCTGGTCCCGGTTTCCATGCATGATTCGAGAAGTCTATGAATAGTTAGACGTATCCAAGGTTTTTGAAGCCCTGTTTGTAGAGCCATTTTATTGCTTCTATGTTTCGTGCTACAGGTTCTATGTTGATGACCTTTGCTCCCCTGCTTCGTGCTTCGGAGATGACTGTTTGTATTAGTTGTTTTCCTATTCCTTTTTGGCGGTGTTCTTTGCTGACTATAAGGGGTTCTATTTCGGCTTCATTGCCTTTAAGAACAAGTCCGACAAGGCCGACGGCTTTGGCGTTGTGAACTGCAACCCAGAGCTGGTTCGGTCCGACTTCTGCAAGGTGCTTGTCGAAGTAGTCTTCTGGGTGTTCTCCACCGATGATTGAATCTTGATAGATCTCACGGTGCCACTCGGTGAGTTCTCTCCATAAAGCGCGACATTGTTGTCTATCGGCGTCTCGATATTTACGGATCTCAAAAAATGATGATGCCATTTTTATCCCTCCGAAGTTTTCGATTTCCGGACATGAAACGTGATTTAATGGATGTTCTTATAATTTTGCCCAACGAAGATTGCTCACAGTCTGCAGGGTTCATCCAAGTACCAAATACGCTCCGTACATGCCACGATATACTGGAATTTTGTGTTTGGCTAGAAAACTCTTAATAAATGTGGACTTATGTAGATTTTGGCGGGGCCGGTAGCTCAGCTTGGTTAGAGCGTTCGGCTGATAACCGAAAGGTCGAGAGTTCAAATCT
>JBHIEV010000073.1:0-6196 GCA_046760805.1 Bathyarchaeia archaeon
AAATGACTATACGTCGAGGAATGAATATGGCAACAACAATGGAGAGTGTGATCACGGTTCTGGTGCTTATCGCAATTATGACTTCCGCAGGTACCTTATACTACAGCCTTACCGTATCAGGCTCAATTGTCACTATGACAAACAGTGTTGCTGACTTGGCTGACAGTGTAGCTGACTTGACGACTAGTGTGGCCCAATTAACAACAAGCGTAGCAGACTTCAAAACAACGACCGCAGAAGATTTGGCGGATATAGCAGAAGATTTAGCAGACATAGCTGACCGTGTGACGGATGTAGAAGCGTCGCTTACTCCAACAATAACTGTTGTAGGCCCTTGGTCTGGGGCTGAAATGGACAATTTTCTGCCTATTCTAGGAAGGTTCGAGGCTTTGTCAGGCATAAATGTCAAGTACAGAGTTCTCAGGGCTGAGGATTTGATAACTATCTTGCCTGCACAATTCGCAGCTGGAACAGCGCCAGGTGACGTGATATTCATGTGGGGCTGGTTTATAGCTCAGGAAGGCCAAAATGGGCACGTGATGGATGTTACTAATCTAATCGACGAGAGCGACTTCTTGGAGGGTGTGTTTGATCCAGTAAAAGTAGGTAACACGATCTATGGCGGAGCCTACACCGGCAAAACGAAACCAGGCTTTTGGTATAAGAAATCCTTCTTCGCCAAGCATGGCTTAACACCCACAACGGCCAACTCAACTTGGGAAGAGTTCACGAGCCTACTTGCAGATATCGCAGCTGTACAGGGCATCGTAGACCCTATAGTCAGCGGAGACGGCGTTGGATGGCCGCTGAGTGACATAACAGAACATTTCATACTAACCTTTGGAGGTGCCCAACTCCAGAAGGACCTCATTGCAGGCACAACTAGTTGGACAACAGGCTCTGTGAGAGATGTGTTCGAAGACTATCTGGTCCCGACGCTAGGTAACTTCAGCGATCCTCTAACTTGGGACTCCACAGCAATTACCTCTTGGTGGAACGAGGACTATGGTCTCTATTTCATGGGAAGCTGGATAACAGGCATGGTTGCAAACTCAACTGACTTAGGCATAATTCCCTTGCCAGGGGCAGACACGTATGTCTTCGCTGGAGATTACTTCTTCATACCAAAATACACTCAGTATCCAGAAGAGGCGCAGGAGCTTTTTGAGTTCCTTTCGAGCGAAGAAGCTCAGAGGCTTCAGGTAGCCCCCGGTGGTCATATTGCCACAAACGTCAATGTACCTTTGACCTCCTATCCTACCGTCGATAGAATGGTGATAGAATCCGTGAGTGGTGCTGGAACTGCGCTTGACCTAGACGATACAATTGGCGGTGAATTCCAACAGACCTTCTGGGACCAACTGAAATTGCTTTGGGTAGACCCAACAAAACTAGACGACGTATTAACCGCAATACAAGCAGAAGCCCCGTAATAGGGGAGGAAAAGATCACACGCGCGCCTGAGGCTCGAAGAGTGGGCTCAAATGGTGCACGGACAGCTATACGAAAGTTTCAACAATACGTGTGGGCGCGTAAAAACATCCCCCTATTTTTATCTCCTGCTCTAATTCTTATGTTGTTCCTAGTAGTGTATCCTATACTTCAGACTGTTTATCTCAGCTTTCTCTCGTCTTCGGGAGAGTTTGCTGGTCTTAGCAATTACTCTGAGATTCTAGGCGATACAGATATAGTGAACGTGGCGGGCTTTCCCAAATGGCCCCCATTAGGAGCGCTCGTCCACAATGCAATATGGATATTGATCCATCTTCCGTTGTCCATGTTTTCTGGTCTCGCACTCGCGATTATCCTGAGGGATGTAAAAGGGGCTTCGATAGTGAAGTCGATAATCTTCATAGGAATGGTTACCCCCTTGATCGTTGGCGGTATAATACTACAATACACATTTACAGAACGCTTTGGAATAATAACCGCGTTCTTCGATTTGCTCGGACTTAAAGAACTCAGCAGAACCTGGACCGCATTGCCCAATACTGCCCTCTTCGCCTTGATTTTCGGCTCAGTCTGGTTATGGACGGGCTTCAGCATGATCATCTACTCCGCTGGATTGGCAACCATACCCAAAGAATACTATGAAGCAGCAAAAATAGACGGCGCAGGCCCCTTCAGGACCTTTAAGCGCATAACCTTCCCCCTGCTCAGACCACTAAACATTACTGTCATAACCATGACCATTCTATACGACCTAAAAATCTTTGACGTGGTCTATGTGGCAACCTTTGGGGGACCTGGAAAAGCTTCAACAGTCTTAGCCTTTGAAATGTGGCTACAAGGTTTTCGCTATTCCAACCTCAACGGTGCTGCGGTCATAGCAACCCTTCTCACTCTACTGACCTTAGTTGTAACCATTCCAATGATCAGATATATGGTGAGAAGATGAAAATCAGCAAAACGGCAGTAATACTTCACCTCTTAGCATGGAGCGTTGGAGTTCTATGGCTCTTGCCATTTCTAGGAGTCTTCATGGCCTCAATAAGACCTTTTGGCGAGATTCTTCAAGGATGGTGGAGCCTTTCCCCTTTCACGGCGTCTCTAAACAGCTTTGCAGAAGCTTGGACTGATCCTTACTACCCATTAAGTAGGGGTCTACTCAATTCTTTCATCGTAGCGGTTCCCTCCACCATTATTCCTCTGTTTACGGGTGCACTCGCCGGCTATGGATTCGCAAGGTTCAGTTTCCGAATTAAGAGTTATCTTTTCTTAACGATTGTGCTTTTGATGGCTTTGCCTCAACAAAGCGTAGTTATCCCGCTATTCCAGATAATGGCCAACCTTCGGTTGGTAGATAACTACCTAAGTTTGGTGCTTGTTCATTCCGCTTGGGGATTGCCATGGATAATCCTGTTCATGAGAAACTTCTTTTCAACCCTTCCGATCGAAGTTGAAGAAGCCGCTAGAGTGGATGGGGCCTCAGACTTAAAGATCTTCTTCAAAATAGTACTTCCGATGGCATTGCCTGCCTTGGCCTCTGTTGTTGTTTTACAGTTCATGTGGGTTTGGAATGACTTCTTCCTTGCCAAGGTCTTCATTTACGAAGAATCAATGTACGTGGCTACCCAACGCATTGAATACGTTGGGCGAGAACAATTCCGTGTGAACTGGGGTGTTTTGTCAGCTGCATCCATAATAGTCATGATAGTTCCAATTCTAATCTATGCGCTACTACAGAAATACTATGTTAGAGGCATGATTGGCTGGACAGTTAAAGGATAAAGACTTCAATCCTGCCAGATCATTTCAAGCAAACCAGCGCTAGACCAAGCCTGTAAAGGATTAGCAGATGCACCTTTCATTTGAGATAAATCAACAATTCTATCGTTTACCACAGCATACAGTTCTGGAATCTTTCCGAGCTTCCTGAAAGCTCGAACCAGGGCATTCTTAATGCGATCCGCATGGTCGTCAAAGCCTAGGATTTTTAGTCCTTTGTATATGATCCAGTTGTCGTGGGGCCAAACAGAGCCTTTATGATAACTGTAGGGGTCGAAATCAGGATCTTCCGAAGAATGGGTTCTTATACCATAAGATGTCCAGAGGTCCCGCTTAAAGAGGCGAGAGACCACGTGTTCAGTCTTGTCTTGAGCAACTATTCCAGTGAAGAGGAGATGCCCTGGGTTAGAGGTAATGACCTTCTTCTGCTTCTTCTGTCCATCCAAAGCAAGCGCGAAGTATTTCTCTTCTTCCACCCAGAAATCGACATTGAAGTTCCTCTTCAAGACTTCCGACCTTTCTAATGCCACCTCAGAGATTTCGTTCTCGCCAAGCTCTTCAGTAAGGAAATTAAGGCTTTGGTATGCAGCGTAGAGATAGCCTTGGACTTCGACGAGGGCCACTGGAGGTTTGATCCTCAAATGGTTCTCAACGCCGTCCTTCCACCCCTGATGGAAGAGTCCGTGAGGATTTTTTCTCTCATACTCCAGGTAGCCATCCCCATCCAAATCCCCGTAATCGCTAATCCAACTAAAAGCAGCCACGGTTTTGCCCCACAACTTCGAAAGAAACGTCTCGTCACCTGTTTGCTCAAGATATTTGCCTGCCAGGATTATGAAAAGAGGAGTGCTGTCCACGCTACCATAATACGGAAAGTCCCAGTGTGGCAGTTCCGCCTGTTCTTCGGGATCAAATCTATGCTCATGCAAAATCTTTCCAGGCTCCTCCTCTGCCCTCATGTTCATTTTATTACCTTGATACTTAGCTAAGGCTCGAAGAGTTTCACGCGCAATGG
Organism: Bathyarchaeia archaeon; assembly: GCA_046760805.1. Classification (GTDB taxonomy): domain Archaea; phylum Thermoproteota; class Bathyarchaeia; order Bathyarchaeales; family Bathyarchaeaceae. The sequence goes on from JBHIEV010000073.1 coordinate 4,244, forward strand.
AAGGATCTATTTTGAGCATCTGCCAGGCGGAGATTAAGGAGTCCCGACCGAAGAGAGTGCTGTATCTTGGATAGCCAGCGTTAAGATAACCTTCCGAGCTCTTCAGAGCATCTATGTCGCGAAGGAGCCTTCGTTTCATCTCTTCCACTTTCACAAGATTCAACTCCACATAAATCGGCTCCCGTGAATCGGTGAGCTCATTAAAGTTCTGATAGAGCCCTTAAATCAACGCGTTGCCCGTCTTCTTGTCGAAGAGATATATCTTGTCCTCCGGAAATCTTATCCAGAGTTTCTCCCTCTTTCCAACGTCGAAGTCTGGGCTGACCACGACTTTTATGAGGTAGTCGCCAACTTTTAGGTCGAGTATCAGCGTATCGCCGAGGGGTTCTGTTGTGTATAGGCGTGTCTCGATTAGTCCTCTCTTCTCCTTTCCGTCCTTGTAAACCCGCACATCTTGAGGCCTTATACCTAGGACCACTACATCTGAAGAGGCAGTGGCTTTTACCTTTTCCCAGATGGTCTTTGACAGGGAATATTTGAACTCAGCGGCATCGAGAACTGCTTCCTCTTTCAATGTGCAGGTGAAAAGGTTGGTGGGAGGGCTGCCCACAAAACCCGCTACAAAGACGTTGGCTGGGTGAGAATAAACGCTGCTAGAAGTATCGTACTGCTGGAGAACACCCTCATTCAGAATGGCAACTCTATCTCCCATAGTCATTGCCTCGACTTGGTCGTGGGTGACGTAGATGGTTGTAACCTCCAGCTCCTTCTGGAGTTTCTTGAGCTCCGCTCTCATGTAGACTCTTAACTTGGCATCCAGGTTGCTCAGAGGTTCATCCATGAGAAAAGCCTGTGGCTCCCTGACTATGGCTCTGCCCAAGGCTACTCTTTGCCGCTGGCCTCCGCTTAGCTGACTGGGCTTCCTATCAAGCAGTGCCTCAATCCGCAGTAGCCTAGCTACTTCCCCAACTTTCTTCTTTATCTCATCCTTTGGAACCTTAAAATTCTCCAGTGGAAAGGCCATGTTGCTGAAGACTGTCATGTGTGGATAGAGCGCGTAACTCTGAAAGACCATTGCTATGTTCCTATCCTTCGGATCAAGGTCATTTACAAGTCTATTTCCTATGTAGATTTCCCCCTCATCAGGCGTTTCTAGGCCTGCGATGCATCGAAGAGTCGTGGTCTTTCCACATCCTGATGGTCCCAACAAGACAACAAATTCCTTTTCTTTCACTTCCAAGTTAAGCTTGTCGACTGCTAAGACATTCCCGAAACGTTTTGTCAAGTTCTTTAGCAGAACTCTCGCCAATGTAATCAGCCAACGGGATTGAAGTAACCTTGATATTAGTGAGGACTGCTTTGAGCTAAAAAGGTTTTCAGAAAGCTTAGCAGTTCCACTTTTCTAAACATCTTTTGACACATGCAGCAAAGTTAAATTAGAAGAAACAATTTCTGAACGATTGGATTGAGGAAGATGACTGGCACTGTTTCCGTTCGAAAGCTCTCTCTTGATGACTACGCTGAGATCGTTGGAAAAAAGGAAGTAGACAGCATAAGGGTGCTCGCTGATGAAATCTCGGGTAGCAGTGTATGTCACGTGAACTCAACTTCTTACGGCGGTGGGGTAGCTGAAATCTTGCACAGGCTTGTTCCCTTGATGAGGGATGTTGGGCTAGATGCTGAGTGGAAAGTGCTTGAAGGCACCGATGAATTCTTCAACGTCACAAAGACCGTCCACAATGCCCTTCAAGGTGCGGAAACGGCGTTAACTGAGGAAATGAAGAGGATTTATCTTCAGCAGAATGAGAAGAATGCCCGATTGCTTGGCTTGGGCCAGGATTATGTTGTAATACATGATCCGCAGCCTCTTGCGACAATGAAGTATTGTCATGAGAGAACTGGAAAGTGGATCTGGCGTTGCCACATCGACCTATCAAGACCCAACAAGGACTT
>JBHIEV010000074.1:0-6100 GCA_046760805.1 Bathyarchaeia archaeon
CATAGCCACAGAAGACCTCGTCTTCGACATCAATGAGTGGGACGACTACGCCCTGGAGGAAGCCGTCCTAATCAAAGAAAAACTCGGAGGCTCTGTCACCGCCGTAACAGTTGGCTCTGAGGAAGCCGACAGCACCTTAAGAAAATGCCTAGCCAGAGGAGCAGACAAGGCGATAAGACTGACAGACAAAGCCTTCGAAGGCTCCGACGGCTACGCCACCGCCAAAATCCTCCACAACGCCATCAAAGACCTACCCTACGACCTGATCCTAACAGGAGCCCAAGCGGGAGACGACGGATTTGCCCAAGTCGGCGCCACACTTGCTGAGCTGCTAGGAATACCCCACGCAACGATGGTTAAGAAGATAGAACCCGTAGAGACACACGTGAGAGTCAACCGAGAGCTCGAAGGCGGACTAGAGGAGATAGTGGAGGTCAAGCTGCCAGCTTTGCTCACGATCCAAACCGGCATAAATGAACCCAGATACGTATCAATAATGGGCATCAGAAAAGCCAGAAGCAAGCAGATAAAGGTCATGGGTCTGAAAGAGCTAGGCTTAAGAGAAGACGAAGTGGGAGAAGCGGGATCTTGGATGACCGTGGAAAAGATGTTCGTGCCACTGGCAGAAAAGGAGGCCGAGATTCTGACGGGCAGTCTAGACGACGTCACATTAAAGATTACTGAGATATTGAGAGCTAGGGGGCTGATCTAGATGACAGAACTCTTCGTCCTAACAGAACATAGACAGGGCGAGATCAGAGACGTAACCTTCGAAATGCTAACCAAAGGCAGAGAGCTGGCCCAAAAGACAAACACAGAACTAACCGCAGTTCTCCTAGGCCATGATGTCGAAGACCACGCCAAAACGCTGGCTGACCACGCCAGGAGAGTACTACTCGTAGAGGACACAAGATTGGAGAACTTCAACTCAGAAACCTATCAAAAAACCCTAACGCACCTAATCACCCAACGCAAACCATCACTTATCCTCATAGGGCACACATCCTTCGGCGTAGACCTAGCCCCAAGCCTCGCAACAGAACTGAACCTACCACTCGCCACAGACTGCATAGACCTAGACTTAGAAACAGAAACACCGTCTGTGATTCGCCAAGTCTACGGTGGAAAGGTGAACGTCAAAGCAAGGCTCCACAAATCCGAAAGCTACATAATCACCATACGCCCAGCAACCTTCGAAGCACAGGAAACCAAACCCTTAGGCGGCGAGATAGTCAAGATCGAATCACCACTATCGGAAGACGCAGAATACAAACGATTTATAGGGTACGTTCAACCGCCAGCAGGAGAAGTAGACATAACAAGTGCAGACATCCTAGTGGGTATAGGCAGAGGAATCAAAGACGCCGACAACATGCCCATGGTTGAGGAGCTTGCAGATGCTCTTGGAGGAGTACTCGCCTGCTCACGCCCAATCGTGGACAAAGAATGGCTTCCAAGTGACCGCCAAGTCGGAACCTCAGGAAAAACCGTGAAGCCAAAGCTGTACATCGCCATCGGCATCAGCGGCGCCTTCCAACACATCACTGGGATGAAGAACTCCGACCTCATCGTAGCCATAAACAAAGATCCAAAAGCACCCATCTTCCGAGTTGCCGACTACGGCGTCGTAGAAGACCTCTTCAAGGTTGTGCCACTCCTCAAAAACAAAATACAAGAAGCCAAAGGGACTCATACATAAGCCACAAATTTGAATGGTGAACAAAGTGCATTTCGAACTGAATGAAGAACAAAAAGACATACAAAAAGCTGCCCGAGAATTCTGCGAAAAAGAACTAACCCCAGAACTAGCCCTAGAATTCGACAAAAAAGAAGAGTTCCCAACCCACCTATACAGGAAAGCCGCCAAACTCGGATTCACCAGCATGAGATTCCCAGAGGAATACGGCGGTCAAGGATATGGACTTCTAGAGGACTGCCTAGTGACTGAAGAGATGTGCAGAGCGGATCCTGGACTGGGCATCGCCATAATGTCCGGAACCTTCGCCCTACCCGATCTAGTACTAGCACATGGAACAGAGGAGCAGAAGAAGAAGTATATCCCACCGTTGTGTAGAGGCGAAAAGATAACGGCTGGAGCCTTCACTGAACCAGAACACGGAAGCGACCTCTCACTCATGAACACAACTGCTGTAAAGAATGGAGATAAGTGGGTGATCAACGGCGACAAACAATTCATAACCAACGCTCCAGTGGCAGACGCCTTCTGTGTACTATGCCAAACAGACCCAAAAGCCACACCCACCTACAGGGGCGAAAGCCTACTCTTAGTAGATAAAGGGACGCCAGGACTCGACGTCACCAAACTAAAAGACAAAATGGGAATCAGATCAGCAGTAACAGGCTCCGTCTCCCTCAGCGACATCGAAGTCACCGACGATAGTCTCGTAGGCGAACTCAACAAAGGCTTCTACTACGTACTTGAATTCTTTGATAAAAGCAGAATACCCGTCGCAGCTCAAGCAGTGGGCATAGCCCAAGGAGCCTTCGAACGAGCATTCAGCTACGCCAAACAGAGAAAACAATTCGGATCCCCAATCATCCAGTTCCAAGGCATATCATTCAAACTAGCTGACATGGCGACAAAGATCGAGACGGCGAGATTGCTAACACATAAGGCTGCCTGGATGTTCGATCAAGGAAGAACGGACCCTCTGTTGACCGCTATGGCGAAGTCCTATGCGAGCAAAGCAGCCATGGAAGTCACAGACGAGGCCATTCAGATCTACGGAGGATACGGTTATCTAGCGGACTACCACGTTGAACGTTTCCATCGCTGCGCAAAGATAACTGAGATATACGAGGGAACAACCGAGATGATGAAACTGACGATAATGAGATACCTTCTAAAAAGAATGTGAACAAAAGAAACTCATATATGCTCGTGGTTAGGATCCCGTCACCAGCTTTTACCACAAACTTAAATGTAACAGCAATTACTAAAATAAGCAAAGTGAGGCAAGTTCATATGGGCTTACTTAACAGGTTCCGGAAAAAGAAAGCTGAAGAAGAGATTCGGGAAAAGAAAGAAGAGAAGGAAGAGATTAGCGATCTAGAAAGAATATGCAAGGGCGACAAAGAGGTCTACGAGGCACTGCGTACAACTATGCTACTAGATCCCAGAAAAGTTGAGGTACCACTCAAAGAAGCTGCAAAAAGGGCGAAAGATTTCGAAAAGCAAAAAGACAGGATTAGAGCAAAAACTTGGTACGAGGTCGCAGGAGGACTAGCAATCTACGAAGGAGATGTTGACAAGGTGAAGGAGTACTTCAGCAAATGTGCGGAGCTATCACCAGACAGCAACTATACCATATTAAAAATCCCAGAGAAAGCCGTAAGCAAAGCCTTGGAATACTACAAACAATATTTGAAAGAATAGAAGATAGCTGTTATACTGTCTCTGTGACAAAGATTTTTACATCCACATTCCTATTCAGTATTATTCACTCAAAACACAAATGAGGAATACATACGCATTTACTCGATCTGACTACCGCTGTGCCGAGCCATAAGTACACTACAGAAGAGATGATGGAACTCTTTCCCTGCGAACTTCAAGACGAAGTTCGAGAAAGCATTCTCAACCTAGGTGTCTCCACAAGGTACTTCGCAAGCCCGTTTGATTTCTCCCAAAAGTCCGAGTTGAGACGGCCCAATGAGGAGCCTGGAGCTGATGTCTGTGCTGAGGCCTGTAACCAAGCTCTAGAACAGCTAGGCCTAGGCCCCGAGGACATAGACTATCTAATAGCTACATACGACGCCAGCAGCTTTCTATGCCCTGGACTCAGCAACATCCTAGTTCACAGACTCGGCTTCCCACCACACCTAAAGCATGCCAGTATCCAAGGCATGGCCTGTACAGCCTTCACAACATCTCTCCAACTAGCCGCAGATCAATTAGCTAGGTTTCCCGATAGCTACATAATGATCAGCCTGTCAGGCGTAAACTCGAATTGGTTCTGTGAACAGGTTCGAGGTCTGAAGAGTGTTATGGGGATCAGGAAGATTCAGGCACTCAAGAACGACGAGCAGAGAGAAGGGGAGCTTAGAAAGTGGATAGCAACAATAGAAGCGTTTCTTTTCGGAGACGGAGCAGCAAGCATCATAATAGCCAATGAAGGCGAAGGCCCTCAGGTCAAAGATATAGTTCATGTCACGAATATTGGGGAGCCGAACTATCTAGCAGGATACGCCAGGCTCACAGGTTCAACGGGTCCATTCAAATTCGAATTCAGTTCCTACCTTGATAAGAGTATACCGAGACTGGGAACAAAATATACTTCAGCAGTGTTAGAGAAGCTTTTTGAACGGCAGACCTCTGTACTCAAGAGCAAGATCAAGAAGTGGGCTGTACACACAGGTAGTAGGAGAATATTGGATAGTACGGCAGAGCATCACGGCATAGATCAAGAGAAGCTTACGGAGTCTTATGAAGTCTTAGCCAATTACGGAAATCTTGCAGGGGCAAGTCTGCCATTCATATTTGAAAGAATAATAAGTCATGGCGAGACGGGCTACGACGATTATGGTGTTATGCTTGGCTACGGTTGGGGCTTCAGTGCTGGTGCCGCTCTGATCAAGTTTTGACACAAATATCTTCAATCGGTGTAACCCAACAATTCTTTGAGCGATTTCAATTCTTCCCTGAGAGAGGAAACCTCCTCCTCAAGCGTCTCAGCCCTTTTTTCAGCATCCTTTTTCAAATCTTCAATCTCCTTCAAAAGATCAGCCTTCTCGCTCTCCAACATTTCTATTCTTTTCCTCAACTTCTTTAACGTTTGCACAAGCCCTTCCTCAATTTCTCTGATCGCTTTCACCAAATCCTTCCCCAATAGACATGATAGAGTTCTCGTCGCTGTCGAAGAATGCGGTTAGAGGGTGGTGATGAACAACAGGCGTTCAACAAGCTCTTTGTAACGGTTTCTGATAGTGACCTCAGTTACTTGAGCGATTTCGGCGATTTCTCTCTGGGTCTTTCTCTCGCCCATGAGGACAGAAGCGATATAGCTGGCGGCTGCTGCTATCCCGGTGGGCCCTCTCCCAGAAGTGAGCCTCATCTTTTGTGCCATCACAAGAATCTTATGGGCGATTTCCTCGGCTTTCCCCTGCATTGTGAGTTGATTGGAAAATTTGCTCACATATTGACCAGGTCTCACAGGCGGAATAAAGTAGTCAAGTTCTCTTACAAGGAAACGATAGCTCCGCCCAACCTCTTTCTTGTCTATGCTTGAAGCCTCAGCGATTTCATCTAAAGTTCTTGCGAGTCCACATTGCCTGCAGGACACATATATGGCGGCTGCGGTCACGCCTTGGATAGACCTTCCGCGGATGAGATGTTCTTTGACAGCTTTTCGGTAAATGACCGAGGCTGTTTCGATTATATTTTTGGGAAGATTAAGATTGTTTGCTATTTTTGAGATTTCGGATAAGGCGAAGGCGAGGTTCCTCTCAGTGGCGTCAGAGACTCGAATTCTTCGCTGCCACTTTCTAAGCCGGTATATCTGAGCCTTCTGCCCTGGAGCCAGCTTTCTACCGTAAATGTCACGGTCGTGCCAGTCTATCATGGTGGAGAGCCCCTTGTCGTGGATGGTGTAGGTTAGAGGGGCGCCGACTCGGGCTCGTTTGGCACGTTGCTCCTTGTCGAAGGCTCGCCACTCGGGGCCACGATCAGGCAGTTTAGTGGCGATGACGAAACCACAATTCATACACACTATTTCAGCGTAGTTAGAATCCCGCATGATTCGTGTGCTCCCACACTCAGGGCACTGCTGAACCCTAGAGGGACGCACAGGAATTTCTTCTGTCATCTTCTCTTCCTTCTTCTCTTTCCAGAATTGGAGGGGATGGCGTAAAGGACGTGACCGACCAGACGACCTGGGTCTTCTCTCTGCGTTTTTACTGATACATAAGGGGATATGACTGGCCCGAAGATGTCAAAAACAATTCCAACAGGCTCCAACTTTTCATTAACGACCTTGTCGCCGATTCGCGGAAGTTTCTCCGACTTGAGAATGGCATTCTTGCTGGGACCTATGTGGAGGACACAGCCGATTCTCTGCAAACTCACGTATTCCCCTCACAA
>JBHIEV010000075.1:0-6046 GCA_046760805.1 Bathyarchaeia archaeon
GTGCCGAGGGCCGGACTTGAACCAGCGACAACCCGGTCTTCAGCCGGGTGCTCTCCCAGTCTGAGCTACCTCGGCGTCCAATCAGAGATGAAGCGCTTGTCTCGTTTTAAAGTTTTGCGAGGTTTTCCGGGATGTGAAGGGGGCTCAGTTTTAAAAGATGGTGGTTTCTGATAAGGGGTTATGAGTGGAGACTGTGAGTTCTGTAGAATCGCTTCTGGTGAGGCGGAGGCTAGTGTTGTTTATGAGAATGAGAGCGTCATTGCCTTTCTGGATCTGTATCCGGCGGGCGTCGGTCATACTTTGGTTATCCCGAAGGAGCATTGGAGGAGTATTTCTGAGGTCCCTGAGCAGGTTTTGGCTGATGTTTTTGTTGTTGTTAAGCTGGTGGCTGTTGCGGTGACGAAGGCTGTTGCAGCTGAGGGAGTCAATGTTCTTCAATGCAATGGGAAGGCGGCTTTTCAGTCTGTTGAACACTTTCATGTCCATGTGATTCCGAGATTCGAGGGTGATGCTATTGCAAAGACCATACACGCAATGTTGGCGCCTTTAGGATTTGAAAGGGCGACGAGGCGGGAATTAGACGCTGTTGCTAAGAGGATAAGGCAATACCTTTAGAGGTGGGCCGGGCCGGATTTGAACCGGCGACCCTCGCCGCGTGAGGGCGATGTCCTAACCAGCTAGACCACCGGCCCTCGGCTTGTTTTAGATTGATGGTGTGATGCTTTATACTTTTCGCGCGAGTTGCTTAGAGACCTAAATAAATGTGGTAAAGCTTGGAGGTCGATTCTACATCAAGGTTCGCGAGTACGGTGAGACGCTGTGATGTGGCTTGTATCTGCGTGGGACGTGCCGAAAAAAGTATTGAACGCTATACGTCCCTCTTTGCGGCTCAAGAGTGGCAGAGATAAGATAAATAAGAGTCTGCCTAGCCTATTTACTCTCCAACATAGCTACTCTCCTGTAGTCTTAGGAAATGAGGAAATAGGAAATGCCTTTGAAACTGCTGAAGACGGAGACGGGCAAGGAATTGGTGATAGAGCGGGTTCTGCACGCGAAACATTATGCTCTGACCTTGGATAAAGAACTATGTACTGGCTGTGCCATGTGCAAAGAGATTTGTCCAAGAGAGGCAATCGAAATTAAGAAGTTTCCTAGGACACAAGGGGATAAGATGAGGATTCCGACGGTGGATATAGACGAAGAGAAGTGTCACTACTGCGGGATGTGTGCTCCCATCTGTCCATTCGGAGCGATTGCGGTGAAGGTGGACGGCGAACATCTAATCTCCGTCGTCAAGACGGAAAGTTTTCCTCAGCTTATCCGTGATATAGAAGTGGACACAACCAAATGCCCCCTAGATTGTGTTGAATGTGAAGAAGCCTGTCCACTGGAGCTGATCAAAGTCAGCGTGCAGACCGGAGATGGAAAGAAAGTAAAAGACATAGAAGCATGGCCTGACAAAGAAAATCTCAAAGTCATAGTGGACATCGAGAAGGGCTTATGCCCATGCTGCCGTCTCTGCGAAGTGAACTGCCCTGAAGGTGCTATCCGTGTGCGGAAGATGTTTCAAGGCTTCATCAGGATAAACCATGAAAAGTGTCCGGAAGGCTGCCGAGACTGCCTCGATGTGTGTCCGATAACTGGAGCCTTGTATCTTTCTGAAGACGGGAAAGTGCATGTTAACGAATTGTACTGTGTCTACTGTGGCGTCTGCAAGATAGTTTGTCCCGAGGAAGATGCCCTTGAGCTTCAAAGAAGCCTTATCCGTCACACACCTGTTCGTTCTGGAGCATGGAACAAAGCTCTCGAAAAGCTGACATCGACCAAGGAGATGACGAAGGAGTTGCAGGCTAAGAGCGTTACGAAGGTTAAGGAGACTGTGGAGAAGAGACTCGGTTGGAGGGGTTAGAATGTCTGAAGAACCGCGAATAGGAGTTTTTGTCTGTCATTGTGGTCTTAACATAGCTGGCGTAATTGATGTGGAGGAGCTTACGGAATACGCCCGCACACTGCCCAATGTGGTTTTCGCCAAACGTAACCGTTATACATGTGCCGATCCTGGACAGGATGAGATAAGAAAGGCGATAAAAGAACACAACTTGAACCGAGTCGTCGTTGCGGCATGTTCCCCGCGCATGCATGAACCAACTTTCCGCAGATGTGTGGCTGAAGCTGGATTAAACCCATTCTTGTTTGAAATGGCGAACATACGGGAGTTCTCCTCCTGGTGCCACCCAAGCACACCGAAGGAAGCCACAGAGAAGGCGAAGGAGATCGTTAAGATGGCTGTGGCAAAGGCAAGGCTACTCAGAGAACTCCAGACGATCGAGGTTCCCGTGACGAACAAGGCATTAGTCGTGGGAGGGGGAATCGCTGGCATAAGCGCAGCTCTAGACCTCGCCGACATGGGATTCAAGGTGTATCTTCTTGAAAGAGGCGAGAGCATCGGCGGACACATGGCACAACTGGACAAGACCTTCCCAACTCTTGACTGCAGCATATGTATCGAAGGACCCAAGATGGTCGATGTCTCCCGTCACCCCAACATCGAAATAATCTCCTACGCTGACCTCCTCAGCGTGGAAGGTTTCGTGGGCAACTTCAAGGTTAAGATTCGGAAGAACCCGAGGTATGTTATTGCGGACAACTGCACTGGCTGTGGAGAATGTCGAGATGTCTGTCCTATAGAGATTCCTAATGAGTGGGACATGAACATGGGCGTCAGGAAGGCGATCTCGATTCCCTTCGACCAAGCTGTTCCGCTCGTCTACACGATTCTTAAGGATTACTGCATCGAATGTTACAAGTGTGTTGACGCTTGCGGTGCTCGCCAAGCTATAAACTTCGAGCAGGAGCCCGAGGAGATAGAGCTCGAGGTTGGGGCGATTATAACTTCCACTGGATACGACATATATGAACCCTACGATGACAGCCTGTATGGATATGGAAGGTATGACAACGTAATCACGGCACTGGAGCTTGAGAGACTCATCTTGGCAGCTGGTCCAACAGGCGGGAAGGTTGTACGAGCCTCGGACGGCGAGAAGCCGCATAGGGTAGCCATCATCCAATGCGTGGGCTCCAGAGACGTGAACAAGTACGAGTATTGCTCAGGATTCTGCTGCATGTACGCCGTGAAGCACGCGGTTCAACTCAAAGAGAAGTATGGAGAGGACGTCGAAATCTACATCCTGTACATGGACATGCGCACAAACTTCAAGGGTTACGAGGAATTCTATCAGAGAGCCCGCAACTCTGGAGTAACCTTCATTCGTGGAAGAGTCTCCAAGATAATGGAGGACCCTGAGACAAAGAATCTTATCATACGCGCCGAAGATATGACTCTCGGTGACCCCATCGAGCTTGAGGCAGACTTGGTGGTGTTGTCTACCGCCACTATCCCCAACAAGGGAACCGATGAGATGTCGAGAGTCCTAAATATCACGCGAGGAGCCGACGGATTCTTCATGGAAAGCCATCCCAAATTAAAACCCATCGACACACCCACAGACGGAATCTTTCTTGCAGGCGCCTGTCAGGGACCAAAAGATATACCATACAGCGTCTCTCAGGGAAGCGGAGCAGCATCAAGAGCTGCAACAATCCTTTCCCAGAAGACTTGGGAAATCGAGCCAATCATAGCTGTCGTCGATCCAGACAAGTGTAGAAACACGAGGGTGAAGTGCGGCATCTGCGCTACGAAATGCCCGTATGGGGCTATCAAGGCTCCCGAAGGCGAACCTGCTAAGGTAACTACTGCCATGTGTCACGGATGTGGAACGTGCGTCGCGGAGTGTCCCGCTGATGCAATCACCCAGATGCACTTCACTGACGCCCAGATTATGGCGCAGATTCGGGCTGCTTTGAAGGAGAATCCTGAGGGCAAGATACTTGCTTTTCTCTGTAACTGGTGTAGTTATGCTGGTGCGGATCTTGCTGGAACGAGCCGTTTCGAGTATCCTCCGACCATCAGAGCGATTAGGGTGATGTGTTCTGGGCGTGTGGATAAGGACTTTGTTATGGAAGCTTTTAGGCTGGGGGCTGGCATGGTTTTGGTTGGTGCCTGCCACCTGCCTTACGACTGCCACTATATTTCTGGCAATTACAAGATGAAGGCTAGAATGGAAGCGTTGGCTGGAATATTCGAGAAGCTCGGGCTGAGCCCTGAACGGTTTAGAGTTGAGTACGTGTCCGCGGCTGAAGGGGTGAAGTTTGCTGAGGTTGTCACCGACATGACTGAGCAGATGGCGACCCTCGGGAAGCAGAAGATTAAGGCGGAAAACGAGAAGCTGAGACCGACGCTTGAGAGAATGCTGTCAAGAAAGAAGTAATAGTGTATTCGTGTCTTTTATGGAACTACTGGAATTCATCGCAACCGTCGTGTTAGTCACCGCCTCAGGAGCCCTAGCGCCAGGTCCTCTGTTCTTTGCCACCGTCTCGCACGGCACTAAGTCAGGAGCTAGGGGCGGTCTAGCCTTCTCGATCGGACACACTCTAGTTGAGTTTCCCCTCGTTCTTCTCTTAGCTCTAGTCTTCGGTGAGGTTGCAGGAGAGATTGCGGGCGAACCTGCCGTGAGAGTATCTACAGGGGTGGTAGGCGGTCTGTTTCTCATCGTCTTTGGTGCTGTACAGATTCGTCGCTTCCTCGCATCAAAAACCGATTCTTCAGACTACGGCGGGATACCCTCCCGGAACCCGCTACTCTTGGGTTTGGTTCTCACAGGTTTGAACCCATACTTTATTGTTTGGTGGCTCACTATTGGGAGCAAGCTTGTGGTGGATGCACTGGCGTTTGCATCATTGCTAGGCGTCATTCTGATGTATGTAAGTCACGTGTGGATGGACTACGCTTGGCTGACAATTGTGGCTCATTTTGCCAATGTGGGAACAAAGATTGTAGGTGCTAGATGGTACAGAGTTGCCATGATAGTGTTTGGGGTAGTCCTAGTCTATTTTGGGCTCACTTTTCTACTGTCCATTCTTTAAGTGTCGATTTAGAGCAACTTTCATATTTTGAATTGCAGCTTAACCTTCCGAGTAGACGAAGATGAGTGACTGGAGACTACTTAAGCTTGAGACTCGAAACGCCTTCATGAACATGGCTATCGATGAGGCTGTTTTGACGGCTAGAATGAAGGGATTGGTGCCGAATACCCTACGCTTCTTTAGGTGGAAGCCCTCAGCGGTTTCTATCGGACGTTTTCAGAGAGTCTCGGAGGAAGTTTATGTTGAGAACTGTAGAAGGCATGGGGTAGACATCGTAAGGAGAATCACAGGTGGTGGAGCTGTCTATCACGATTGTGAAGGGGAGATAACATACAGTGTGGTGGTGAACGAAAAAGATCTGGGATCAGTAGATGTGGTCTCCGCCTACAATATTATCTGCAGGGGACTCATCGAGGCTGCCAAGATGTTAGGAGTGGATGCAGATTTTAACCCTGGAAATCCAAAGCAGTGCCCCAACATTACCATAGATAGAAGAAAATTCTCTGGAAGCGCCCAATATCGTAAGAGAGATGTGTTACTGCAACACGGAACACTCCTGGTACGGATAGACTTGGAGAAGATGTTTACATTCCTCAGAGTTCCGTGGGCTAAGTCTCTAGAGAATGTGTTGAGAGTTGCGCGGAAGAGGCTCACGTCACTCGAACAGGAGCTTCAGTCAACAGTTTCTAATGAAGAGGCATATGAAGCATTGTCCCGTGGTTTTCAGAAGGCGTTGAAACGAGAGCTTGTCGAGGAAGACCTCACGGATTACGAAATAGGTCTTGCCGAAGAGCTGTGCAGAGAGAAGTATGTAGCTTTTGGCTGGAATTTCAGAGAGTAGGATCCATTGCTTGATACTTCTTCTCCATATTGGCTATCTTTATAGACGAGCGTTGCTATAAGAGCAAATTTAGGGTGCTCAACATTAGGTTGGCCATGTTCATGGGCCGTCACATCTCCCCGTGATTTGAGGACATTCGGCTCACATGTCTCAGACTCTAGCAAAAACAGATAAATGACTAAGCAAATGATTGTTAGTCATGTTGGAGACAGCAGTGGG
>JBHIEV010000076.1:0-6033 GCA_046760805.1 Bathyarchaeia archaeon
TCCGCCTCTAAATAGGTTGGAAAAGCCTTAACAACCTTCACATCAACAAACCTTCCCAGCAAATCCTCGCTAGCTCTCAAAACGACGGGCTTGTAGGCAAAATTTCTACCAACCCAAGACTTAGCCCGGTTCCCAACCTCGTCAACAAGAACCTTTCCCTCCCAATCCAACCAAGACCTATTCCTCTCAAGTGAAATCCTCCTCGTCAAACTCGCCATTCTCTTACTCCTAGCCTTTACCACTAAGGGTGGAAGTTGCGTCATCTCTTTTGCAGGTGTGCCAGGTCTTGGAAAGAACCTAGAGACATTAACGATATCGGGTTGAACCTCACCTACAAGCTCTACAGTACGCTCAAAAGCTTCCTCACTCTCACCCGGAAACCCGCAGATGACGTCCGTGGCTATGGTTATTCTCGGAAACTCTCTCCTGAAGCAGCAAACAATCTTCTTGAAATCCTCCACCGAATAGAGACGGTTCATAAGCTCTAAAACTTCATCGTCGCCGCTCTGAACAGGCAAATGGAGAAACTTGAAAACCCTCTCATCCCTATAAGCCTCAACCAGATCATCGAGTATCTCTAATGCTTGATTAGGATTCATCATCCCAACCCTCACCAAAAAATCCTCTTCAATCTCACATATTGCCCTTAGCAACTCTGCCAGATCGGTTTCAAGGTCTCTTCCATAACAAGCCGTGTCCTGAGAGGTGAGCCATATCTCTCTGGCGCCTGAATCCAGATCTCTCTTTACCCTCTCAACCAACTCCCTAACCCTATAGCTTCTCAAACTTCCTCTGGCAAACCTAACACAACAGTAAGAACACGAACCCAAACAACCATAACTGATCGGCACTATCCCAACAACCCTATTCACACGAACCCGACGCGAATCCAGACTGGGCATAGACCCCCTCTTCAGCAACACAACCTTCTCTCCACGAACAACACCCTTCACCACGCCAACAATATCGCAACCCGAAGCGGGACCCACAACACCATCAAAATCAACCTCAGCCTTCAACCTCTCAAGATTTATTAGAGGA
Source organism: Bathyarchaeia archaeon (assembly GCA_046760805.1). Lineage (GTDB taxonomy): Archaea > Thermoproteota > Bathyarchaeia > Bathyarchaeales > Bathyarchaeaceae. Next base: position 1,042 of record JBHIEV010000076.1, read on the forward strand.
AGACAACCAGCCACGATTAGCCGCTTGTCTTTTGGCACCCTCTTTAAAATATTAATCATCCGGTTTTCAGTGGGCGACTTCACCGCACAAGTGTTATAGATTAAGACATCAGCATCCACAGCCCCGTCAACAACCTCATACCCAGTCTTCAAAAGACAGCCAGTCATGAGCTCTCCCTCAGCAATACTAGTCGGACAACCAAAACTCTTCACATAAACTCGCTCAGCCATTCCTTCTCCAACCGTCTAGAAATCTGGACAATCACTCAAGAACACTGGTTTTAATCACACAAGAAAAACATAAACGTTCCGAAGAAAACTGTTTACAGCAAAAAATTCAAGGAGTATAGAAAGCCTTATAAATTCTGCCCTCGTCATGTTTGTATCATATTTTATACTTAATATATAGCAATATAAGATATCGGGGCGCTTTACTGCTCTATAACCACATTATTCGACAGGAGGGATACAAAACGAAACTAATTACCCTACATCTACCCGAGCCTTACATAAAGGCGCTTGACCAACTGGTGGACGACAAATATTACCCAAACAGGGCAGAAGCCATCCGAGTGGCGGTCCGAGATCTCCTCAACGTTGAGGCATGGGGGAAAAGAAAGAGCAATGCTTAAGACTGTTAAGAGAATCCAGCAACCTACGCAACTGAAAGTAGTTCCGAAAAAGCTTCATCAAACAAGCCATAATGCTGAAATCAGAATGCCGAGCCTTATTAACATAGATCCCTATCCAGAGTCTGCAAAGCCTACAAAGATAGACCTCAAACTGTATCAGCTTGAAGACTTCGAATAGCTTCCAATTGCCCATCCTTTGCGTGCACCGAACTTCCAATCCAACGCTCTTTTCAAATCCTATCCTCGTATTAGAGAAAGCACTCTCATTGCTATAGCAGAAGCAGTCACCGCTGCCTCGTAAACATGCATCGGTTGTTGTACTGCCCCAGCGAGAAAGACGCCCTCTACTGATGTCTGGTTTGGCGCCAGTTGAGCATTTTTTTCCGTAAAGAAGTTGTCTTCGTCGAGAGCTAGCTTGAGCTTTTCCTTGAGGTCAGTTTGAGGTTTCAGCCCCGCTTCCAGAACAACGAGGTCGGCAGTTATTGAGAGTAGTTTGGATGTGGCTTGGTCATAGACGTCTAGGGTTAAGGAGCCGTTTGGTGCTTGGCGAACTTCGGATGGTTGCCCATGGATGAATTCGACTCCGCTAGCTCTCACTTTTTGGTAGAACTGTTCGCCTCGTTTCGTGACCGCTCTAACGTCTGTATAGCAGATGTAGGCATCGACTTCTTCTCCATATTGCTGTCTTAGATAGTATGCGTGTTTTATGGCATTCAAGCATCCGATGTTGCAACAGTAGCTAAGATGCCTCTCATCCCTTGAACCCACACATAGAACAAACACGACACTTTTCGGCTCCTCACGGCTGTCTACTCTCAAAATTCTTCCGCTAGTTGGACCATCTGGACTGCACAGTCGTTCATACTCCATTCCGGTGATCACATTCGGATAAACGCCATACTTGTACTGCCCTATCTTTTGGGCAGCGTATTGGCAGAAGCCTGTGGCCAAGACAACAGCGTCAACGGAGAGCTCCTCATGTGCGGGCTTTTGGTTGTAGAGTACTGCTCCTTCTGGGCAAGCGTCTTGGCAGGCATGACATGATCTGTCTCTGAAGTAGAGACAAGCCTTCTCGTCAATCAAATATTTGGCTGGAATTGCGAAGGCTGTAGGTAAGTATATGGCTTTTCTAGTTGCCAGTTTCATTTCAAACCGTTTTGGAACATCTGCTGGGCAAACCTTTTCGCACTCGCCGCAGCTAGTGCATCTTGTCGCATCCACATACCTAGTCTTCTTTAGTATGTGGACCTTAAAATTGCCAAGGGACCCTTCAACAGACTCTATTTCGGAGTATGGCAGAACTTTTACCTTAGGATTGTTCAGGACCTTTTGAAGCATTTGGTTGGTAAGTTCCTTAGCGTCGCCTAGAGTTGGAAACACCTGATGTAGAAGTGCTGTGTGACCCCCCAGATGAGGTTCTTTCTCAATCAAGTAAACGTTTATGCCCATGCTTGCTAGATCGGCTGACACCTGTAGCCCTGCAGCTCCACCACCCACGACTAGCACCGAATGCTCGTTCATTGTTATCCTCCCTCTAAGTAAGTAAGGAGAACATTACGTTAGAGGTTATGGTTAGAAAAGATTTGTGTTTTAGGCAACTGAAACACGAAAATAATAATGCCTATAAAGGCAAGAGCCACTACTCCTACTTCTATGTCCGTTACAGACCTGACAACCACAAAAAAGCCCGATTCAGCTCTTCGCATCAAGATCCTAACCAAAATCGGCGAGCAGAAACCCCACAACTGCTTCCAATGTATTAGATGTACAAGTGGTTGCCCATCAATGAAAATGTTGGAGCTTAAACCTCATGAGATAGTGAATTTAGCAAGGCTCGGATTCATCGAAGAACTAATCACTTCAGGTATACTTTGGACATGTGCAACCTGTCTAAAGTGTAAGGAAAGATGCCCACAGGCAGTGGCGCCAGTCGATCTCATCTTCGCCCTAAGAAACTTAGCCGTCGAAAGAGAAGCCGAAGTGCCCGAGAGCTTTCTCCATTCATTAAGTGCCATACTCGAAACTGGGTTCATCCAAAAACCGCAGGACACCGTAACGAGAAAGTTGGAGAAAGTGAGCAGGGAAAAGCTAGGTTTACCTAAGTTCAGAGAGCCCGACGAGAAGTTTAAGGCTGCCTTTTTCAAAGCCTTAGAAAAATCTCAGGAGGAGTAGTCTACATTGAAAGTTGCGGTTTACTGGGGCTGCGTCATTCCAACGATTCAGTACGGCTACGAACTATCGGTCAGGGCAATCATGCCTCAGCTTGGCGTAGAACTCACGGACTTAGACAACGTCTCTTGTTGTGGAACACCTGTTCAGAGCGTGAATATGCGTGCGGCGTTGTATCTGGCGGCGAGGAATCTAGCCATAGCCGAAAAGACGGGTCTAAATGATCTATTTCTTCCGTGCAATGGCTGTTACTTGTCACTCTCAGAAGCCAAGCACTTTCTCAGCCAAGATGAGAAACTGAAGGAAGAAGTTAACACCCTTCTCAAGGACGAAGACCTTTCATATGAAGGTTCAATCAAGATATGGCACACCATTAACTTGCTTCACGACCTTGTCAAAGAGGAAAAGGTGAGAAAGGCGGTTAGGCACCCATTAGAAGGTTTGAGACTTGCGGTACATTATGGTTGCCACATTTTAAGACCCAGCACACTTCAGACAGTTGACGACCCAGAAAACCCAAAGAAAATGGATGAATTGATCGAGTGGCTGGGTGCAAAAAGTATTTCTTACGCAGAGAAGCTGGACTGCTGCGGATACATGCTCTTACTCTCGCATCCAGACGCGGCATTCACATTCAGCGGGTTAAAAATCAAGGCTGTTCAAGATTGGGGGGCAGATGCGCTTGTTGTTGCTTGTCCTTCTTGTCAGATGATGTTTGACATGCGTCAAAAGAGTGCAGCTGCCACAACTGGCGCAAAACTTAGTCTTCCAGTTCTCTATTACACCCAACTGCTAGGAATAGCTATGGGAATGGAAATCGAAGAGGTTGGACTGCACCTAAACAGAAGCCCGGTAGACGAGCTTCTGCAAAAAGTGGGTCTAATATCGCCTGCTGCTTCTTCCTAAGTCGATAGGCTTGTCTTTCTAACAAAGCTTATATGACCGATTCACATAGAAACCTACCTCTCTCAAAGGTGAAAAAGTATGGTAGATTTTAGCTTCACAGAGGAGCAGGAACTTTTTAGAAAAGTCCTTAGAGAATGGTGTCAGAAGAACCTACCCTTGGAAAAAGTCAGGGAAATCGACACCAAACAATGGATCCCTGATGAAATAATCAAGGGAATGGCTGACCTCGGCTTATGGCTCATGACCGCTCCAGAAGAACATGGCGGACTAGGAGCAGACTGGGTCACAGCTTGTATAGCTGCCGAAGAGCTAGCCTATGCCGACCTGACCATAGCAATCCCAGTGCATTTCTTAGTCGAAAGCAGTTGGGGATTTGTAGCCGACAGATACTGTACAGAAAGGGTTAGAGAAGAGTGTATACGTCCAGCAATAAAGGGCGAGGCATTCATAGGTATAGGTACGACTGAAGCCGGAGGAGGTTCTGACGTCGCTGCTTTCAAGACAACAGCGAAGAAGCAAGGTAACGATTGGATAGTTAACGGGGAAAAGACGTACATCAGTGGTACAGAAGAGTGTGTGCATCTTGGTAAGGGTGGTTTCTGGATAACTGCTAGAACTTCAAAGGCACCTCCAGGGGCTGCACATAAAGGCATGACATCCTTCTATCTTCCGTTGAGTGCTCCAGGCGTCGAGGTTAGCAAACGCTTCGACGACATGGGCAGAATGGGCATATCTTGCGGAGCCTTCACTATGAAGAACGTTAAACTGCCAAATGATTATCTTATGGGAGAAGAGGGCAAAGGCTTCTACATGACCATGGAAGGCTTTGACCTTGCACGACTGTTGATTGGAGCCACTTCCATCGGATGTGCACAACGTGCACTTGAAATTGGAATGGACTATCTCAAGGAGCGTAAAGCTTTTGGACGTCCTATTGGAAAATTCGGAATGATCCAATATGAATTAGCCGATAACTACGCAAAGCTAGAGGCCCTGCGATCGTTGGTTTACAGAACCGCTTGGATGGTGAACGAGAGGTATAAGACGAAGCGTTTCTCGGCGCTTGAGTGTGCAAAGCTGATATCTACTGTCAAGTTGTTGGGTCCGCCTCTTGCGTTCAAGATCTTCTACGACACAATGATATGGCTGGGAGCTTGGGGATACACCAAAGAATGCCCACTTGAGATGGGATTGCGAGGGATAATGTGCTACGTGATTGGGGCTGAAGGCGCACTCAACATCCAGAGGGTTGTTCTCGTAAGAGAACTTCTGGGCAAGGAATACAT
>JBHIEV010000077.1:0-5873 GCA_046760805.1 Bathyarchaeia archaeon
ACCACAAAGTAGCAAGTAGAATCTGTCGCACCGTGGAAGTAAAAGGGTTTATTTGCTGGTTGTCAAATCTTGTCTGGTGTCGCTATTGGAATTTAAGGGACGAGACATAATTTCGATCAAAGATTTTGCGCGTAAAGAGATTGATTATATTTTAGAGACGGCGGAGGCGATGGAGCCCATCGCAAAAAGCACATCCGATATGCTTCGGGGAAGAATATTGGCAACCTTGTTCTTTGAGCCCAGCACACGAACCAGACTGAGCTTTGAGGCTGCAATGCACAAGCTCGGAGGAGACGCTATAGGATTCGCCGAGGCAGAGGTAGCCTCTGTCAAGAAGGGGGAAAACCTCGCCGATACCATACGTGTGGTTGAGAACTATGCTGATGTAATAGCGTTAAGACATCCTTTAGAGGGAGCAGCCAGACTCGCGGGTGAATTCGCTCACATACCGATAATCAATGCCGGGTCAGGGGCTGAGGAGCATCCGACGCAGGCGTTGCTGGATCTATATACCATCTTGAAAGAGAGAGGTCGAATAGACAATCTGAACATCGCTTTGGTTGGCGACCTCCGCTACGGGCGCACAGTTCACTCTCTTGCATATGCTTTATCGCTTTATGACGTTGAGTTATATCTGGTTTCGCCGGAGCTTCTTCGCATGCGAAGAGAAGTGCTAGATGTAATAAAGAAGAAGATAAAAGTACTGGAGAAGACTGGAATCGAAGAGATTTTGCCTGAAATGGATGTGCTTTATGTGACGCGCATTCAGAAGGAAAGATTTCCAGATTTGGCTGAGTACGCGAAAGTTAAAGGAGCCTACAGAATCGACCTTGAAATGTTAAAAGGCGCTAAGAAAGACTTGGTCATCATGCATCCACTCCCAAGAGTAGATGAGATAGCGGATGAGGTGGATGAGACATCGCATGCTCGGTATTTTCAACAGGTTTGGAATGGCATAGTAATGAGAATGGCTCTGCTGGCGCTCATCTTTGGAGCAATAGAATAATTTGCAGAGTGGTTCTACGCTGTCTCGAAGTTCCTAGTCGCCCAGGGATACTCTGCTGTCAAACATCTTCCTGATCTTGAACTCGCTCTGTTTTCCATCATTCCATTGGCTGACCGGTCTTAAATATCCGACAACTCTTGAATACACTTCACATTTCTCACCACATTGAGGGCAAGCAAAATGTTCGCCACAGATGTAACCGTGACTTGGACAGACGCTAAATGTCGGAGTGATCGTATAGTAGGGCAGTTCAGTCTTTTCGGCGACCCTCCTTATCAGGACGGAAACACTTTCCCATGACGGGTTAGACTCTCCGAGGTAGATATGGAAAACTGTTCCTCCTGTGTAACGGGTCTGCAGTCTGTTTTGATGCATCAACGCCTCAAATAAGCTAAGCGTATTATCGACGGGCAGCTGCGATGAGTTTGTGTAGAACGGTTCAAAGCCGTCATTCTTGAGATAATCTTCATTGGCAACGATTATGTCTGGATACCTCCTCTTGTCTATTCTGGCGAGCCTGTAGGAGGTTCCTTCTGCTGGAGTTGCTTCCAGATTGTAGATATTTCCTGTTTCTTCTTGGTACTCGAAAAGTCTATTTCTCATGAAGTCTAAAACCTTAACCGCGAAGCTGCTGCCCTCTTCTGAAACAATACTACAGCCAAGAAGATTCAGAAGGGCTTCATTCATTCCAATCAGTCCGATTGTGGAGAAGTGGTTCTTCCAATAGTTCCCGAACCTCTCTTTTACGGAACGCAGGTAAAACTTAGAATACGGATACAATCCATGTTCTGTGAAGTTCTCAATGACTTTCCTCTTAATTTCTAGACTATCCTTAGCGAGATCCATTAGAGTGCCCAGCTCTTCAAGAAACTCGTCTTCGTCCTCTTTTAGATATCCTATTCTAGGAAGGTTTATCGTAACCACTCCAATTGAGCCTGTCAGCGGGTTGGCGCCAAAGAATCCACCACCTCTCTTGCGCAGTTCTCTATTGTCTATCCTCAGTCGACAACACATACTCCTTACGTCTTCAGGTTTCATGTCACTGTTTATGAAGTTGGAAAAGTAAGGAGTTCCGTACTTTGCCACTAACTCAAACAGTTCTTGAAATTCCCAGTTAAACTCTTCAGTTACGTTGTACGTGACTATGGGGAAGGTGAAGACTCTGCCTTTCTTGTCGCCTTGACGCATCACTTCGATGTAGGCTCTGTTTAGCATGTCCATTTCTGTCGCAAAATCACCGTAAGTCTCATCTACCATACGTCCTCCTAGGATGACTCCTTCTTCTTCCATGAACTTTGGCACAGAAAGATCCATCGTGATGTTTGTGAAGGGTGTTTGGAAGCCCACTCGGGTCGGTATGTTCATGTTGAACAAGAATTCTTGCATGGCTTGGACGACTTGCTTGTAGTCCAATTTGTCATAGTAGATGAATGGAGCCAAATAGGTGTCAAAACTGCTGAATGCTTGAGCACCGGCGGCTTCCCCTTGCAGTGTGAAGAAGAAATTGACAATTTGTCCCAGTATCGTCCTGAAGTGTTTAGCGGGTCTGCTCTCTATCTTCTGAGACACACCACCAAAGCCGGAAACTAGGATGTCTGCTAAGTCCCATCCTACGCAGTATGGTCCCAAGACGGCAAGGTCATGTATGTGAAAGGCTCCCGATAGATGTTTTTCTCTGATGATGGGTGAATACATTCTGGTTAACCAGTAATGAGATACGAGTTGAGAAGAGAGATGGTTGTTTAGTCCTTGGAGAGAGAAATTCATGTTGGCGTTTTCGCGGATTCGCCAGTCTGTTCCGTTTAGATATCTATCCACCATGTCGTCGGAACTCAGGAGAAATGCCAACTTCCTCATGTCCGCGTGTTGCTGTCTGTAGAGGATGTAAGCCTTGGAGACTTCTACGAATTTGTTTTTGATTAGCGTCTCTTCTACGATGTCTTGTATCTCTTCTACTGTCGGGACGCCTTCTTTACCGAATCTCTTTTCTATGGTTGCAACGACTTGATTTGCTAGTTCTTCGGATTTCTTCACGTTTCTTCTGTCTACTGCTTCAAACGCCTTTTTTATGGCGTTGGTTATCCTATCTTGGTCGAATTTTGCCAGTCTTCCATCTCTTTTCCTAACATACGAAGCCATTTTAGGTCACTGTGTGCATGTCCTTAAACATGCTAGAGTCTGGAGGAGATCTTGAATAGCCCATGAGAACTCCCTGTGTGGAATGGATGACAGTAATAGAAGATTCTTATATTTGAGATTTTTAGATAATTTTGTATAAATTTTTGTATGCGTCTTAATCCGAATTAAACACAAATGGTCTTCGGTTTTCAAGAGCGGAACGTTGGGGGATGTTCCAGAAGGAGGACGGCTTGTACTTGGCTGAGATACGGCTGAAGCAAACAAGCATATTAACCGATCCGCAGTTGGGACACTTTGCCAAGATACCATTGAAAGTCCTCTTGCAGTTGGCACAGTAGGCTAGATGCTTGTTGAAGGTGTACAATCCCACATTGTATGTTCTTACGATCTCTTTCGTAGCCGAGAGAAGCTTGTTAGGGTCTTGTTGTGGGTCAGCTAGCTGTATGATTGCAAGGTGCCCCCCAGAAGTCAATCTATGGAACTTTTCCTCGATGCTGAGGCGTTGCTTCCAAGAAATATCTGTTGTTAGGGGCACGGCGACCATGTCTGTATAGAATGGCTGTTCTCTAGTGCCTTGTGCGTGAACCTTTGCCCAACCACAGTCTTCCACGTCAAGCTCTGCGAGTCTCATTGCCGCCTCGGCGCTCGGCAGCATGGAGAGTAATGCCCGAGTTTCAGGTTTTTTTGCGTGCTCTCGCACTCTTTTGGAGACATGCTTTATGGTGTCTTCGGCGAAGGCTGTTGCCTCGTTGTCGCTATGGATGCTCTTGTCGAGAAGTGAATGAACTGTCTCGTTTAGTCCGACGAGACTGATGAGGCGGGAGGAGTTTTCAAGCCTACAGTAGTTGTTGCCGTCAGCCTTTTGCGAGAGGAAAGGAAGCAAGCCTTCCTTTGAACGTTGTTTAATCGTCTGATACTTTATCTCCAAGGCACGCAGAGCCATCTCCAACCGTTCATCCAGAATCTCAAAGAATGCTGATCTGTGGCCTGCATCATATGAGGCTCTTGGCAGATTTATTACAACATTATCGACGCTTCCTGTGCGCAGTGTGTCTAGTTCCCAGTCTTCCTTCCAATCGCTGCTAAGTCTGCATCCGGTGGCAGTGTAGGAGGTTTGTTGCTCGTCTTCGGGGCAGAGGTTTGCGAAGTAAGGTAGTCCGCGCTCTGCTGCAAGTCTGTGAGAGTGATAGAGGAGGTCGTGGCACTCTTTACTCATGAAGCTTTCAGGGCGAATCTTCATGATTAAACTCGGGTTGAAGATGGGTTTGTGTTCGTCGTCTTCAAACATTACTTCTAGCAGGATGGAAGCGATGAGGCGGCTCTCTTCGACAAAGTCTGCGTAGTGCCCAGTTTTTCTTCCATCGGGTCCGATGGCGTCTTTTTCTTCTAGAAAGTTGGGGGCTATAAGTTCTAGGCCGAGGGAGGCTTCTGTGGGGAATCCTCCACTTGACAAGGACTGGTTTAGGTTCAAGACAAACAGGCGCAAATCTTCTCGAATTTCCTTCTCTGAGAGCCCTTGGGCGAAGGGTGCTAGGAATATGTTGAAGTAGTCGAAGGCTTGTTCGCCTGAGATTTCTGTTGAAGTTGTCTTGAGAACGTTTGACACCATAAGAAGGGCAGATGTGAGATTTTTTGGTGGTGGGTATGAAGGTACGATGTGATGGGTGCTTCCCAGGTTTATCCCGTGTTGGAGGAAGAAGCGGAGGTCGTGCATGAATTCGCTCATTTTGAGAGGCCAGCAGCCCAAGTGGTTGATGTGGAGTTTTCCTGAGAGGTGGGCATCTGCTATGTCTCTTGGGAGGACGTTGAGGAGGGTGTATTCTTCTATGACTGCATCTCCTGCTGCCTTATGGGCTGCCTCGACGCCGAGGGATTTCTCGCCTATTGAGGTTATTAGTTGTGTGACGTCGTGAACTGGGAGTCCTAATCGTGTGAGTTTGTGTCGGTATTCTTCTAATCCTTTCTCCACGAGGATGGCGTTTACGAATTCTCGTATGAGAGGGGCAGTGACGTACTTGGTTTTGAATTCGGATAGGCGCCCTTCTGTCTCTCTTGCGATCTTTTGTGCTAGGTCTATTGGGACGTCTGCTTCTTTGACTAGAGAGTCGACGATCTTGGTTCTGTCGAATTCTTCTATGGCGAGGCGTGAGGTTCGGACGACCATCTTCCTCCTCTTTAGGAAGCGTTGTTCGATATCTTCTGTGATGTCGACTATCGTGCGTCCGAGGTCTGTGAGGACGTACTTGCGGGTTTTGACATCGGGGTCGATAAGGTTTGCTTTTAGAAGTAGTTTTAGGTGGTAGGCGAATCTGCCTGCGTCTCTTGTGGGATTGAGGCGGAGGGCATTCATTATTTCAGTGTAGGACAATCCACCCTTCTCGAACAGCAGATTCAGGATTTTGAACCGGATGGGTGAGGAGGTTGCCTTTAACACGTTGAGTCCAGATTTGCGTTTTCCGGGCAAAAGCGACACCTTTGCTGAGAGAGTAGATAGTCTAAAAAATTAAATAATCTTTCTGGTACGTATAGGCAGATTCTGAAAAGTTACTGTTTTCAGCGTAGTTGTGTTATCAGGATCCGAATATGTTTGTGATGCAAGTCTTCGCTATGGAACAATGCTTATGTGAGGCTTGCTGTAAGAGTTGTCTACGGGGCTGTCGGCTAGCATGGTCTAGGCTCTGAGCCTCGGGCGCTCGGGACCCCGGTTCAAATCCGGGCAGCCCCACCA
>JBHIEV010000078.1:0-5828 GCA_046760805.1 Bathyarchaeia archaeon
CTTCGATAAACGTCAAGCAGTAGTCGCCCATGAATTAGGACACATAAAACAGAGGTTTATCTTGTGGCGCCTTGCCCCAATGATTCCGCTCCTCTTGCTTCCATTTTATGCCTGGTGGCAGCTAACAACACCAATTTTCTTTACGGAGCAAGTGACTCACATCATGGTAACAATAATGGTAGCTATAGCATTCCTAGTCTACATTAGGACAGTCATGATCCCTGTGAACTGGGTTTTGGAAGCGGGTGCAGACAAAATCGGTGCCAAGTTCGTAGGGAAGGAAAATATGATATCAGCCTTACTAGCCCTTGGAAGTAAAGAAGAGTACGATGAGTCATCAGAAACTCATCCATCGATATCGGAAAGAGTGAAGTTAATCGACAAGCTGGAAGCAGAAGAGTAAGAGTCCTGCGAGCGCAAGGTAATAATCAGCCGAGCTGCCCGGAGTTATGTCAAGCATGCTTTCTTGCTTCCCATATAGTTTGATGTTGACAGTCTTTCTTTCATGCGCCTTGGGTGAAAACTCCGTAAATCCCTTTTGCCACCGCTGAATATTCGAGTTCTATCTTAAAGATTTTGGACGCGATGTATTCTCCTATATGTCCCTGCAAAGCAGGTCTTCCTATGATTTTCGATATTTCCAAGTTGATTTGATTCCTTTTTCCGAGCAGTTTGGCAACTCTTTCAAGTTCATTCATCGCGAATACCTTGAAGATGTTTTATGAGAGATAGGTGCTAAAAGCATTTATTGCAATAACCTCAGAGTAGAATACTATGCCGAAGTATGACATACCTGTTTGGAAGATGTGCAAGGAGGCTGCAAAGGAACTACCTGAAATATTCGCACCAATAGACGTTATCAGAAAAGTCAAGGAGAAACGCCCTGAGGTTAAAGAGAGCACAATACGAGCTCATGTTATTGCTTTAGCTCCAAACCATCCATCAAGCAAACATTATGGTAGAAAGCACAGGCTATTCCATTACCTCGGGAACGGACGATATCGTCTTTTGAAACCTAAAGAAGACATTCCTCCTTCTCGAGTTGAGGACGTGGCTGAAGAAGAAGAGGCTGCTGGTTTTTCATTTGAATTTGAGGCTAACCTTGAAGGCCATTTGGCTAACAATCTGGGTGACATTGAAGAAGGTCTAACGCTATATGTTTCTCCTGATGGAGTGCTAGGGCGACAGTTTCAGACTGATGTCGGTCGGATCGACATTCTGGCGCTTGATAAAGACGAAAACTTCTGTGTAATCGAGTTGAAAGTCGGACAGGCAACCGATAAAGCATGCTCCCAGATCCTAAAGTACATGGGGTGGGTCAAGAGACATATGGTGCCAGATCGAGAAGTTCGAGGCATTATCGTATGTATGAACGCAACTGACGCGTTGAAGTATGCGACCTCAACCCTGGAGAATGTAAGCATTAAGGAATATGAAGTGCATTTCAGTTTTCATGAAGCTGATCTGGAAGTTGAGTGAACCATTTATTCATGCATGCATATTTCGGATGGCTAGACTCCCGCTTCAATGTCAGAAATTTCACTGCTCCAAACATCAACCAAAAAATTCGTGAGTACCCACTTGTGACCCCGCTTCTCAGCAGCGACATAGCCAAGTTCGGTCCGCAGCCTACGATTCATAGCCTTAATGCGGCGAGTCACCTTGAAGCGGTCCACGCCGTAAGTCCTCAGTTGATATGCAATCTTGCTCGGTAAAGCCCCCATGGAACCTGCCTCACGTAGCACCTGCAGAATAGCCTGATCCAGCTGAGTCTTAGCAACCACATTAAGGATATAATCCTCTGGAAAGACGAAATAGTGTTGAAGCCCTCTCAAAATGAGCCGTTGACGCTTCTCCATCCTGTCAATCCTATCCAGAATCCGCCTTTGAAGCCTCTCAATCCACTTGTATCTGCCGTACTTTTCGACTGGAGAACGCCCTTTCCCGCTCAACTGTGAAGACCTCCCGCTTTAAGCCTTAACAGAAAGCTCAGACGCGTCACATTTGCATGTTGCAGAACATCCAAAGCAACCGCAGTTATTGTAGACCATTCCATAAAGAACCAAACTAATCTACTAAAACCGCCCAAATATCGCTTATCAGAACAAAATAAGCGCAGAACAAGCCTCTTCAAAACAATGTTGAAAACAGAAACTGTGCACCCAAACATGCCTTAAACCACGAACCTGTCTCGCTTGGATAATGGTGCCTGCGTAGCAGGCTGCGACGTACATCCCCTAAGCAGACCCACCAAACTATGCAACTCTCCAACAAGACTTTCAACCTGCTCTGTTAGGCGAGTGAGAATGTAATCTACACCTTGAATCCGCTTGTCAATCCCATCTAATCTCTTCTCGAGCTGCTTCGCAATGAAAGGACCCACCTCAATCTCAGTCGTGCCATCAGGCAACGGCGTAGGATCCATAATGACCCTGCCGACGCCCTTCAAGTTTAAGCGGACTTTAGGAATCTGCCCAGGCGTATGAGCAGCATAACTCTTGCGACCACACACATTCCCCTTCAAGGTCTCCACGTGAATCGCCGCGAACTCAGGATCCAACCACGAAGAAAGCCACTGCTCAAGCTCCCGATCCCAACCATCAAACAGAAGAATGGGAGAATCAACCCAAAAACCGCTCAAAAAATCCTCTCAAACCACAACGGCTACGTATGTTCCCACCAGAAGAGCATTCAACTGGGACAATATGGTCATTCACCGCTACCCTAAAGAAGCTTCAAATATTCAGGGCAGAGGGACACCCGCCTGAACGAGGCCTTAAAGATAAGACAACACTCCAAGCATCACTAAGCCTTCCGTCTCCCATCCAACTGACAGAGCGTCGAAAAACGTTTTAGACAACTCAGAGAAATAGAGACAGGAGAAGCAAGATGATCAAGACCATTTGGAGCATAACCCTCCACGTTTCAGACCTAAAAAGAGCCAAGAAATTCTACGAAGAAACACTCGGTCTAGAAAAGAAGTACGAGTACCCAAGTTACATCGGCTTCGAATGCGGCGGAGTAGAGATAGGACTAATTCCAAAACTCGAAAAAGGACAGAGAGCAAGCCCGCTATCACCACCTGTGAATCTCCTCGTTGACAATATAGAAAAAGCATACAACGAACTAGAACGAAGAGGAGTGAAATTCACTAAAGAACTACACGAGGAACCATGGGGCGGAAAACAAGCACCTTCCAAGACCCGGACGGCAACACCCTAGAAATACTCCAAATAAACTGGGAAAAATACTTCAATGTCTCAGCCGAAGGCGCCAAAAAGAAAACATGACTCATCCCTTATGAGTAACTGCCCTCCCCACAAACCAAGAAGCAACAAGGACCAGGAACACACCGATGACCCCAGACGCAAGGGTCGCCACATACACATTCCCTATCCACGGAAGAGCATAGTCAGGCATAAGACCCACCCAAACCGGTTCCGGCTCTTCCACCCCAAAGTGTTCTGCAACCGTTTCTAGTCCATCAGGAAACGTTGAGGCGAACGGTATCAGAAGCGCCAAACCGAACAGGATAAGAATGACCGCCTTCACGTAGCCTTTCATTGCATCTCACCCTTGAGGACTGCTATTCCACTAAAAACTGCAGGCTGGATCCTATATAGCTGCGAAATCAACGTAGTGGTTATCACAGCCTCTCCCGCCCCTATTAACACGTGCCAGAAAAGCATAGAAGGAACAGTGACAAACACTCCTCCCGCTGAAGCAAACATAGGAGAGACACCGATCTGTAATGCACATGCCAAGGCACCCAAAACCACCGATAACCAAGATGCCACAAAAACGCTGACTAAGAACCGCTTTCGACTCACTCCTCCGTCACCAAGGAGTTTTATTATGTAGAAGGAGAGGCCGCCTATGATAGCCATGTTGAAGATGTTGGCTCCAAAGGTGAAGAGGCCGCCGTCTGCAAAGATGATTGCCTGCATAAGAAGCACAGTGGTCATGCTTATTATCGCCGCAAACGGCCCCAACAATATGGCCAAGAAGGTTCCTCCCACAAGATGCCCGCTCGTGCCATACACTATCGGAAAATTCAGCATCTGAGCTGCGAAGACAAAAGCACTGGAAACAGCGATGAGCGGAACAAAGGAACGCGAATAAACTGCTTTAATCCTCCTCCAGCAGAAAATGAGAATTGCTATCGAGATAGCATACATGAGAACACAGATCTCTGGAGTCAGAAAACCGTCAGGTATGTGCATAGTGTTCATCACCCTTATGTGGTAACACTTTTTTAGAAAAAAGTATTACAAGACTATAAGAGTTTCGGAGACCAGAGCACATCGGATACATCAAATAGAAATCTATCCAAATCCGAAACAGACTGATAGAGCGTTGTAAGGGTAGCCAGGATGACCTGTCATATATACATGCATTTAGGTCAAAGTGAGGAGAGTGCTAGGTCTAGAGCTTGGAAAGCTACTAAAGTTCCCTTCATGACATCTTTTAGGGTAACAATACCCACAATTTTCTCCTCTTCGGTAACCAGAAGTCTTCTGATGTTTTTGTTAGCCATGATTTCTACGGCTTCACCTAGGGGCGCTTCATCATCAATAGTTATCAAAGGTTTACTCATAATTTCTCCCACTTTGACCGCTCTACATGAAGCTTCTGGACAACACTTTTTCATGATATCTCTTTCAGTTACTATCCCCACAGCTTTACCTTCTTCAGTTACAATCAAAGCACCTATGTCTTTTTCAACCATCAGCATTATTGCATCTTGAGCGAATGTTTCACCATCAGTTGTTATCAAAGGCTTGGACATCACATGCTTAACAGCATAGACCACGGGCAAACTATTTCACCAAGAACGTAATCTGAGCTTACTCCATTTTTTGGCTTATATCTCTTTCTTGTCCTTCCAAAATTCTCCCATTTTCCTTAATGAAGAACTTACAGTCTGACAACAGTAAAGCCTAGAGAAGATGTAGAAAATGTCTGGTTGTTTGCAGAAGCCCAATAGACCATAGACTACCTATTTCTTTACAATCCTGCCATCAACATTCGATAGATTACAAAAAAGAAGGAAAGAGAAGGGGCAAGGTCATTTCTTCAACTTTATTATGGTAGCGACTTCGTCCTCTTCAATACGTGATGCATCAACGCGCATATCGAACCCGAAATCCTCCACCATCTCTTTGCCTGCCTCATTGAAAACTTCCCAATATTCCTTCAAATCGAGTTTAAGACCTGCCTTTTTAATTGCGTCCCTATACTTTTTTACCATCAGAGAGTTCTTTGTTTTGATTACTGCTTCTCGGTCAGAAAGACTGACGACTTCCGTGTTGGATAACGGCTCCGTAACTCGACCATCTTTTACAAGGCCCTCGACAAACTTTCTGAAGGCTCTCCCTGGCGCTAGCATTTTAATGAGTTTGAAGGCTGAACCCATCAAGGATGGCATCATCTTTTTATAAACCTTCATCGAGTAGTCTAAATACTTATCTGTAAGCCCCATCTCCTTAACAAAAGCCCAAGCTACAACATCTGTAAGAACGAACTGATCATAGAGCTTATCATACTTCTCTTCGAAAGACATCTCTTCAATTTCCAAATCTCTCACCTCCTTCTAAATGCCTTGTACAGATGTATACTGAAACTTCTATTTAAGATCGAAAGGCCTTCATCCACATTTTTATCATCGGAAAAGAAGATCTGTAACAGATTTGGAGGATGATTCTAGTTGTCAGAAAATGACGCGCGCACAAATCCCAGCTCGGACAACACTATTCATCTTTGCTAGTCAGTCAAAACTAATGGGTTGCAAGGCATTTATGAGGCTCTCATATATAGAGTGTTAGGCG
>JBHIEV010000079.1:0-5626 GCA_046760805.1 Bathyarchaeia archaeon
AACGATTTCGGTTCAGACATGATCTTCCCAATCTGGCCCCTATTCGTAACCTCTGTTCTAGGCGCTGATATGGCAATTCTAGGGTTAATTGACGGATTGGGAGACGCTCTTGTCTCTCTATCCCAAGCTGGTTCAGGCTATCTCTCAGACAGAGTAGGGAAAAGAAAGGTCTTCATCTGGACAGGCTATTTGTGTGGATCTCTCTCGTATAGGATACGGCCTATCTAAGGTCTGGCAACACCTGATACCCTTCAAAATTCTAGACAGATCAGGGAAGGTCAGAGGTGCTCCGAGAGATGCTATTGTCGCCGACATATCAACAGAACAGAACCGAGGAAGAAACTTTGGCTTACTCAGAGCCATGGACAATCTAGGTGCTGTCTGCGGCATCATCACGTGTATTCTGCTCTTTAACTACTTGCGGTGGGAATACAACAGCATATTCCTTCTCGCTTCCATTCCTTCTCTGATAAGCGCTCTGCTTGTTTTGCTGCTCATAAAGGAAAGAAAGACTAAGAGGATCTTCAAAGGACTTTCCCTAAAAGATTTGGGCAGCAACCTCAAGCTATTCCTGTTCTTGAGTGCCGTATTTGCTCTCGGAGCCTTCAGCTACTCATTCCTACTAGTCTACGCCAAAGAATCCGGCTTTGAAGCGGGCTTTGTACCAATTCTATATCTACTATTTACCGCCGTCGCTTCCGTGATGTCATTGCCCTTCGGAAAACTTGCGGACAAAGCAGGAAGGAAAGCAGTTCTAGTCTTGTCCTATTCTCTCTTCGGGCTGATGTGTCTAGGCTTCATCTACGCAGGAACATTTGAGGGAGTCATGACATTGTTCGTCTTGTACGGACTTCATAAGGCGGCGGCGGAACCTGCGCAGAGAGCGTTCGTCTCCGAGTTGGCCCCACCCAGATACAGGGCAAGCATACTGGGAGCGTTCCAGCTTATCGTCGGACTATGTGCATTACCAGCCTCTCTGATCGCAGGAGTACTCTGGGAAACCTTCGAAAAGTTTGCACCTTTTCTATTCTCTCTTTCTCTAACGGTTCTGACGATCGTTCTGATGGGGTTTGTGAAGGAAGACTAAGTCGCCTTTGCCTGTGACAAAGTTTAAGAACGAACGCTAGCCTTGTTATGGAGGCAGTTGCTGGAATCTGTGATGGATACTTCTGAAAGAAAAACCCGAGTGAAGGCGGTTCTCTTTGATCTAGGAGGAACTCTGGTATACACCACAGAGATTCCGAAGGTCTACAAGAAGATACTTGAAGCCCAAGGCATCAAACGCTCTCTACTAGAGATATCCCGTGCACACGAAGAGACGGAGAAGCATCTCGACATTCAGAAACTGGCTGTACTGTTCGAGGAATACTGGATTAGGTGGAATCTTCACATGTTGAAACGGCTTGGAATCAAAGAAAACATGCGAGCATTGGCAGAGACTATTGCTGATCGGTGGTGGGACTACGCGGATGTGGGGCTTTACCCAGATGTAGAGGAGACCCTACAGCAGCTAAGGGAGAAGCACTTGAAGACAGGGATTGTGACGAATGGGTTGGAAAGCGACTACACAACGATTCTGCAGAAGGTTGGATTGCACGACTTCTTCGACGTGATCGTTGGAATAGACACTGTTGGAAAGATGAAGCCTCATAGAGACATTTTCCTTCACGCCCTGAACAGGCTCGAAGTCTTGCCAAGCGAAACACTCTTCGTAGGAGATCAGCTGGAGGACGACTACGAAGGGGCCAGAAAGGTGGGATTGAAACCCTTGCTGATTGATCGAGATAACACGATAAGTAGCGGCGTTGAAAAAATAGGAAATCTCAAAGAAATCGTAAACTATCTCGTGTAATCCCAAAAGTCTCACGTTGCTTTCGCCGTTTGATTTTTATATGAGAAGCCTCCTTTGGAGGTAGCCATGTTCCCAGAAGAATCAGTCCTCCAGAGGACTGCGCTAAATACTCTTGGTGAGGTTGTTAGCCTTGAACACGAAACCAGACAGGCCCTCGTTCGGCTTCATGACGCGCAATTATCTAGTGCTAACCCTGACCTCACTACTCTGGGGATTAGCAGCAAGCATAACTAACACCTACTTCTCACTTTACGTCCTAGAACTGAACGGAACAGAAACCATAATCGGCTTAATCTCAGCCCTAGGAAGCACCAGCTACATAATCTTCGCAATAATCGGCGGGCACATAGCCGACCTATACGGCAGAAAAAGCCTATTGGGATTCATGACCCTCGCCGCAGGATTGAGTGAACTTCTAGTCGCAGTTGCACCAAACTGGCAGTTCCTGGCAATAGCCGTAATCATAGTGAACATCTGCTGGATCATGGAACCAGCCTTCTGGGCCATGCTTGCGGATTCAATAAACGAAAAGAAGAGAGGTGTAGCCTACTCCATATACAGTTGCATAAGCTTCCTCCCGTGGACAGTGATGCCCTTCGTCGGAGGCTACCTTATCGACATCTACGGCGTACTCCCAATCATGCGAGCAACGTACATCGCACTCGCAGTCTTCGGCGTGATTTCAGGCGTTATCCGCCTATCCATGCTAAGAGAGACGATCTCCAGCCCAAACAGGGAAAACCAGAAGATAACCTTAAGGAACCTAGGCAAAATCGCAAAAGAATCATTCAAAGAACACGTCAAAACCTGGGTTTCCATGCCCCACGCAACCTTAGCCTTGGCAGCCACCTATATACTATGGTCCTTGGAATTCGGCTTGGTAGAACCCTACTGGATAGTCTACGCAGAGGAAAGAATCGGCCTAACATCCACTGAGTGGGGAGTCATCACTGCGACCAGCACCATAATCTCGTTAACAATGAAATTACTGATAGTCGGCAAGACCCTAGACAAATTGGGAAGAAGGCGGGTCCTACTAGCTATCATAGCCCTCGACACATCAACATACATACTGTTCATCTACTGCACAAACTTCACACAAGTCATCACTCTCCTAACCGCAGCTTCTGTGATATGGGCCTTCTACGAAGCGACATACTCCTCACTAGAAGCAGACCTAGTCCCGCAAGAAAAGAGGGGAAGAGTCTATGCCGCCTTCGGCGTCGCCTGGACAGCATTCAGCATACCAGCCAGCCTAGTGGGTGGCATTATATACGAAAAAGTGAGTCCACAACTCTCTTTCATACTAGCAGCAGCCGTTGTCATACTGTGCTTCCTCGCAACTGCCAAATTCATCCACATACCAAACAAGCAACAAAAGGCTATCACAGAACCAAATTAAGGAAACTCTGGCACACTAGCATGCATGCGTTAGGGAACTGCGAAGGCATGCAAGCATGAACCTCAAACTCTTCTCCTTACATATAAGATTACTACAACTGCTACTGCCGCTGCAAGAACCGACAATAATAACAGCCAGAATAGAGTCGTTGACCATATGGGCGGCGGGAAATCGTTCAAAACAATATTTCTGGAAGCGGAGTCTTCGATTATGACTTGTTCACTAGCACTAGCCCTAACTACTGTTAGGCAGTAAGCAGTCGTATAATGCACTGAGACTATGTATTCTCCGGACGGTAACTTGAAACGAGCTGTACCTGTTTGGTCAGAAATGTCAAGTCCATACCCTACCCCCAACTCAGTATTGACAATAACGTAAGACCCATAGATAGGCGCGCCATTGTTCCCAAAAACGTGCACAATCAGTCGATATACTTGGGTTCTTATGGTATATGGACCATCTGAATCCACATACACAGTTGTATGAGCAACTACCACATCCTTCCAGAGAATCGTGAAGCCATAATTTCCAGCCAAAACCCGCGTCAAATTAATCCAACCATCAGCTGATGTATAACGTGGCGACTTATCCGTAGTCCCGTTTGTCCAAGTCACATAGACTTGTGCATCAGGCAGAGGATCATCTACATCATCCACTACTATGAAAGCGGGATCATAATAGACAAGAACACCAATCTTGAAGATGTGTCCTGCTTCCTCGATGAATGGAACGGCCGACCCGTAACTAAGATTGTGGTAGTAGCCATTGTTATCGACAACAGTGACAATAACCGAGTAGTTTCCCAAGAGAGCCACTATTGGATATGACCAGTTCGCTTCGAAAGTATGTAGATAGTTAAGACGCCACTGGCCATCAGACAGTCTAACCATC
Source organism: Bathyarchaeia archaeon (assembly GCA_046760805.1). Classification (GTDB taxonomy): domain Archaea; phylum Thermoproteota; class Bathyarchaeia; order Bathyarchaeales; family Bathyarchaeaceae. The sequence goes on from JBHIEV010000079.1 coordinate 4,146, forward strand.
TTAGTCTCTTCTAACACAGGGTAACCCGATGGATCCAGGATCGTCATGCTAACCTCATTGACATCATAACCACCAAAGGGGTCAGTGACATTTGCTCTAACGATGACTCTACGCCAGCTTTCACTCCAATTATAGTGGAAAAGCGTGGTCTCCCGACCATCGATTGAATAGGTCTTGATTGAGATTGGCCGCGCATAGTCTTCAGCAGGTAGAATTACCTTACTTGGATATAGACTGGAGTCAAACCAGAATCTCGTGTCCGCAGAAGAACCCGCGTTCACTTCGAACTCGACCAAGATTGTAGTGCCCGCATTGAAAGAGTGAGCTAGCGGAACAGAGAGGTTGTAGTTGTAGACTGGCACATCTATATACCCTCCAATACTGCTAGTCACCGTTGGGCTAAGTTGCCCTGAGTTCCATAGAACCTCGCCACCAGCAGTAATCTCCTTGAAGACAAGTGAGAAGGTTACCGGCTTGTAGGCTGACCCATTAAGCCATACAAAGACTTGCCAAGTACCATTAATTGTTACGGGTCCTGCAAGATTAGGATACAGATAAAAATCCATCACAATCTTCGGCAATCCGACTGGTTTGTACAGCGAGTTCTCAAATGCTTCCTGCTGCGTTGAGAAACGATATTCTCTTGTCGTGTTCATAATATATTTTGTTTGCAGACCTGCCACTGTGACTGGGGTGTCAATGTAATGAAAGCAAAACTCCATTGGTTTGGCTATGCCAGTATAAGCAGATTTGGCAAGTGGAGCAATCCTTGCATATAATAAAGTCATGAGAACTGCCAAAATCAAGAGCGTTACCCTGCACGATCCTCTAAAATTGCGTGGAAATCTCAACGATACCCCTCTTACTTTGAAGAAAAAGTGCGATTCCCTGTTAAAGATTGTTAACTCAGAATACGAATTACAAATCCTGACTGCCTAAGCAGACTTGCCATCCTCATTGCGCCGTGTGCAACAAATCTTATGTATGCATTGATCCTTAACTAACTGGTGTGATCATGTTTTTTTGGTCTGCATTCTGTGGGAGGAGGCTCAAAGAACCTTGAGTCGCTCTGCGCGTGTGCGCATACGCTTGAGCGTGCTTGGGTGCTGACTCGGTTCTAGTCTAAAAAGCCTCCTCTTCCGCAGATGAAAAACCTCTAACACTTGGATTTCAGAATGTCTGGCTCTTCTAACTGAGGAGGCGAGCCCAACCCAAAGTCTGATATGTTGCCTGCATGCACAGGATCCTACTTGTCCTTTCCTCGGGTTCTTCGCTGCGGCATATGTGCTACCGCTTGGGCCAATTCTGGAAAACACGTCTCCAATGTCAACTGACGGCTTTCTTGAGATTCCACGATGTTGAAGAGATCACACCTCCCAGTCTCTATGGCTTTCTCCAAATCTCCAAACACCTCGCACCACATATGCCACACATTCAAATACCGCCCCACTAAATCGAAAGATGGTTGATCAAGCTCCTTG
>JBHIEV010000080.1:0-5548 GCA_046760805.1 Bathyarchaeia archaeon
ATTCTTGAGTTTTATGTTAAAAGTCAACATTTGCTGTGGTTATAAAGATACTACTTTCTGAGATGTATTTCATACTTCCTTGGCTCTCTGAGTTTTTGCTACATCCAGCAGAAGACCAACAAGAAACATTTAAGTCAAAATATCTCCTTATAACTGAGCTTCTTACTTGAGTGTGATGAATATGAGAAGTGACCTTGACAGCATCTTAGCCGAGAGAGAGGCAGATGCACTGCTACTATACTCAGAGAGCTACAAAAACCAAAACATGTACTACCTAACAAAATTCCTAGCCCCAGACCCCTTCCTCCTACTCAAAAAACGAGACCTCCCACCAACAATCGTCGTCAGCACCATGGAATACCCCCGCGCACAGAAAGAGTCCATCGTCAAAGACGTCAGATCATACGCAGACTACAACTACCTCGAAATCATCAAAGCAGAAAAAGACCCCAGAATGGGCGTCATGAAACTTATAGCATCAATTACAAAGAAAGAACTAGGTGAAAAGACCGTAATCAGCGCCCCGTATAACTTCCCGGCGATGGTCACAGATGTGCTCAGAGAGGGTGGCTTGACCGTAAAGCCCATGTTCAACGTGATCGAAAAGGCTAGGGAGACAAAAGAACCAGACGAAATAGAAGAGATAGAAAAAGTCCAACAAGTTGTGGAGAAAGTCACCACAGAAGTAATCGACCTAATAGCCAATTGTGATATCGGCCCAAACAACACGCTGCTTCACAAAAAAGATGGAAAAAAGAAGCCCCTAACAGTTGGCCTCGTAAAAGCTCTCATGGGACACAGATTCATAGACGAGTGGTGCGCAATCGAAGAGGAGCTGATAGTAGCCTGTGGCCCCCCATCAGCAGACCCACACTACCACGGCAACCCAGAAGACAAACTGAAGGCAAACCAACCCATAATCCTAGACATATACCCAAGAAGCATAACGAAGCGTTACTGGACGGACATGACGCGCACCGTAGTGAAGGGCAAAGCACCAGACAAAGTCAAGAGAATGTTCGACGCAGTTTTAGAGGCTAAGAAGATGTGCATGGATGATCTACACGAAGGGGTTCTGGGAAGCGACATGTTCAATTTGTGCTGCGATATCTTAGAAAAGGCTGGGTACGACACGGTTAGAGGAGGAAAGCAGATAGAGAAGGGTTTCACACATGGCCTAGGCCACGGCGTCGGCTTAGAAATCCACGAAAGCCCCAGCATGAGCGAGGTCTATAAGTTTCCACTAAAAGAACATAGCATAGTTACAGTGGAGCCAGGGCTATATGATCCAAAGGTTGGCGGGGTCAGAATAGAAGACATTGTCGAAGTGAAGAAGAAGAGCTGCAACAACTTGACGAAGATGTACGTCCAGCTTGAAATCTAGGCTTATTAACCAGCAGCCGTCAATCAGGTTTTCCATTATTCTAATTTCCGTGAACTGAACTACTTTGTCGGGACCGTAAACCCAACGTCCTTCACGCGTACAGATGGAGTCTTCACAGAGGGTGTCCTAAAGCCCATCCACCAATGACTAATCTGCTTCGCTTCTTTTGAGAGACCATTTATGTTTCCGAGTATTCGGGTGAGATTGTCACTCAACCTCAAGCCCTTGATTGGTTCTGTAATCTCTCCATCCTTTATCCTGAACACTCCGTCTCGGGTTGAGGCTGTGAAGTCTCCTTTTCTGTAGTCTTGAAATCTGATGTAGGTCAGATTGTTGACGTAGAGCCCATCTTTCACGTCCTTGAAGAGCTCTTCTTCTGTAAGTCTTCCTTCCTTTACAACGATGTTTGATGCCCTTGGGTTTATCCATCCTGCGTTTGCAGTCGACTTTGTCTGATGTTTTTTGGCGGTAAGACTGTTATGTAGATAAGACCGTAATTTCCCCTCTTCAATTATCGTCGTCCTACTAGTTGGATATCCTTCATCATCAAAGGGGGCGCTGCCTAGTCCTTCACTGGCCGTAGGGTCATCATACACCACTAATTCTTCTGAAGCGATCTTCTCTCCTAATCTTTCTGCTAGGCATGAGAAGCCTGAGTCCACATAGAAAGCTGAGCTCATCCCACCGATTATGTCAAAGAGCCCAGAAGAAGCTATTCTGCTGAGTATGACCTCGTACCTACCTGCCTTTCCTGGCTTAAGCCCTTTGGACATCTTTGCAAGTCTTCCCGCCTCTCTTCCCGCCTCTTCTGGGTCAAAAGTCTTCAAGTTGGTTCCGCAGGTTATTCCCATGCCTGAGGACTCGCCGTTGGATAAGCAGCGTACAACCATCTTTATCGTCGTTTTCCTTTGTGTCGCGTCGACATCACATGAAGTTGTAAGGAAAGCCTCGGAGTCGGTTGTCTGCAAGGTTCCTGCGGCCCTCTTTCCTCCGTTGTCGAGAGCGGAGTTGATTGCGGATTCGACGTAGTCTACATTCCTGTCTTGGAGTTGGGGAATTCTCTTGTCATACACGCCTGAGATAGTCTGATATTTGAAAGGTCCTTGTGGTAGGGGGGCGTAGTCTTTGTGTGGAGCCATGAGGCTAACCATGCTCGTGAGATCTTTGAGTGCCTTCTGAATTCCTTCTGTGGAGAGTTCCGATATCGATGCTATGAGCACTCTTCTGTCTTTCTTCAGTAGTATGCTGGCTCTGATCTCGTCCCAAGTCTTAGTGACGGTGATCTCATTGTTGGCAAAGCGCACCTGTCTGGATGTGCTGTGAGTAGTTATTGCGGCGACTTCGTCAGCCCCTAACCTTAGCCCGTTTTTGACAATAAGGGGTGAAATCTCTTGGATTCCCATCATTCAATCCCCCCAAGACGAACTTGTCTAACTCTTACATTAGGCGCCCCGTGCCACACAGGTATGGCCTGATCGGGTTCTCCTTTCCCACAAAGGGCTGCCTCGAAGACGAGGCTCTTGTCCAGAGCGTCGATGCTGCTGTAAAAGCCCGGCGTGGTCATCTCGAGGATGGGATGTCGGATCATGCCTTTCAACTCACCTTTTTCGATGAGATAGCATTCTCTGCCGAGGAATCTCATGCTGTAGCGGCGGTCATCGATGCTCCATTCTCCAAAGGTCTTTATGTAGACTCCGAGGTGGATTCCTTCGACAAGTTCGTCGAATGTATGGTCGCCCGGTAGTATGAAGGTATTTGCCATTCTTACAATGGGCTCTCGGTTGAACCCGCTTGAACGAGCAGCGCCATTACTGGATACTCCCATCTCTGCTGCTGTCTCTCTGTTATGGAGGAACTCGTTAACGACACCTTTCTTCATCAGAAACCTGCGCTTACCTAGGACGCCCTCGTCGTCATAAAGGTAATATCCATAGCTGTTCTTGAGGGTTGGATCATCCGCCACAGTCACTTTGTCTGATCCGATCTTCTTCCCGATCATCTCCCGTGTGATGAAGGACTCTCCAGCCTGGGCAGCCTCCCTACCAAATATTCTGTCTGCCTCGTAGGGATGTCCAGTAGACTCGTGGGCCATTAATCCTGCGATCTGGTTCCCGAGGATTAAGTCTATCTTTCCCTTGGGAGCCTTTCCGCCAGTCTTCAGGATCTTCCCAAGAGTTTTCGCCCTTTCTCTTGCGTGATCTATGAGTTTCCATCCTTCTACTGCTTCCCATCCTCTGCTCTCCCCCATCTGGATGTAGTCTTGCTCGGTTTCGCCCTTTTCGTGTGCAACCAAAAATGCAACGAAGGATATTTGTGGCAGTTTACTGATGATGGTTGTGCCTTCGCTGTTGACGAAGTACTTTTCTGTAGTAGATTCAATCAGTTGTAGGACTCTGGAGGGAACGAATGTTTTTACTTCATCGGGAGATGAGACGGTTTTGTCTATGTCTGAAAGGAGCTCTATCTTCTCCTTCACTGAAATCTTTCCGAAAGCTATCTTTGGCTTTACTTCCCATCTCTCCTCCACTGATTTCTCGGAAGACAGGCTGATGGGCTTCTTCATTACCCGAACTGAAGCTTTAGCCGTCTTCACAGCTTCCTTCACCCTTCTCTTTACAAGACTTCTATCAGGTTTGTTGAAGGATACGAAATTCAATCCTCCATTTACAAGCACTCTGACCCCAACGCCCTGTTCTCTGAGAAAACCAGCAACCTCTGGGTTTCCATTCTTCATGAGATAAATATTCCCCGAGGCACTTTCAAGCTTGGCCTCAGCATAGTCAGCGCCTAACTCTCTTGCGTAATCAACTGCGAGATGAGCCAATTCTTGCATTTACTTGCCCTCTTAAGCCACAATTCCGTGAGATGTATAAAATAATTGTGGCGTCTGCTGTTTCCACTGTCCTTATGACGAGGCTACAATATCTCAGAAACAAACGTTAATGCTCTGTTTTGGTCTTGAGTGGAAAACTAAATATATATCAGGTGTCATCTGAATAATTCTCTTCAAACTCAAAACGGTGACTCGATGGAGGAGTAAAAGCTTGAGTTATGCTGGAAAGATATTGCACGTAGATTTGTCGACAGGGAAGACCGAAACAGAGCCTTTGAAAGACGAGTTGGCAAAAAAATACATAGGAGGCATAGGGCTTGGAATGCGCCTGTTCCTGGACAACTCCAAGCCAGGCACCGACCCCTTCAGCCCAAACAACCCCCTAATATTCATAACAGGCCCCCTTAGTGGCACCATGGCAGCCTCGGCAGGAAACAGCTATGCGGTAGTCTCGAAGTCGCCTCTAACCGAAGGAATAGCTGAATCCAAGTCCCACGGCTTCTTTGGGGCTGAGTTAAAACGTGCAGGATACGACGCAGTCATCTTTACAGGGAAAGCTGAAAAGCCCGTATACGCGTGGATTGACGACGACTCGGTTCAACTGATGGACGCACAAAATCTGAAAGGAAAGCCACCCCACGAAATAGAGAAAGCTATCAGAGAAGACCTAGGTGACTTCTACATCCGAATAGCAGCAATCGGTGAAGCAGGAGAAAACCTCGTTCGAACCGCTTCCATCATAAACGACGAGTTTAGAGCAATCGGAAGAACCGGTATGGGCGCTGTGATGGGATCCAAAAACCTAAAGGCCGTCGCCGTTCGTGGAACACACGATGTGAATGTGGCGGACCTCGAAGGTTTTCTAGAATTCGTGAAGATGATACACGAACGCATGAAGGGTCCAGCCACGAGGAAGTACAGAACCCTAGGAACACCCGAGAATGTCCTCGTCCTCGATGCCATAAAAGCCCTGCCCACAAGAAACTTCACTCAGGCCAGTTTCGAAGGGGCTGAAAAGGTTAGCGGAGAGTACCTGAACGAACGTTACATTAAGAAAATCATCGGATGCGCTACTTGTGGCATGCGCTGTGACCATATAGGAATGGTTTCGGAGGGGCCATACAAAGGCGCAACGGCGAGGGTGGAGTTCGAATGTTTGTGGGCCCTCGGGCCAAACTGTGGTGTTGACCGCTTGGACGCAGTAATCGAAGCAATCTATCAATGTGACCATTATGGTATGGACGGCATATCCACAGGAGTTATTGTAGGCTTTGCTATGGACTGTTACGAGCACGGGATTCTGACCAAAAAGGACACCGACGGCTTAGACC
>JBHIEV010000081.1:0-5355 GCA_046760805.1 Bathyarchaeia archaeon
ACCCGAATCTGAAGCATCATTCCTAATCACTGGCAAAGGAATAGAAGACGTGACGAAAGCGAATTAAGCCGTAGCCCATCGCCTACCATCAGGGACTTTCTAAGATTCGACAACAAGAGGAGGACACCATGCGAGTCACAAGGCTAACCGTTGGAAAAGGAAAGACAACCAAACCTACAGAAAGGGAAGAAGACAAAACCTACTTCGAACTCGAGATGGAAATAGCGGACAAACATGAAGTAGAGACTGCTAGAAAGAATGCCCTTCAGCTCATAGAAAAGTGGCTGAACGAATCACCATGTCAACCATCAAAAAGAAGTCGAATAACCCGCCGGAAGAGAAGGAGAACCTGAAAGCCACCCATCAATCGTTGCGTGCCCGTAGGCTTTTACTGCATTCATTTCCGTTTTATCCTCAAACTCAACTAGGAGCTTATAGTACTCCTTCGTCCATTCACCCTGCCGCTGAATGGCTCGTCCTCCCGCCATGGCCAGTATCCTTGCATGCTCCTCTTCAACCGAAACCGCACTCATTATCGAATCAGCTCTACGCCAACGCATTCCTTCCAGATAATACGCGTTTACTCGTAGCTTGCAATCTCCAAGTTTAGAAAGCCTCGTCCTTAAGGTGTAGGTTTTGATGCCCTCTCCGCTAAGGATTTCGGTAATGGTGGCCAACCAACGTGGGCTTTCCTCTTGGACCACTCCTAGAAAGATACGCGTTGGCTTCATGAAGCAGTAGCTCACCTTGACATCTACGCCAAACTCCTCATTGACGTTTACTCCAGCTGGCCGGTTCACATCATCGATCGCTAGGAACTTAGCCTTCTCAGGCGATGGCGGAGGATCATAGAGGATTCCTTCATAGCCATCATGTCCGTAGGCTTTCTCGTCATCCAGCTTGATAAGCGTGAGAATGGCTTCCTCCACCACATTTGGGTTTATCCTGTAAAGGGTCCTCCTTCGATCGCGAGGATCCCTTTCCTTGACAACTATTTTTCCAAGATCCCGAATAACATTGAGCACCTGCCTTTCCGTCACATCCTTAAGATAGTTCTTCTTCAAGTCATTCTTAATCTCCCGCAGAGAAGCCGCTGCAATGGTGCGGTCTCGCCCCTTCGACCTTTTGCTGATGACAGCCATCACTGCCATCTTAATCTCTACACGTGGCAGACGCTTCACCATGGTATGGCACCCTGCCTTTTTGGACTACCTGATGTGTCTTATGCGCTTGAAGAAATCATAGAGATGTTTCACAACAGGGTTTTCCATGTTGACTTCATAGGTTTTTGGATCGTATTGATGTTCCTTCACCCATCCAATCTCGATCAGAGTTTTTAAGTCGCTCCTAACATCAACTGGCTTAAGCCCTGTGTCCTTCTCTAAACCATATTTCGTGAAAACTTGATTGGGTTTCTCAAACATGATCCTCATTATCCTTATCTTCCCCACGCTTCCAAGACCCGCTTCTATCTGTTTCCAAACATCCATTACTTCCCTACTCCTTACTCAAACCGTTCCTCAAACGCTGCATGATCCCGTTCAAAAAGCGTTCCAAATCCTCAGCTGGAACACCGGATATTCCAAACTTGGTGAGAGACTTCATGTCAACTATGCCTCGATCGATGAGTTCCTGAACTTCTTCCTCCACCTCATCTACAGGCTCAACCTCGTACTCCTCACAGACGATCAGATAGTCTTCTCGGATTTCCCTGAGCCCAACATATGGAACCTTTTCAGCCTGTAACGCTCGAACCATCCCCAACAGGATCATCTTGCCAGCGTCGCTAAGGTAGAGGATGTCCTCAGTCGTGATTGAAGGATGGGTTTCTCCCAGAACACGACGCACATGCTCAGGCAAGACTCTCTCATAACCTTCCCTCTCGGCTAACATGCCAGAATATAAGAACAGGTCCAAAGCAACCCTCAAATCTCCCTTAATCGGTGGACTAGCAGTAACATCGCTCACAAAGCCCAACAGCTCCTCGTCAACTCTACCTGGCTTAAATGCTTCTCGAGCTCTCACTTCTATAATGTCCTTGATCTGTTGTTCACCATACCTGGGAAACTGAATGATGAGCCTGCCCAGAGTAGAAAGTTCACTGGGGTCCAAGTGTTCATGGAAGGATAGATCCCGAGCAATGAACAAGACACCGATTACTCGACTCGGCTTAGGGATAGTCAGCTCGTTAAGGCGCGTCAGGTTATAGATAAGCTGCTCCTTGCTGTGCTTGCAGAAGAACCCTATCTCATCCATGGTTATGAGTAAGTATCGATCCTCTTCCCGAAGGTGGTTCACCAGTTGCCGCAGCATGTCCTCCGGACTGAGGCTGCGAGTAGAAATCTTAGGAGTAACATCCGCCAATAAGCTTCTATAAAGGGTATAGCGGCTCGCCCCCTCCATCTTACCATTGAGGTAAACATGCTTCAGCTTAATATTCCGTCTAGCAGCCTTCTCCCCTAGCATCTCCCCAAAGCGAATGGCCGTGCTAGTCTTTCCTGTTCCTACGGGACCTACCAACTGGCTTACCTGAAGATACTTCTTTTCTATGTTGTCTAGGGCACTATTGTAGAGACTCGACAGAAAACTCATCTGATCATCCCTATGCTGAAGAACCTTCGGAACATAGCGAGGCGAAAGCTTATCCACATCCCTGAATATGGACGATCTTGACATAGTGGACTCCTCAAATAAGTTATTAATTTCCCTATTTATGCAGCCACGTACCCTAAGGGGGAGGGAGTGTCCTTTCATTTCGCAAAAACAAGGCTAAAAAAGCTTCCATCCAACGACAAATAGAAAAGTAGAGAAACCAAAGCGAAACTATTTCTGGCTGTTGTCTTCTAGTTTGCGTGCTCGCGTTTTAATCCATTCTGTCACTTTTTCCTCGCTCATCTTCTCAGCTGCTCGTTGTTTCTCCAGTTTTTCTTCTATGAGCACTAACAGTTTCTCGGGTTTGACGGGTTTTATGATGTAGGCGTCTGCTCCATGGTTTAGGGCTTCGACAGCATTTTCTAATGATGGATAGCCAGTCACCATGATTTTCACCATTTTAGGCATGTTCTCATGTATCATTGTGAGGAGTTTTGTGCCTTCCATGTCTGGTAGCTTGATGTCTAGGAGCGCTAGGTTGAAGAATTTGGCTTTTGACTTTTGTATGGCTTCTCGTCCGTTTTCTGCGGTGTCCGTGCTGTATCCCTTCTGCTGAAGAACGTTTTTTATGGATTCACGTATGTTTGCGTCGTCCTCCACTACCAGGATGCTGGGCTTATTCTTCACCAAGTTTTTCACCTCCATTCTCTTGTTGGATAGGCAATTTAACCGTGAAAGTTGATCCTTTACCTTCTTCGCTTTCTACTTTGATGCTGCCGCCATGGGCATCGACGAGTTTCTTGCAGATTGTTAAGCCCATACCCATGCCTTGAGCCTTCGTGGTGAAGAAGGGAGTGAAGATTTTTTTCATGTCTTCTTTTGCTATGCCTATGCCGGTGTCTTTGAAACTGACTTCAACGAAGCCTTTTGTTTTTTTGGTTGAGACTTTCAGCGTTCCTCCGTTCTCCATCGCCTGTATTCCGTTTATGGCTAGATTCACGAAAAGTCGTTTTATCATGTCTTTGTCCACTTTTATTTCTGGAAGGTAACTCAGTTCTGTGATCAGTTCCACGTTTTCCGGTGTTTCGACTTGTGACAGGGCATCCTTAACTATCGCGTTGACGTCGGTCTTCTTGAGTATGGGTTTCTTCGTCGATGCAAAATCTTTCAGATCTCTTACTATTTTGTCAGCGTAGTCAACTGAATTGCTGATGACTCGGAGCATTTCCATCGTTTTTCGGGGAATTGGGGTAGTGGGGGGAAGGCGTGACAACTCGTTGTTGAGGTAGTATGTTGCGTTTTCTATGGCTTGTAAAGGGTTTCTCAAGTCGTGTCCCACCATAGTGGCTGACTGCCCAATGGCGGAGAGACGTTCTGAGCGGCGAATCTCCTCTCGCATTTTCTCCAGTTTTCCAGCCATGTCGTCGAAAGTTCTGGATAGCGTTCCGATTTCATCTTCTGACTGAACATTCGATCTGACGCTAAAGGTTCCTTTACTGATGTCGTCGCAAAGACTCGTCAACTTTTTGAGCGGACTAAGCGAACGCGATACGATGAAATATGAAACCGGAGTAAAGATTGCTACAACAACTAGTGCCATTATTAAGGCGCTGACAATCATTTGATTTATAGCAGCGTAAAATTCTTTGAGGGAGACGCCTAGCCACAGAGTTTTACCTTCATAGGTAGGAGAAACGACGGTTGTAATTGTTTCTCCATCATATACGTCGTGTATGACCACTGTTTCATTCGTGAAGATGGCAGGATCGTTTATGAACATGCCACGTTCCTCTTCGATATTCGATAAGAAGATTTCACCGGTACGTTTCACTAGTCTGCAATACACGATGTCTTCTGGTTCGGCTGCTTTTCTGATTATATATTTCTTGTATGCTGTCCAAACGTGTTCCTCAGCAGACTCGATACTGAAGGCCATTATTTCGTTCAATGATTTCTTTTCATCGATCATTTCTTCGATTCTTCTGTTTGCTTCAATTGTGATTTCCATAGACTCGTGTATGACGATAGTAAAGACTATTACTAAAGCAATGGCAAGACTAACTTTAGACGAGAAGGAAAGTCCCATGTTAGATTTCACCTCTCAATGATGTGACTAGACATCGGGTCGGCAGTTTTTATCACCTAGACTCGTCTAAGGTGGGCTAGAACTGTGTGCGGCCACTGTCATGGTTATTGTAATGTTTCCCATGTTCGCTGCTTCTACCACTTCTTCGGGTACTATTCCCTGTGCTTCTATGCTTTCACTTGTAAAGCTGCCTCCAGTGTTCATCAAGGCGACTGACACATCTATGTGGTCCATCAAGTAGATGCCCAATTCCCACTGCGCAATTACTACTGGATTGTACATCTGCACTAAACTGTCTAATTCATCCATGGTAACGTGATCGACATGTCCGTGCGTCAATAGAATCAAGTCGATGTCACCGAAATTGGTGATATTTTTGTATGTCGCTGGACAGTCGGGGTTTGCCTCTAACCATGGATCTATGATGATTTTTGTGCCGTTCACTGACTCGAAAAGCACCGTAGCGTGTCCTAGCCACGTTACTTTTATGCCCTCTATTTCTTGCTCGACGCCAAAATCTAAGACTACCGCTTCTGCTGTTGTGTTACCGGCCGCTCTATAATTGTCTACTTTATTCACAAACTCGGTTGCTGTCTGTGTCAACTCCGGAAATGTATGGTAGTGGTAAGGTACAACATACTTCGGATTTATCATCGTTGTTGCGTATGCTGCGTCGC
>JBHIEV010000082.1:0-5242 GCA_046760805.1 Bathyarchaeia archaeon
CGATTCTGCACTGTTGTGCCTAGGTTTCCATCCCAACCTCTTGATCTTAGAGATGTCAAGGAACATGGTTTTGACGTCGCCTATCCATCCTCGTCCTCCACGGATTCCACCCGTATAGCGGAATTCCACCTCTTTAAGACCCATCTCTTCCGCCACAATCTTGGCAATCTTCTTGACGCTGGTCTGGTCCTCTGACCCTATATTATAGATTTCAACTTCCTTAGAGGCTTGTTCAAGCCCGAAGAGTAAGGCGTCCGCGCAATCCTCAACCATAAGATAAGACTTGGTTTGGCTGCCGTCCCCCAAAATCTCAAGTTCCAGTGGGTTCTCTAAGAGTTTGTGGATGAAATCCCAGATCACCCCGTGGCGACTTCTAGAGCCCACCACGTTTGCGAATCGATAGATGACTCCCTGCATGTTGAACATGTGGCAATAACCTGAGATTAGGGCTTCACAAGCCAGCTTAGAAGCGCCGTAGAGAGAGATTGGCTCGAGAGGTCCATACTCTTCCGGTGTGGGGAGGATCTTTGCATCTCCATAAACTGTTGACGTAGAAGTGAAGAGTATCCTCTTGGCGGTTTCACTCTTTCGCATCTCCTCAAGAACGTTATACGTAGCGAGGATGTTCTGTTCAAAATCTATCTTTGTGTCAACAGCTCCAACTCGCACTTCAGGATTGGCTGCAAGATGGAAAACTAATTCACAGTCCTTTATCGCCTTATGTATCTCTTCACGATTTAGGCAGTCACCCTTGATAAAGGTGAAGTTTGAGTGTTCGATCCATTGAGCGACATTGTCCATGGATCCCGTGCTGAGGTTGTCCAAGAGCGTAATCTTCCCGCCTTTCCTCATCAGGCTGTCCACTAGGTGGCTTCCTATGAAGCCTGCTCCTCCAGTGACTAATATTCCAGCATCTAAGTGACTCATCTGTGGTCGCTCATGCCAGGTTGTCTCTGGGTATTCAAGCCAACGCACTAAAGAATGGGAGGAAGTATGTGATAAGGCTTTAATTTGGGTTTGTTTCTTCACATTGTGGGTTAGAAGATGCCTGAGCGAAGACGGAAGAAGAGAGGGACCTTCGACCTGTTTGACTTTGGAGAGGAGGATTTTCTATTCGGACGAGAACCTCTCGGGGAAAGTTCTGGATATTCAATATCTGTGACTTACGACGAGGCCGGCAAGCCATTGGTTAAAGTTGAGACGAGGGGGGATGTCGATGTGGCGGAGCTGCGGAAAGACATCGAGCAGAGGTATCCAGGGGCTAGGATTGAGGGCTTGGAGAAGAAACCATTGATTAGAGTGGTTGGTGAAGAGGAGACGAAAGAGAAGGAAAAGAAACCTGAGAAGGGGAAGTCTAAGGCTGAGAAGAAAAGGAAGGAACCGCCTATAAAAGTGTTAGATTGAAAGTTGAAAATTTGCTTCGCCCGAAAATGAGTCATACGATCCGAGATAGAAATTAAAGCAAACAACCTCTCTTATATTTGTTACTTTCAGCGATGGCGTGATTCTTTTATAACACGGAGGTGCTATTTTTGGTATGAGAGCGGTTGGTGAAGGAAGAAAAAGAGCAAATGCTTATGGACTTTCGTTGCCTAGACTTCCCGAGAGGCCTGAGGAGCGGAGATGGCCCTCACCCGTTCCGATGCCCATGATTCCAGCAGAAGACACCAATAGGATTCTTAAGCAGATCTTGGATAGGCTGGACCTTATTGAGAAAAGGCTTGAGAGAATAGAGAAACTGTTAGCTGAAAGACAGCCCGTTCCTTGAGTGTTGCTGATTTCAAAAAGGAGCAGACAGTCTCTACGATCTACTCTACAAGGAGAGAAAGCGCTTTTTGACATATTTTCCAGTAATAACGATGGGTTGATGGCATTTTGGACATTTTTTGTCGTCTGTCACCTTGTAGCTGATTACTCGATAACCAAACCGTTTGATGAGTTGTTCTCCACAGTTTGGGCAGTATGTGTTCTCGTATCTGTGACCACCAACATTTCCTAGGTATGGATAGAGAACTCCCGCTTTCTTTGCCATCTCATAAGCATTTTCAAGCTTTTCAACCTTCGTAGGTAGGTTGTAGAATTTGTAGGCTGGGTAGTACTTCGTGAAGTGCAGAGGGGTTTCTGGTCCAGCTTCCTTGAGATGCTTTTGTATGAACAATCTTAGACACTCTTCATCATCATTGACATCTGTCACGACGAGATTGACAACTTCAACATGGAAACCCATCTTCTTGGCTTCTCTAACGTTCCTCCAGACCTTATCCACGTCAGCCCCACCACAATACCTCTCGTAGGTCTCTGCATCCCCCTTCACGTCAATCTTCAACCCATCCATGCCCGCCTCTCTCAACAGTCTCAAGGCCTCCAACGTCATGTATCCGTTTGAGACATAGCAGCAGTAGAGTCCTCTCTCAGAGCCCAGCTTAAACGCTTGCAGATTCCATTCCGTCAAGAGAGTTGGCTCCTGAAAACTAGAGCACAAACCATCATCACCTCCGCGAAGAGCCATCTCCACAATCTTCTCAGGAGAATGATAGCTGGACTTGGCGGGTTTGGGTGGAGTCTTGGAGAGGTGGTGGTTCTGACACCAGATGCAGTCGAAGTTGCACGACCATGTGGAGAAGGTTAATGCTGTTGAGCCTGGCCAGTAGTGGAAGAAGGGCTTGATCTCTATTGGCCTGCTCTCTAGGGCGCTGAGGTCTCCATAAACAAGCGTGTAGAGCTCGCCCCAGATGTTCATTCTGGTCCTGCAGAACCCCTTTTCATTGGGACGAATCAAGCATCTTCGTTCGCATAAGCCGCATCTGACTTTATCCCCTTCTAGTTTCTCGTAAAGTAGGGCTTTTTGAACTGTAGAATACTCTAGTAACTTCTGCACTTTCAACACTCTAATAGAAGGTAATCAGAGGTTACATAATCTTTTAGAAATTCTCGGCCAGCCGCTAGCGAAAGGACTATTTTGAAGCCATCTTAATCTTGTAGTTTCTTGACGGTCTTAGAGACCCTTCTCAAGCACTCAAGAGCAGCTTCGTAGCTCGGGAAACTTCTTAATCCACATTCTGGTCCAGCATAAGGAACTCTCTCAGCTCCGAAACTTTCAATGGTTTTGATGAGCCTCCTCTCCATCGTTTTTTCCTCTTCAAGAAGGATTTTGGGATCAAGTCTCTTATGGGCGATGTCTTTCCAGACTTCGGCGACTCTTTGGTTTACCGACAGTTCGTCCAACTCTTGTTTAGAGTTTGCAACGATTCTGTTGTTGATAAGTCTGTCAAAGTCTGTGATGCATATACTTGCCTTAATAAATTTGTCTGCTGATTCTAGAAGTTCTCTAGTTCTCTTCATATGGTAGAGGGGGTCTTTCACATGGGACTCGATTATGTTGAGCGATTCTATCTCCCAGAAGAGACTGTCAGCGGTGTTGTGGAGGTGAAGACATGTTTGTGTGCCTTTAGACTTGGCTTTATGAAGGATAGAATCCCATGCCTTTCGCAAGTTTTCTCTTCCCTCAGAACCGCGATCAATCAGAGGATCATCGAGAAGTCCAAAGGTTGGTTCATCGACTACGACCAAGGCCACACCACCGTACTTTCCATTGAAGACGCTGTTCTCTGCGATCTGTGAAATTACATTCCCCAATCTAGTGAATATTCCACTATCTTGATAGACAAAGAGTGAAGACAGCGTGTAGGGGCCTGTGACGCACACCCTTAACTTGAACGGTTCACCGAGCCTTTCATAGATTGCTCGTGAAGATTTCTCTATTGCTGACACTTCGGGTATGCGATTCTTGTCCGTTGGTAGTGATAGAACTTCCGTTTCCATATATCCCCCGTCATCTTTCCTCACACCATCAATCATCTCCAGAAACATCTGATTCATGTCTCTGAATTGGGGATAGCTCGGGACGTCAATGCCAGCTTCGATTTTGTGAACGAATGCTTCAGTAACCTTCTTCTCGAAATATCTGACTGATTCGTTAGTGAGTCGTTCAGGGCTGGTTGCACCTTCCAAGAATCTTCTTTCATCATTAATTAGAGGGAGGCTGCCCACATCGCACGATCTAATCACGGTCGGACTCTCCTTCAAACGATTCGCATTTCTGTTTCAGGCTTTTTTGAAGTGTTCCCATCCTCGGGCTTCTATGGGGATCATTTCTCCCTCACTCTTGAGCAGTAGATGTTTCTCTTCTGTGGCCCGCCCAATCTCTATTAGAGAACCCCCAATCCTCCTCACTGCTCTTTCTGCCTCTCCCCAAAGCTGTTGTTTAACGGTTACTACGAGCTCGTATTCTTCTCCACCATAGAGGCTGAGTTCAATCGGATCGAGATTATGAATCTCTGCAAACTCTACTACTTCGGAGGCGACTGGCAGGTTGTCGATGATGAAACCAACGTTGCTTGCCCTTGAGATTTCGTGTAGACTCCAAGCCAAACCGTCACTTGAGTCTATGGACGCTGTCACAGCCTTGGTCTCGGCGAGGGCTAAGCCTTCTTTGAGTCGTGCGTGAGGCATGAAGACAGCGTGTACAAGTTCTTTCCTCACCTTCGGTGGAGCGGAAAGATTTTCCATCAAGATTCTTAAACCACCCGCTTGTTTGCCGAAGAATCCCGTGACAGCCACTAGGTCTCCAGGTTTGGCACCGCTTCTTCTTATCAGATGCTGCTTTTCACAAATTCCGAGTAGTGAGCAGCTAATAATAAGGTCTGCAGCCTCGTTTGTGTCACCACCGAGGATGTAGGCATCGTATTCACGGGCTCCAGCATTCAAGCCTCTACCGATTTGCTGGATGTCCCCTCTTGTGTAGCCTCGTGGTATGCCTATGGAGGTGAGTATGGCTGTTGGTTTGACTCCTTTGGCGGCTAGGTCGCTCACGTTCATGACTACTGCTTTGCGGGCTGCCTGCCACAAACTCATGCCGGGTGGGACATCGGTTTTTCCTACGAGCATGTCGGTCTTTAGAACTGCTAACCTGCCGTTTTCGATATCTATGGCGGAGACGTCGTCTCCGAAAGGAACTGGCATGTTAGGCATCTGGTCCAAGCGTTTTAGAATGAGGTCTACTATTCTTCTTTCACCGAGCTCCTCCACTGAACCCAAGTCAAAAGCCTCTCTAGTACTGGTTTGCTCCCGAACTTCTTAAAAATGTGTGTTTCCTCAGTTGATTCGAAGCGCCTCGGTGGCTCAGATCGGTAGAGCGGCAGCCTCGTAAGCTGTTGGTCGCGGGTTCAAATCCCGCCCGGGG
>JBHIEV010000083.1:0-5187 GCA_046760805.1 Bathyarchaeia archaeon
TTTTCCTCTGCTTCTGTCTGAGTCTCTTGAAGTCTCCACATGTACCATGATCTCTCCGTCGCGTAATGTATGCCCAAGATTATTCCGAAGCAGAGCAGTATGTATGCAAGGACTGTGAAGAACAATCCCATGAGGCTGTATGGATGAGATCCCAGTTTGTAAGGAATGAACAGAAACCAGTCTGGGTCTGGTACTGCAGAAACAGTCACAGCGGTTCCTCCGATCAAGAATATCACTCCAGTGATTGTTATCATATATCCAACAATTTCGTTGTGCCTCGACTCCTCCGCTTTCTCATGCAAGTACTCGTTAAGAGCCAACCTGACTCATCTCCAACTTCGAGCTACTTTGATTCTAACTAGTAGACGTTGTTTGTACAATCTCGTTACTTAAGGATTGTTTTGTCGAAATATGAATTGGGAGTAAGAGAGCTGGATGAGACTCTTAACAACGCCTTCTCAGGGCATGAGCCACCAAAATTCCATCTAGTCTACATGAAGCGTTCAAGCTTCGTCAATCCTATAATCTCTTCGAAGTCCAGTCCCAACGCGTCTAGTACCTGATCGAATGTTGACTGCAGATAAGCCACATACTTATCCACATCAATCTCGCTATTGGAAGCCAATTGAACAGGTTTCACATGGGGCTCCTTGGTAACCTTTACAAAGCTTACTAGGTCTCCGGCCTTCATCTCTTGCCCCTTCTCCTGAAGAATAAGTGCGGCTCTCACATGTTGTGGTGTGGTCTTGGTGTAGTAACTTGGGGGCTTCCCCAGAACAACGTGAAAAGCCAGTTTGCCAGGGTGCTCACCCCACTCGCGTTGCTTCAGTTTCAGATAGCGATCTCTAACAATTTTTCGAATCTCCCTCTTCGCCTCCTCAAATTCGGCTGGAGACTTCACCTCCCCCAACCGCTCTTCCATCTGATCGAAAGCCTTCTTGATAAAGACGGGGATGTGCCTCTTCTTCCCCGTCAAACCCTTGACATCTATGGTTCCATCAGGCAACACGCCAAGATAATTCTTCTTTCTGGAGCTGAATATAGAGTATCTGTAGACCTTGTCCACCTCTAGTTCCATACCTAGTTCTTTCTGAGACCAGCTTGCCAAGGTCTGGATTTGGTCTTCAGAGGGAGCTTTCAAAAAGACGCTGTCTGTGTCTCCATAAATAACCTCAATTCCCAGCTCTCGAGTCTTCTCTATGGTTTGAGTTATAACGTGCCTTCCAATAGAAGCTGTGGCTTCCGCCACAGGTGGACAGTAGAGATCAAAAGTCTCCGCACCAAACACTCCATAACTTGCATTGAGTATGACCTTTAACGCGCTCTGTATGACATTGTACCAGCTTCTTAACTCGCTTGACAACTGTCTATCTTTTGATCTCGGCTTATACCACCTAACCCTCAGGTCCCTCAAGGAGCCAATCAATAGACTTTCGAGGGCTCTCTGCTTCTTGCATATCCAGTGGGGTGTGTCAGGAACCTTATTATCTTTACATTCCTTGTGGAGGCAACGGATAGACTGGTAGCCTAGGTTGTGAACCTTGATTATTGAAGGGTACAGGCTTGCGAAGTCCATGACTTTGACGTTGAAGTGGACCCCTGGAACAGGCTCAACCACGATTGCTCCCTTGTACTTCTTACCCTTTATAATCGCCTTTGTTGCGGTTGCCCCTTTAGCGGTGAGAATGTCCTCTTTGTTGGGGATCAGCATGTTTCGTCTGCGATGTTCGTAGTGAAGAAAGTTTCGGATCCACCTTGAAACCCCCTGTCGGCTCACATCCTCCATGGGCATGCGACTGATCCTAGTCAGCGCCAGAATCAATTTCATGACCAAGTCGTCGTCAAATGTGGTGAGTTTGAGGGTGATGTCAGCGTCTCTGAAGCAGTATTCGGCGAGTTCCATGTAGGATAGTTCGGATATGGGCTTCTCCAATTCGATCTTTTCTAATCCCAAAATAGCCTTGCCTACGCTGTCCAGTGTCACGTCTCGATACTTCTGATTGAAAGCGTAGATCTGGATAGACCTGTTGAAGAAGAACTTGTAAAGATCTATGTGGATGCTATGTCTCAGCAAACAGACCCTTCTCCCAACCTCTACAGGATTCTGCTCTCTACTCAAGCCCAGTTTTAGAGCTCTATGCCATAGATACCGTAGGTCAAAGTCGTCTCCATTGAAGGTTATTGTGAAGGGATACTCTTGGAGTGCTTTGAAAATTTCAAGGATGAGCTTCTCTTCAGAGTCGTAGTATTCAACATTTACATCTGAGGAAAGCTTTCCAATTCCCTCCTTCACATTCTCTCTCCTTAAGAGCAGAACCCTCTTTCTTCCATCATTTCCTAGGAGGGTCGCGCAGATTATCGAGTGTGCTGCCTCCTGAGGGTCTGGGACACGAGTCGGTTGGGGCGAGAAGACCTCTATATCGAGGGCGACTCTTCGGAATCTTGGAGCGGGATATTCTAGGAGCCTGGCCCACATCTCCACGTTCTGCAAGAATTCCTTGGGTTCATCCCTAAACAATCTGCAGATCTCTGCGACAACCTTCTCAGATGGCTCGTGTCTTATTTGAACGAGTTCGCCGTCTTCTATCCTGTAGATCATACCCGGCGGCAGCTGTCTGTCGTAGATGTAGCATTGATAGTACTTGATCGCTGCTTCCCAGACCTTCGCTTCCTTCTCTATTCCACCTATCTTTTGATACTCCTCTGGTATGATGTCCCTTATGCAGCCTCTTGCGCGGCCACCTATTGCCAAGGGATCTTTTCCCACGACCTTTGTCAAGGTGACTTGTCGATCTTTTAAGGGGTCGTACTTTTCGATAGTTTCGAAGTGGTCGAGTCTTGGATGGGAGATCAGTCGGTCTATCTTCTCGAGTTCGCTGATGGATAGGCTCGTTAGGCAGTAGGGCATGTGGCCTGTTGTGTCGTACCATAAGTAGATTCTTTCAGACTTCGGCTCGTACAATTTTATGCAGGCGCGACTCTTTTTGCCATCATAGGTTGCGGACACGAAATGTGAAGGCGACAGGTTTTTTGGGGTCAAGGGTTTAGAAATAACGTGTTCTTCTCGTCTAGACGACTCTTCTGAGGGCTGTGGCGTTTCCTTCCTTTCTTCCGTGATATCAGACGTGGGGAAAAATTCGTCTAGTCGTTTCTTCATCATTACCCGTGTCCCGTTATATGTGGGTCTGACGTGCTAAAAAGCTATCTTGTTTGGATGACTTAAGTCAAAGATGGAAAAGGCTGAATGGCGGATAACAATTTTAACTAGCTTTTCCTCGCCTTTTCTGTGTGGCACAAAACCTCGAATATGGTTCTCGCGGCGTGTATTGGGGTTATGCCTCGGTCATAGTGAGGCGCAACCTCAACCAAGTCGAAGGCTACAACTCTGCTATCACAAAGATTGCATAGAATGTCCAGAAACTCATTCATATGCAGTCCATCTGGCTCTGGATTCTGAACCGCTGGTGCAAAGGCGGGGTCGAGGGCGTCCATGTCAACCGTTATGTACACCTTTTCAGAGCCACTAAGCAGTTCATTGATCTTCTTTGACGTCTTCTTTGTGCCATCTCTTCTCATCTGCTGAACCGTCAAAAACTCAACATTATCCTTCTTTGCATAGTCTAACTCTTCTTTGCAGACAGCCCTAGTGCCTATCTCCAAGATTTTCGAGGGTTTGATCTGCTCATCCAGTCTTCGCATAAAAGTGGTGTGGGACAGGCTTCTGCCCATATACTCATTTCGCAGGTCTAGATGAGCGTCAAAGCTAACTACGGCAACTTCTCCGTCGAAAGCTCGTAGCATACCTAACGTAATGGTGTGTTCTCCCCCAATAGCCACAGGCATCTTATCAGAGTTTAGAACATCCTTTGTCACGAGTTCAACTCGCTTCAAAGTCTCGTCAACATCTCCAGCAACGTGGACATCACCCAAATCATGAAGTTTCAAATCTTCGACATCGATACCTGCTCTAAAACTGTAGGCCTCGATGTTGAGCGATGCTTCTCTAATAGCCAACGGAGCGAATCTCGCACCTGAACGATACGTGCTGGTCACGTCAAGGGGGATTCCCAGAATCACATAATCGGCTTCCTCGTAAGTTCTCTGAGAACCACTGAAGACTGGGGAAGGGGAGACGAAAAGCTCTCTGTGACTCATGATCCAACAGCCTCTGAAAGCGTGTTGTAAGGTATCAACTCTAAATCTTTTCGCTAACTTAAGCGCATGAAATGTCTGAGTTAAATGAGAACTTAGTTTGCGTATGCCTGTTTACTGCTATTTTCGTTCCGCTTTACTTTTCCTGACAGATTTTCTTTTCCGTTTACCCAGATCATCCAGCTTCTTCATCCACGTCCCTCTAGGGTATAGGGCTCCAACTCCTGGCTCAACGATGGCTTCTATGCCGATGGCTTTGCGTTTCTTCTTGTCTGCCTTTCTACGAGGCATATGATCTCATAATCAACTTCTGATATAAAAAGCGCAATTACGATAGTCCCCTTTTACAGCATCATGTTTCTAGTACTACCTTCTAATCCAACCAACCAAAAACTGGCGGCAATAGAGAGGCAGGAAGCAGGTTGGATAGGTTGCCTGTAGATCGTAGTTGGGTTGAGTGAAGTCAACGCCTGAACCTAAAACCACTCAACGTGCGCATAATGTTAATGTAATTGGAAGGAGTGTATAGCTGGGATTAAAATGGCAGAGCAAGTCATTCGAGTTGGCACAAGAGCGGTCATTTTCAACAAGAATAACGAAATCCTGGTGGACCACTATTTGAGACCTGAAACTGATTATTATTTTCTTCCGGGAGGCGGTGTTATGTTTCACGAGAAGATAGAGGATTGCCTTGTTCGTGAGGTTAAGGAGGAAACAGGATTGGAGGTCAAAGCTGAACGTCTTCTCTGGGTACGAGATTTTACAGAAGGATTCCGTAACTTGCATGGCATTGAACTGTTCTTCTTAGCTACTATCACAGGAGGCGAATTTAAACCAGTGCATGACACTGAACCACACGAATTCTCGTTTATAAATTTAGAAAAGCTTGAGCGTATCCGATTCTATCCAACATCATTCATTCCGAAACTGAAGAAACTCAGAGATAACAGAGATTGGTCGGAAAGAAACCCATACATGAAATCAGCACCCTAGACGCGTAAGAACTTCCTGCCACGAATCAACCATTGAATTCCT
>JBHIEV010000084.1:0-5100 GCA_046760805.1 Bathyarchaeia archaeon
TAGAATGGTATAACATCGGCGGTTCAGTGAAAGACAGGATGGCGTTGTATCTCATAGACTACGCGAAGGTGGAAGGACGGCTAAGCAGAGACAAGACGATATTGGAAGCCACCTCAGGGAACACAGGTATTGCACTCGCTATGATAGCAGCAGCAAAAGGCTACAGGATCGCCATCACAATGCCAGAATCCGTCAGCTTAGAAAGAAGGAAGATCATCAAGGCATACGGAGCCAGACTAATTCTTTCACCAGCTTAAAAAGGAACTGCAGGAGCCATAGAACTCAAGCAAAAATTGCTCAAAGAGCACCCAGAGAAATACATCGATATAGATCAGTTCAAAGATCCAGCGAACATACTAGCACATTACGAGACGACTGGCAAGGAAATTCTTGGACAGACAGAGGGGAAGGTAGATATGATTGTAGTTGGTGTTGGAACCGCTGGAACAGGAGTTGGCACCTCCATGCGAGTGAAAGAGTACAATCCAAGCATAAAAATCATCGGTGTTACGCCGAAGTTAGGCTCAAGTATTCAAGGGCTGAGGAACCCTAAAGAACCCTATCCCACTCAGTTGTTCAGAAAAAAGCACTTTGACGAAATTGTAGAGATAACAAAAGAAGAGATACCTCAAACTTTCAAGGTTGCAAGGAAAATCGCCAGAGAAGAGGGGTTGCTCATCGGTATGAGTGCCGTGCAATCATGTACGTTGCACTTCAAAAAGCAAAAGAGTTAGGAAAAGACAAAACGATAGTTGCAGTACTTCCCGATGACGGAACAAAATACCTCAGTACACCTCTCTTTGAATAACGATCAGATAGGCGAAAGCATAGCGATAAGAGCGGCCTTCACAGATAGACAACCAAGGTTCCAAAGAAATGAAGATTCAAATTTATATTTATAACGCTGTTATGATCTTGTAACGCCAGCAACAAATATCTGTATCCTCGAGGGTGAAGTTGAGATGTGCATGGAAAGACTACAAAAAAAGATAATCCAGTTGAAGGGAGAAGAGAGGACGCTTATACTTGCGCATAACTATCAACGCCCAGAAATTCAGGAGATAGCCGATTACGTTGGTTCTTCGCTGCAACTGTGCTGGAAAGCTGCGGAAGCCGAAGACATCAAAAACATAGTATTCTGTGGCGTTGACTTCATGGCCGAAAGCGCGGCAATCTTGAACCCAGACAAGACCGTTCTGATTCCGGATGCTAATGCGAGATGCCCTATGGCTGCCATGCTACCAGCGAAAAGAGTGGTGGAGGCTAATAGGAGGCATCTCGATGCTAAAGTCGTGTTATATGTTAACACGTTAGCTGAAGCTAAGGCAGAAGCGGACATCATGTGCACCTCCACAAACGCGGCTCAGATAATAGCCAAACTCGATGCTGAAAAGATACTATTCGGACCAGACTGGAACCTCGCTTGGCATGCACGTAGGCACAACCCCGACAAGGAGATCATTCCCATACCAGAACAGGGCTATTGCTACGTCCACAAGCTTTTTTTCGGAAACGGAGAAGAAGTGCTCTTGCTGAAAGAGGAACATCCAGATGCGGAGCTCTTGGTGCATCCCGAGTGCAATCCCAATCTCCAGTTAAGAGCCGACTTTATTGGCTCAACTGGGCAGATGTTCAAACACTGCCATCAGTCAAACTCAAAGAAATTCATCATCGCCACCGAGATCGGATTGATCGACCGCCTGAAAAGAGAACTACCAGGGAAAATCTATTTGCCGGCTATGGAAGAGGCGGTTTGTCAACAGATGAAGCTCCACACCCTAGAAAAGGTGTATGAGGTCCTCAAGAAGGGAAGACCTGTAGTGAAAGTCCCTAGGACGATTGCAGACAGGGCGAGAAAGGGGATCGAGCGAATGTTGGAGCTCTCAAGATAGAACGCGCTGCAAAGTTTTAAACCGCACTTTTAAAATTCATAAGTTTTCAAACAATGTTATGATAGGAGAAAATTAAAGATGGATATGACGAGAGTTGGAATTCACAGAAAAGGTGAGGTTTCACTAGTGGACCTGATTAGAGACGTCCGAGCTGACTCTGACATCTACAAGGCTGGCGCAATAGCGTGCTTTGTTGGGATTGTCCGTGGAGTAGCGAAGGATGGAGGAGAAGTTAAGAAATTAGAATATGAGACGCACGAAAAAGCTGCAGTAAAAAGTCTAAACAAGATAATTTCAGATATACTTAATCGTCCAGGAGTTGTTGATATTCGCATTCACCATAACATCGGAGAATTAGAGGTAGGTGATGACATCATCTACATCGTGGTTGCCGGCAAGCACAGAGAAGACGTTTTTCAGGCGCTAAGAGACGCCATCGAGAGAGTGAAGAAGGAGACCCCTATCTGGAAGAAAGAATATTCAACTTTGGGAGAGTACTGGGTTTCAGAAGTTGAAGAGAAGGCGAAAGAAGAGTCTACTGTGAAAACTTCAAGTTAAGACTCTACTGGGATACGTATAGACGTTCATTCTATTTTCCCTGACAAAGCAGATGAGCGTCACTCCTGTTTTCCTAGCCGCGATAATTCCCGATCGGATAGGACTTGCTTTGGAAGCGAGAATTGGAATGCCCATTCTTGCCACCTTAAGAACCATGTCAGCTGGCTGTCTCCCCGAGCTAACTAGAGTGCACTTAGAGAAGCTAACATTTGATTGAAGAGCGATCCCTACGACCTTGTCAATTGCGTTGTGACGACCGATGTCCTCGGCAAAGGCCACAAGACTTTCCTTCTCGAACAGAGCTGCCGCATGAGTCCCGCCTGTCGACCTAAAGAGTTTTGATTGGTCATCTAACTCTTGGGCCATCTTTGCGACATCGCCAGCTCTGACTTTGTAATCTGACTTTATGAATGATCTGCCAGTTTCACCCATGGCCTTCAGAAACTTGCTGATGGATAGTCCACAAGCTGTAGTGAGTATTCTAGTTACTCCAATAACCTGAAGCCTCTCTTCCTGCAAAGATTCCTTCGTTGTCACATTAACGTTGTTTTGGTTTACTGCTGTTTCCTCTATATCCCTAAACGACTGCAGTACTCCTTCGTCGAAGAGCCAACCCAACGCTAACTCCCTCTGCAGTCTAGGCGTAGCCAGCAGAGTAATTAGATATCTGTCGTTAACGTAGATGTTGACGGGAACTTCCATAGCAACTGATTCTTCAATTGTCTTTCTATTGCCAGTAGAGACTTCTACTCTCTCCGCCTTAACGGTCGTTGACATTTCAATAGTTTTGATTACCTTCCACTATAAAAGCTAGTTAAGCAAGAGGTTGTTCCTTGCTGCTTCTGGCTATCCTCCACCAACAGGGGGGAGTACCGCAATCTTATCCCCGTCTTTCAACTTGTATCTAAGACCTGGATGCCTTTCATCTTCTGATATTGAACTGTAGGCTCTTCCATTTACCAAGATCAGATAGTATCCTCTAAGTATCGGCGTCCCATTCTTCTCAAACTTGATTTCACCTCTCTCAGTCGCAAAAATCCTCTCTTTCCAACTTTTGGAGGCATTCCGATGCCTTTCGGGAATGCGCACGAGAAGCAGATCCATCAGCGTTGTTCCATCGTCGAATTCGTACTCCTCCTCCTTTGTATTACCTAGTAATTCACGTAAGGATGCAAAGTATCTTACCTTAACACTTGGCATAAGATCATACGCTCTCAAATCTGTGATGTATGTTTCGTGGACCAATTTAAATGTAGTTTCTCATTGTAAACCACTGCCCTAATTCGTGCAGGATTTCTTGCTCCCTAAGAACAGACATGACATCGCCTCGACTTTTCCGCTAAGTTCTGATTTAACGGCGTTAAGTATATAAGTTGTGCCAAGACAGAAAGCAGAGGAATAGTTTGAAGCCACCATGCATAATTGTTGTGAAGTACCTTCTACCTGCGCTCAGGGTTCTAATCGCCAAAGAACTGATCGAGAAACATGGTTTGAGTCGAGTTAGAGCTGCTGAGAAGATGGAGCTGACGCCGGCGGCGGTAACCCAATATCTTAAGAAGGTTAGAGGCGACGCAGCAGTTCAACTAGTTGAAATTTCGGACGAAGCCGTCAAGATAGTATCTGAGATGGCAAATGACCTCGCTGAGGGCGGTGCTTCCGTGTATGATATGATGCAGAACATTTGTAAGACTTGTCAAGTAATGAGGGTTAAGGGACTCCTCTGCGAAATGCACAAGGAGATACTGCCAGCCCTAGAGAAAAGCGAAGTTTGCGAGTGCGAGTTCCGTCTTCCCCCTTAAACATAATCCTTGGCAATAAAGACATCTGATTTTAGCTTTTTGGCGGGCACCCCAGACAAGCGATAAATACTTTCTTGCTTTCCATAATGATGTGGACCGTACTTTTGAAAAGTGGTAATCGTAAAAATCAGCGTACTTATGCCAAAAATGAGACCGAAGAGAGACTGAGGGCTTGGCTTTTGGATGCCCGAAGAATAGTCATTGCTGGGATCGGCAACCCTCTTCGAAAGGATGATTTTGTAGGAGTTGAAGTTGTGAAAAACTTGCAGAACAAGGTCTCGCCCTCCGTATATTTGATAGAATGCGAAACCGTCCCAGAAAGTTTCATAGAACCGATAACCGCGTTTAAACCCACCCACATACTAATCATAGATGCTGCCATACTGAACCTAAAACCCGGCTCCTCAAGACTCATCAAAACAGACCAAATGGTCGAACAACTCGCCATATCAACTCATGCCCTACCTCTTCGAATATTCTGCGAATACCTCGCAAAAACAACCGGTGCTGAGATCGCCTTGCTTGCGATACAACCCGAGGACTCTCGTTTTGGAGAAGGACTCACGACAGAACTAAAGAAAACTTCAGCAAAGCTCACTAATCTTCTCTTGAAGATTCTTCCGTGAAGTAGTGTAGATTTTACTAACTAACCTCTGAAGAGGGATTAGACATATTTCAAGGATCCAAAAAAAAGGAACGGAGATAGTCTATTTTGACTAAAGTGTGGCTTTGAGGGCTTCTTGGAAGAGTTTCTTGACGACAGCAACTCTCGCCTTTTGCGCAAGAATATCCTTCGTTGTGAAGTCCAAAGCCTCTTCTGGACACCATTCCACACATTTGGGCTCGCCATC
>JBHIEV010000085.1:0-4958 GCA_046760805.1 Bathyarchaeia archaeon
ACTCCCTCCCATCCTTCGACCACCTTCGACCCCACTATCTCGAAAGCTTCCTTCGACTTGATGCCTTCCAGCTCCTCGCCCGTAGCTTCTCTAGCGAGGAACCTCGCGGCTCTCAACACCTCGCCGTTCAGCCTCGAGTCTGTCAGGTCCGCTAGATGACACACTAACGCCTCCACCGTTCTAGGCCAAATCGGACCTGCTTGACCTCCATGATGCGCACAGACTATGTGAGCAACGTCTAGGGAGAAGCCTCTTCGAACCAACTCCGACACAATAAGTGTTAGATGATCTATTCTCTCCGCCAGAGGAGTCATCATGTAGTTTCCATCCTCCGCCATTTCATAGGTTAAGGGCTTGAATATGTCGTGCAAGATGACTCCAGCGAGCACGAGGTCTCTATCTACTCGTCCATGATACACCTTTTCAACTACATCACACAGACTGAGGGCTACCTCTGTTGTGCCGATGATATGTTCGACCAATCCTCCTGGATAGCTGTGGTGACGAGACAAACCCGCGGGTGTAACCTCCAGAGGCATGCCCGTATAAACTTTCCTACCTATCTCAACCGTGGGATTCTCAACAAGCTCAGCCACTCTCTCTCGCAGCGACTTGTCCTTAATCTTTCTAACAATTCTTTTGAGGCGAGAATTCAACTTAAACCCTCCAGTGGCGCTCACGAACCAACATCTCACTCTCCTCTATAATGGTCTATCAGACTATAAGACTTGCCAAAACACCAACCTGCTTGCACATACACGGAAAACGCAAGCGGCCTTCCATCACGTTTGGAATCTACTTCAATCCTATACAAGACTTGGCCTAGATCCTCTGCCTGCGTGAGAGCTTCCTCTTCTCTTTGCTCGCTAGCATATGCGCCTGTCTGGTAGGCTCTGGAATCCTATGGGCCCGTGTACAGCCAATAACGATGTCTATAGCGGTCTCCAGCGAAACCTTATGGCCAACACTCACATACACAGGCTTCTCCCCTGGCTTTGTAACAACCTCGGCACCAACAACCTCTCCCCTATCTCTAATCAGCGCCCATCTCCTCTCCTTCAAAGGCTCAGGCTTACCACACAAAGGGTTCTTCGCGACACCAATCGTAGGCCTATCCAGGACCAGACCAAGATGAGCAGCAAAACCTAGGCGATAGGGATGCATAATCCCGTGAGCATCGACCAGAAAAACGTCTGGCTGCACATGTAGCTTCCTTACGGCTGAGAGCGCTGGAGGAACCTCTCTGAAGGAGAGCAGAGTCGGAATATAGGGGAACCGGGTTCTCACACTAGATGCCTGCGACTCAGTAAGGGACAATGAGGCGAAATCGAGAACCGCAACTGCACCAACCGACACACCTCTCGCATACGCGACATCCACGCCAGCCACGCATCGAATTGCCTTAGGAAGTACATCCGCACGTATCACCCGCTTAGATAGCCACAACTGCATTGCATGGGCTTTCTCTACGGAAAAATTCGGGCTAAGCCTCGGCAATCTTTGCTCAAACCCCAATGAAGACTTGTCCAGCTAGGTCAATCGAAAAAATGGTATGATAAGCCACGCCTACTTGCAAGAAGTTTCAACTTTCTTTTTCAACTCAGTTCAGAATCTTTTCAGGATCGCCTTTTTTCAGTCTTCTTTTTTCTGCCTATTGTTTTCTCTAGTTCGCTGATTGCATGTTCGAGAGAGCTTCTTCGGGCTTCGATTGTGACGTCTCCTCTTGTAGATTCGATGATATGCCTAGCGACATCACATTTTCTGCGAAGCCCTGAGACGAGGAGGTAGCCCTCGTCCATGTTGGTTAACTCAGTGTAGATGTGCTCCATTTTCTGCAGGCAATCCTCCGCCATCCCTGTATCTCCTCTGCGAATGGCGTCAAGAGCCCTACGCCTGAACTCCCCAATAACATCTGCAAGCCCGAGTATGTAGGATGCAGAGGGAATGTCAAGTTCGTCGGGATCAATGAACCGATCCTCCTCGATTAGACTTAGAAAGGTATGCGCTTCGGCGTATTCTTGAAACGCTGAGTCAACCATACCTGAGTGAACCAAATCTGGGTAATCCCTTGAAATCTCGCGGAGTTTGGACAAGAAATCTTTCGCCTCCTCAAGTGACTTTCTAGCACTCTCATTTCTTTCCTGATGTGCAAATAGAATAGCCTGCTTGGACAAACGTGTAGCTCGTCGCATGTCCCTCTTAATGTTCTCCCAAACCTCTTCCCTCTTCATCAGATTCTTCTGGATCTTTTCGAGAATCGACTTCAGCGACACAACAATCACATCCCAGAGAGCTTCGAAGATGATGATTCAAGCGAACCTAATAGAGTTTTACCCTATACCAACCACAAAACCAGAAGATGAAAGCTTTACTCTAGAACTCGATTGGTCTTTCTAAACGGCTAACCAGAACAACACGACTCTCCTCAGCCTCGTCGAGAACGTTATACCCCATCTCCTCTGCCAACTCGGCTGCAAAGGATCGAATCTCCCTGTGAGTCGGCATGTTCTCGAATCCTAGGCGTAGTCTTGAAAAGCCAACATGCATGTACGCCTTGGACTCAACGTATGTCGGATTAGCCCGTTCAATAAACCGAGCGTATAGCTCCGGATGCTTCAAATTCAGGTTTCGCACCAACGTTATTCGTATCACTGTCGGACAACTGAAACTCGGTAGCAAGGATAGAGTCTCGTTAAGTTTCTCCCACGCATCTGGAATCTGTGGGCGGCATGTTTTCAGATATGTTTTCTTGTCGAAGGCGGAGACGGAGACGTAGAGTTGAGTGGGCTCTTCTTCCACTTGGGAGAGGGCTTGAGGAACTGTTCCGTTAGTGACGAGAAACGTTGTGAAGCCTCGTTGATGGAATTCGCGTATTAGCCCTTCTAGAGGGGGGTATAGTGTTGGTTCGCCCGCTAGGCTTATGGCGGCGTGTCTTGGCCTTAAGGCTTCCCTGTATTTTTCTGGGTTGGTTTTTGGATTTCCCTTGTATCCACTCAAAATCCTATGCTGCTCTCTGATACAGCCCTCCACCAGCTCCTCAGGGTTATCCCACTTTGGCAACGCCATTTCTTCCCATTTGAATTCTAGGTCTCCACTCTGAAGACGCCAGCAAAAACGACAATGCAGTGTGCAGTATACAACCGCAGGTGTCATCTGAAGGCACTGATGGCTCTTTATCCCATAGAATTTCTGTTTGTAACAAGGACGATTATGGATAAGGGATTCATAAAGCCATCTGCAGCGTTTGACAGCTGAATGCCTGCCAACCAGGTGATATTTCTGGTTCCTCAACAGACGAAGGAGCTCATCCGAAATCGAGGACTGCATCGCCGGAGTTTCCCAAAGACATAAAAACGATCCTAGATTAATAAAATCTCCACAATTCCATGCCACAGAAGGGATTTGATATGGACTACCCCAAAATAGTTGGAATGATTCCTATCCAAAAGCGAGGAAAACTCTCAACCAAACTAATCGATTTCCTTCTGAAGTCAAAAAATGCTGATAAGATGCCCAGCAACCTTGCAAAAACCATACTCCATCAATGGCGACAGGGTTCATTGGCGGACGAAGCAGGCCTTGCAGCTCTCCTTGAGGCTGCTGTCGTGGTTGAGAAAGAAAAAACCGTGAACTTCTTAGAGGAAGAATTGCGATTACTGGATGTAGTGAAGGCCATAAGAACAGTGAAATAAAAGAGGTTTTTGGCATGGTTAGATTTGGAATCGAGTTTGTTCCGAGTGAGCCCTACTGGAAGACGACATTCTACGCTATTCAAGCCGAAAAGCGCGGATTCGACTACCTCTGGATAACAGACCACTTCAACAACCGCAACGTCTATGTCACCCTCACCGCAGCAGCCCTCCACACTGAAAAAATCAAGCTTGGTCCAGGGGTCACAAATCCCTATCTCATCAACCCAGTAATTACAGCACAAGCTGTGGCATCGTTGAATGAGATGGCTCCTGGCAGAGTGATTCTCGGGATCGGTGCTGGAGACAAGACAACGCTTAGGTCTACTGGAGTAGCGATGCGCAGGCCCCTTGCAGCAGTGACAGAATGTGTCGAGATATTTAGGAGAATGGTTCGTGAGAAGAGCGTCACTTTCGAAGGCGAAGTCTTCAAGACCAGTGATGCGAAGTTCTTCTTTAAGCCGAGAGCGGAGATCCCAGTCTATGTTGGTGCTCAGGGTCCAAAAATGCTGGGGTTAGCTGGGAAGATCGGCGATGGGGTTTTGATTAACGCTGGTCATCCCAAGGACGTAGGTTACGCTGTTGGTCTCGTTAAAGAGGGAGTTAAGGATGCAGGGAAGAAGCTTACTGATGTAGACGTCGCCGCCTATACGTCCTTCTCTGTTCATGAGGATCTGAAGAAGGCTACAGAGGCTGCGGTTCCTGTTGTTGCCTACGTAGCAGCTGGTAGTCCAGATGTAGTGTTACAGAGGCATAGTATAGATAGGGAGAAGGCTGCGAAGATTGGAAAGGCTCTCAAAGCCGGCAACTGGGGAGAAGCGTTCAGCCTCGTCTCATCAAGGATGATAGAAGCCTTCTCGGTTTGCGGCACTCCTGAGATGTGTATCGAACGCATAACTCAACTTCTCAGATCCGGCATTTCACAATTTGTCGTGGGCTCACCTATAGGTCCAAATGTCCGAAAAGCAATTGACCTCATAAGCGACAAGATCATTCCACACTTCGAAACATAATGCTCTATATGCGCCATCAACGCTGAGAAGACCATTGAAAGAATGCGTTTGGCATATGCTCGAATCAAAGGCTGAATGAGGTTAATGAAATGATCAGTGTTGTGGTTGATGTTGACGACACACTGATAAACACTGAACAGAGGATGCAAGGCGTGTGGCAGCACCTCTTGGATTGTAAAATCCCTTGGAGGCTGTGGAAACTCTTGGTCTAGAGCAGATTTTCATAAAGTTTGCGTCGCCTGAACAGAAGGCGCGC
>JBHIEV010000086.1:0-4945 GCA_046760805.1 Bathyarchaeia archaeon
GTCTCTGAAAAATATTCAAGCGCAGCTGGAGCTGCTTGTTTAGGAGTTCACTCTTCTGAATCGCTTTACTATCTGCTTATCTCCTTCAAGTGTCCATTTCTCGACAGCCAGTCTCTTCGCACGGGAATGGACCTTTCTGAGGAAGGCATTTACCTCCTCGTCTCTTTTGTTTTGAGCCTTTTTGGCATAACATCCGCCTTGGTTATGCTTTCCGGGGATCCCAGAAGTTAGCTTGAACTTGACCTCTTCAAATTCCCCCTCAACGATTGAGACTGTAGCTCTTTTAGAACTCAATTGTATCTTTCCTATCCGTTCTTTAGGCATCATTAGTTGCCTGAGATACTCTGTTTCGAACCTTTTGCCGCAGATGTAGAAGTCCCTCGTGACTCTCTTGTCTGGAACTACTATTCAAACTCCGTCATAAGCACCAAACAGTACAAACCCAGTTTGGGGAAGCTTTGTGTTGGACAGCCTGTTCAGAATCCTGGAGAGGGCTTTCTGGATCTTCTTTCTCGTTCATTTGTCTTTGATATTGAAAGCAGTGGCATATTCCTTCTTCACGTGCTCAATTACAGAGTTCAGACTAGAGCCAGAGCTAACAGATAGCGTCACGAGCACGGTTGATCTTTCTCTTCTCTTAATCAACTCTTCAAGACCCATTCTTCGTCCCTTCCTACCTAGAAAAGCTATGCGAGTTTATTATTCTTTCGCATGTATGCAGGCGCGCCCGAAGGAGTATTTGTTCAACAAACCATATAAACAAAGTCTGGAAGAAAGAAGACATGCCTCGGGCCAAACCAGCTGCAATGACTTCTTCAAAAGTTTTCATATGGTTAGACAAGGAACAAATCGAGTATCTGAACACTCTTACGAACCCTTCTGAATGGATAAGGAAGGCGATAGATGAAAAGCGAAGGCGTGAAAAGAAGCCTGCGTGTTCACAAGCAGCAGAAGACTAACAGCCGTGCACACATATGCCTAAATGCTCTTTCACTGCAATGATAGATTGATGAAAACAATCTCTGTTTCTTCATTAGAGTCCAGTTCTTCCTCCCTGCTTTCAAGGTGGGCAGAGATGAAGGACATGAAACTGAACAGAAGATAGAAAATCATCAAAAGAGGATTTCCAATGCCTAACAGTAATGAATTCTCTCCTTCAAAAGGACGATAATACACGCAGATAAAGAAAGAAACAAACGTGAGCAATGCAGCAGAAACGCCCACGAGGTCCCATTGAGTAGATCTCTTCAAGCGCATCCCCCTCTTAAACCTTGACGCTTGTCAAAAGCCCTGTCGATCCACAACCGTGCATGAATGCACAACCTGAATAGGTGCAGACCAAGGCGTTTCACTATATATAGTGAGTATTAAGATTCCGTATAAAGTTTTCTGTTGCATTGTTGAACGCAAATACACTTCAGTCAGCATACATGCATGTTGTCAAAAGACTGCAGTGCAAGCTCATGCAGCGACTAGTATTTTTTCTTTCCCTTTTTCAAGATTGTGTCGACTACAGGGTTGGATTCTTTTAGGTGTTTTAGGAACCACATCTTTTCTCTGTCGTAGTATACTGCTAATATGAATCCTGCTGAGGTTAGGGCGAAGCCGAGGAGGATTAGGGTTAGGCTTAGCAGGCTGGAGGGTCCGAGGGCTGGTTCAAAAGGCAGAAGGAAGAACCATCTCACCTGGTCTGCTGCGATGGCTGTCATGGTGAATCCGCCCATCAGCGAGATCATGCCCATAATCATTATGAGGAACGACAATGTCTCTCTGTGCCTCAGCTCTTCCACGTTCTCCCGCATATAGTCTCTATACATTAGAGGTCCCACGGTGCACGAAAGCAGATATCTGACGTCACAAGATATAAGAGACGTTTTTGTATTTAAGAATTGTGCATGTATGCTATAGTGTATTCTCGTTCTACTGTTCAAAAGTAATTCTTAAATACAGATTCGAGCTATATTATATCTCACGTCATCAGATATGGATGGGGTTTCGCATTGCAACGCCTTCTTGAAGAGAGGAGACTTAAAGGAAATGTAGGCTATGACGAGTCCATGACGCTAGACTCTCTAGAAGAGAAGTTGGTGGCCCTTTCAATCAGTCTCTCTCACATACAAGACAACGGCTTGAGAAAGCTACTGGAATTCCTCTTCGACTACATAGTAGAGAAACCCAACACAACTCCCCGAAATAGCACCATAGTGAAGTACTTAGAATTAAACCCTGAGGATGAGACGCTAAGAGATGACATAAGAAGAGTTCTTTACGCTGTAAGGCTGATAAAGGAAATTTCAGAAGACAAACAACGCATCGAAAAAGTCTACAAATTCTAGCACACTCAAGAGATCGCAGACATATCTGGCAGTCTCTTGTAGGTCTGTTTTGAAAGTCCAAGTCCAATCTTTGAATGGACCAACCATCAGAGAACAGTACAACTTTTAAGGAAGACTACCTAACCTTTGATCAAGTGAGCGGGTGGTTAACTCCCTCCGTTCCGCAATACAAACCCCAAAAGGGAGAAAGATGAAAAACACAAAAACATCAGCTGGTTTTCACAGCAAGAAAAAGTTGGAACAGGACACATTCGTGTCTAGACCTACCCAAAACTCCGGAGTAGGGAGGTGAACAAATGGACACTAGAGACATAAGTCTGACAGCGATCTCTACCAGTTTATATGTGGTTGTCAATATCGTTCAAATGACTGTTGCAGGTGGTTATACGATTTATGGATCAGTTCAGCTTCGCGTTGCAGACTGCTTCATCGCTTTGTCAGCTTTGTTCGGATGGCCATTTGTTATCGGAGTGACTGTTGGATGCTTCCTAACGAACGCCTATTACTTCCTTGGACCAGTAGACGTGATATTTGGGCCAATAGCGAATTTGATTGCCGCCAGTCTGATTCTGCTGCTACGTAAGAGACAGTTATTAGCCTGTGTTATCGGTGCTTTGCCAGTCGGCTTGATCGTGGGGGGATACTTGTGGATATTCCCCTTTATCCCGATACCAACAGTTCTTCAATTTCTACCAGCATGGATAGCTATGATCACACTTATCACAGCAAGCAGTTTGATAACAATAGCGGTGATCGGGTACGCTCTACTTAGAGTTATAAGCAGACAAGCGATCATCTACCCTCTGAAATCTCGTGGACTCAAGGTTCTAGAAAATGGATGAATCAGTAAAACCTTAAGAATCCTATGTAACTTACGGTAAAGATGACATTGACCCCGGGTCGAAAAAAGTGAAACAGAAAGTTGCGAATTCTACACTGAGTACAAGAAATCTGGCTTTAGTCTGCTGCTTCGCGCCGTTGTGCACAATTCTCTCCGTCTGGTCTCTGTTTCCAATAATTGGCGCGATCGGGAGGTATATCAGTGCAGCTGCTATTATGGCGCCTTTGATTGGAATGATTCTCGGTCCTTGGCTTGGGGCTCTAGCGGTCACTGTAGGTGGGATTGTTGGAGCTTTCGTTGCGCCGATTGGACCCTTTGGGCCACTCAGTTTTCTGCCGTCGACTGCTGCAACTTTGGCTTCGGGTCTTCTTTACAATCGAAAGTGGCAGAGGCTGACTGTACTTTATTCGATTTTGTTGTTAGTGTTCATGTTTTATCCAATGGTTGGACCAGCCTGGTTGCATCCATATTTTGTCTGGCTTCAACTAGTTGGACTGACTATTCTGGTTTCTCCACTGCAGTTGAAGGCTACCAGGTGCATGCGGAAACAGACCAGAATGAGGGAGATGATGCTTGGGGTTGGCGTCCTCTCTTTCATAGCGACATTGTTTGGTCATGTGGTTGGTAGCATGATGTTCGAGATCATATATTGGCCGACACTCATTGACGACTTGGAATCTTGGAGTTCGCTTTGGCAGTCTCTAACTTTCCTGTATCCTGTTGAGAGGATAATAATCACGGTGACGGCTACGCTTATCGGCGTACCTCTGATTAAGGCGTTAAGGATTTATGGTTTCAGAAGAGGGAATCAGAAGCAATGCATCTTTTCGGAATACGCACAGGATTAATCAAGCCCAAAGACGACCTGGTCAGCATAGTCTTGGCCGCCCTAAATAAACAGAAGTTGAAGATTGAGGACGGAGATGTGATGGCGTTCGCCAGCAAGGCCATCTCAACAGCTCAAAACCGTCTCATAAGGCTGGACACAATAAATCCCTCAAAGGAAGCGGAAAAGCTGGCTAACAAGTATAGACTGGACCCTACTTTCGTTGAGGTTGTCATGGGGGAGGCAGAGAAAATCTATGGAGGAGTTTCTGGGGCGCTGCTAACCCTGAAAAACGGTGTTTTGATACCAAATGCAGGTGTGGATCACAAAAACGCTCCAAGGCGATACGTCGTTCTTTGGCCTGAAAATCCTCACAGAAGCGCAGAGAAGATTAGGGCAGAAATCTTTGAGAGGACGGGTAGAAATGTTGGGGTTTTGATTGTCGACAGTCGCGTTACTCCTCTTCGCATGGGAACAACAGGTCTAGCCATCGGGATCGCAGGCTTCAACCCGATCAAAGACTGGAGGATGGGAAAGGACCTCTACGGCAATAAACTGCTCATAACAAGACACGCTCTAGCTGACGATCTAGCAAGTGCTGCCCATCTAGTGATGGGGGAAACTGATGAGCTGGTTCCCGCGGTTCTAGTCAAAGGCGTTCCTTTCTCTTTAACTGAAAAGAATGATCCTGACCTGATGTTAATTTCTGAGAGGAACTGTCTCTTTGTGAACTGCTTTTCGTAGACTTTGGCGGGTTCTACGCATGATATTTTGGAGGTTTCACCTTCTTCGGCACGTAAATGTTTGCGCTACCGCAGTTTGGACAATACCGAGGCTCCACCTCTCCCTCTTCAACCCACTTTTTGCCACACTTCAGACATATCCATTCTGGCAATGCCTCTCACCTAGACTATTTTCAGGTGTTTCTGCTATTAAGTTTTC
>JBHIEV010000087.1:0-4854 GCA_046760805.1 Bathyarchaeia archaeon
TCAGCCCTTATGTCGGTGTAGAAGACCCATGATTCAGCGTCGGGTACAGTCTCTTTAAGCAGCAGAGTATGTTTGATCGCGGCCATGCATCCTATCTTGCAGCAATATTCTTTCCCCTTCTCCACATCCATTCGGCTTCCCACGCAGAGTATGAAGGCCACCTTCTTTGGCACCTTTCCGTCAGAAGGCCTGCGCATGCCCTTTTTCAAGAGTCGTTCAAACTGAAGGTTGGTTACAATGTCTGGATGCAGACCGAAACTATACTGCTCAGGAACGCGGGGATTGATTTGTTTGTATCCGGTGCTGACGACTATTGCGCCCGCGTCTAGCTCGACAATCTCTTCCTTCTGGTTGAGGACAATCGCATCAGCCTTACAGAACTTCTCGCAGACCCTGCAAACGCCCTTGGTGAAATAAAGGCAGTGCTCCTTGTCTATGACGTACGCGTTGGGAACCGCTTGTTTAAAGGGTATGTAGATAGCCTTTTCCTCCATTAACCCCTCTTCAAATTCGCTGGTTTTTTTGGCTGGACAGCGCTTGGCGCATTCTCCACAGGCTGTGCATTTGGCTAGATCCACAAACCTCGGGCGCTTCTTAACCAACACTCGATAGTTGCCGGGTGAGCCCTCTACAGCCATCACTTCAGACATGGAGAATATCTTGATTTTCGGGTGCTGAGACACGTAAACCATTTTCGGAGTTAGAATGCACGCCGAACAATCAAGGGTTGGGAAGGTTTTGCTGAGCTGAGCCATGTGTCCACCTATGCTTGGGCCTTTCTCTATCAGATAGACCTGATAGCCCTTATCCGCTAGTTCAATGGACGCTATGATTCCCGCGATTCCTCCTCCGATGACAACAACATCCTTGTTTACTGGTATGCTTTCTGGTTCCAGCGGTTCAAGATGAAGCGCTCGTCCCACAGCCCCGCGTATGAGATCAATCGCTTTGGCTGTTGCCAAGTCTTTCTCATCGTGAACCCAGCTACACTGCTCTCGAATGTTTGCGATGTCAAGGAGGTATGGGTTGAGCTCCGCAGATTTCACTGTTCGCCTAAATGTGTCCAGGTGCATTCTTGGCGAGCAAGCTGCCACCACCACCCTATTGAGCTTGTGGTCCGCTATGTCCTTTCTTATCATATCCTGGCCAGGATTGCTGCATACATACTCGTAGGTTTCGGCGATTCTCACTCCTTTACAATGCGCTATAGCTTCCTTAACCTTCTCTACATCCACAGTGTCGCTTATGTTTCCTCCACAGTGACAGATGTAGACTCCAACCCTAGGCTCTTTGGCCATATTGAGAGCCTCAATAAAGCTGCATGTTTGCGGAGCGCGTTTTATAATAATTTAATATATTTAAATTTATTGTTTTCAACTTCAAAGGCATACTTAGTTTCACAGACAGAAATCATGTATGGGAAGAGAACGCCAAAATTCAAATAGATGAGCACGTGCGCAAAGAACGTGCGTGGGTAGACAGAAAATTTTTTTAAGTTATTCCAATGCATACAGTCAAAACAACGAGGGAGCACAAACATGGTTAAGGTTGAAGGGTACGAGCTTAAAGAGGAACTCTACTATTGGCCTAAAGGGCTGACGTGGGCGAAAGTTGAGTCGGATGAAAGGGTCAGAGTTGGCTTCACAGATCTTGCCCAAAGCCTCGCTGGAAAGATTCGTTTCATCCGCATCAGGCCAAAGGGAACAACGGTTGACCAGGGCAAAAGCCTTGCAACACTCGAAACAGCAAAATGGGTCGGCCCCGTAGAGTCGCCAATTACAGGTACTATAGACGAGGTCAACATGATGCTGAGAAGGAAGCCAACCACGGTGAACGAAGATCCCTACGGCGAAGGCTGGTTGGCCATAATCAAACCGGCCAATCCTAAGGAACTTGAAAAGCTCATACACGGCGAAGCCATCTTTGAGTGGTACAAGTCCGAAATCAAAACGAGAGCTAAGAAGTAGTATCAGCTTCACTTGAGCCTGATTTTCTTGTTAGGCTGTTTCTCTTCTTCTGGTAGGTTCAGTTGAAGACTATGTTGTCCATGAGATGCGGGAGAGCTCGGACCTGACGAACTCTTCCCTGCCCTCATCCGTTAGATGAATCGCAAATTCGTGCGTCATACGTAAGAAACTGTAAATCCATTCTGCGTGGCTCATGTATATTGGTGCGAGGTGCCTGTTACTTGAGAGAGCCTCTTGAATCGCGTTTCCGACAGCGACGCCGCTTTCGATGGCAAATCTGATGCCCTCTCCAGATAGCGTATTGCAGAAACCAGCTGCATCTCCAACCAAGATAACGTTGCCGACACCTTCAAGGTCAAAACCATAAGGTATCGCCCATGTCTCCCTTCTCACCAAGCGCAGTGGCTTGAAGGCGAACTCTTTGCTTAACCACTCTTTGAACTGACCGATAGACATGGAAACTGATGTGGAATGCTTCTTTGGCGCTCCAACCCCAACCACATAGAGACCATCCTTTGGCATAACATAAGCGTAGGTTGAGGAGATCTCCCCGCTGAAGAACGCGTAGAAATAATTGTCAAAGTCTCCTTCTGCTCTCCAATGCTCTTGCAAGACGGGCAGGGTTTCCACCTTTATCTTGGGGTATAGTTGCCTTCTAAGCTTGGAATGTACGCCGTCAGCTCCAATCAGATACTGGCTGGTCATCTTAACGATGCTGCCTTTCTTCCTAGCCAAAACCTGGATGAGCTTCGATTGCCGTAGCTCTAGGAACTCTGTTCCGTACCAAACCTGGACACCTGAATCTTCGGCGAGATTTATAAGCCAGTTGTCGAAGAGGTCTCGGTTGATGTTGAAAAGCTTATAGTTGCTCATGCTACCGCCCTTTTCCCCGCCGCTTGGCGGTATATAGTACAAACCAAGCTTTTCTGGCGAACACGCTACATTATGTGGCAAAATTGCATCAAGATTTTCGTGGATTGTGTCAACACAGGCGGGCGTGAGTATTCCGCCACATGGCTTGTGCCTGTTTTCAGTCTTTTGTTCAATTAGCAGAACATTGAGACCCAGTTCGGAACATTTTAGAGCTGAGACTGCTCCTGCTGGACCGCCTCCGATAACAATGACATCGAAGTGCTGGGTTTTCAATGGTTGTCACCTATCGAGTCTTGTTTCGACACCGTTTCTTCTCACAAGTTTGCTTAAGAGATCGATTTTTAGCTCTGTTTGGCTCTCAAAGTTACCTTTTAGAGCTTCCTCCTCTTTTCCGAGGTCGTAACAGGTCTGATGATTGATGTCTAGGAGGAGGGCTGGGATGCCAGCCTCTTTAAGATCGTTTTGATGTTTGCAGATGAAGGCTTCGCAGCAGCATCCTATGTATCCCTTGGCGTTGGCTTGTCTAAGCTCCTCCAGCGTCTCCATTAAGTGCTCAAAGTTTTGTATGGTTACAGGTTTTAGCCCCGATGCTAAGGCTAGTTCATAAGCCGTGCCGACGGAGCATTCGCCACACATTGTGCAACCCTCTCTTCTCCTATACTCGCATGTTAAGGGCTTCGCACAATAGGGCAGAAGCAGGAAATCAAAACCGTTCTTGAGCAGCGCGGTGCCGTTTTTGAGAATGGCATAGAGATGATTAGCCTCTGCGGGGCTGATCCCAAACTGCTCGTACTCCATTTTTCCAACAGCCTCGAGAATAAGCTGAACGAGATCTTCGGAAGTAACGCCTAACACGCGCGCTCCAGACGTCTCAAAAAAGCGGTATACGGTTTGTCTGATTTCATTCTCGTTTAAACAAGTATATTTCAAGCTTGCTTCAAGATCTAAGATTGCCCTTGAAGGGTAAGCGAAGAAGTCTCCAGTAATGAGCGCGCTCTTGATGACTTTTGCTTCCTTGTCTATGGCTAAGGATACTCGAATCAACCCTCCAGATGTTTTGTCGATGGCGTGAACCTCCACCGCCTCTTCTAAGGGTCTTCTTTCAAGGAAAACCCACTTGTCCGACCTAAATTCGTCCAACCTATCTCTAAGAAGCGTCTGCTCGTCGCTCGTTAATTCACCCCTAATAAGTTTGATTCCAAAGGCTTGTTCAAAACCCGTCTTTAGCGCTTCCTTTACGCTGGTTAGGCTGGGCTGTTGTCCCAGTTCCCATTTCATGCATGTTACTCTCTCCTTGACAGACCTAATCTCCTTGTCTTTAAGCTTCGCGATCGGGATTCTGAGCGCACGCAACATGGTGTCAACGTCGAAGTCAACTAGTAAAGTGCCTTGAAAAAGAAAGGCGTCGCCTCGTTCTGTTCCGCCGGTTCCTGAGATTTTTCTTCCCTCGACTTCGATGTCGTTTTTGGGACGAAAGGAGGCTTGAATTCCAAGCGTCTTCAACCCAAAGATAACGCCTTCACACATCTTCTCATAAAGTTCTTCTAGACGTCGATAGCTCTCAAATTCGGATTTTGAAGCAAAGATCTCCCAACCTAACGATTTGTTTTCAAAATAGATCGCTCCTCCTCCGGTTATGCGTCTGTTTATGTCTATGCTCTTGCTCTTGCAATAGTCCACTCGAACCTCGTGTTCAACCACTTGATGATAACCAATCAGCACCGCGGGAGGGTCAAACTGAAGAAACCTAACCGTATCAGGTGTGAGGTTTCGTGATCGGCATTCGAGAATTACATCATCAAGCGCCATGTTTTCCGCAGCGCTACGACAACCAGTGTCAAGAAGCCTCCATGTTCTCATCGATCAAGTCCTTCCTAACCAGTGGCATTCAACTGATTAATAATATCTTTATAGTGAAGAGCACAGCATTCCGTAGAGAATCTGACTTCCAACCCTGTCTCCCTCGCAAAGTTATACCCTTCTTCACTAGGATACGCTATCCCGCTAACTCCCG
>JBHIEV010000088.1:0-4771 GCA_046760805.1 Bathyarchaeia archaeon
AACTACTTGGGGCTCATATAAAATCTTTTATTGAATTAATAAAATTACAACAATTTTGCTTTCGATTCTTTCAGAATTCTGAATATTTCCTAAGAGAGATTGATCATGTGAGAGATTTAGTTTTCATGTGCGTCACGGGGTTCCATTTGACTAACC
This sequence comes from Bathyarchaeia archaeon, assembly GCA_046760805.1. Taxonomy (GTDB): domain Archaea; phylum Thermoproteota; class Bathyarchaeia; order Bathyarchaeales; family Bathyarchaeaceae. The sequence goes on from JBHIEV010000088.1 coordinate 157, forward strand.
ATAGGTAGCCGTCTTCTGCATCACTTTGAAGTCAGAATTAGCGAACCCTATCTACTCTTTTAAGATTGTTTTCGCTGCCACTAGAGTAACCGTGTCCTTTATGCCGGGAATCTTTCTTACCACATTGAACAGAAAATCGTCTAGTTCCTCCATGGTTTTGAATTGTGCCTCGATGCATAAATCGTAGATTCCATAGGTGAGGCTTGCTCTCTTCACTTGCCCGGCATTTTTGAGTGCATTAAGAACCTCTATTTCACTCCCTGTTCCTACTTTTCCCAAGATGTAGACAAAAACCATTCTCGATCACTCACCGCTCTTAAGAACCTCGAGTGGTTTGCATTCGTGATATTCTATGCCTTCTCTTTCGCAGATCTCTATGATTTTGGCGTATATCTTTAGGTCTAGGTCTTCTATGGGCTGCTTTTCTGGTCCCTGTATTTCGACAAACACTCCGATTGGGAAATATCCGCAGCATGCGACCGCGTCTTTGTAAACATTTACTGTGTAGTCCTGAGGAATTTTTTCCCTTTCCAGGAAAGCCTTGATCTCCTCAACAAACCTATTGAGGTCTTCATTCTTCACCTCGACTAGGTGACATTCCCTGTGGCTTATCATGGTCATTTTAAGAGTCTCCTAGAGCGTATATGCATGTTTTTACATATATATTTTAATATTTATCTCAAAAAACCATTTTCTTACGTATAGAATAACATGCCTCAGTTAGCATATCACATGCTTTTGTGTTTCGCCTTTCTCTGGGCGAGCACCCGCATTCCACGATTTCTCTTTCTCTCAGCCATCCTCTCGATTTTTTCAAGTGCTCCTTTTTGCTCGATTTCTTCGAGGTATCCTTGACTGATTGCCTGATTTATCAGCTTTTGAGCGGCGCGATTCCGCACCAATGTGGTGGTGTAACCCTCCGGGGAGCCTAGTCCACCTACTGAGATGTCTGCAGTATAGTTGGAGAAGTCTGTGCATGCAAGGCATGCTGAACGTGCGATGGGGCCGAGATCATCCAAATCGATGTGCACAACCCTTCCGTCTTTCAACTTCACGATGAAATCGTCTTTCAAGTTGATCTTTCCAATTTGATCTAGATTTGCTCCGATTTTGCTTGCAAGGTATTTCCTTCCATCATCGTGCATGAGAAAGTTCTCGAAGCAGAAGAGGCCTATGGTGAAGTGTACCATATGGCTCGGAACGATGCGGAGTAGCTGCATCTTTCGAATCGTCAATATTTGGCATGGAGTGCCCACTACCGCGAGCTTCGTTAAGTCCACCAACTCTGGTCTTTTGAGGGCGCTGAAGATTGGAGCGTAAGTTGTCAAGTCCCCTAAATCTCTAACACTTCTGGACTGCGCTAAACTAGACCCAGCGCACTCAAGTAAGTCCTCGAACCTAGTCGCGATCATGGGTTCATTATTCCAAAGACCTTCCCTTTTAGAGAGCACAGCGCCATCGATTCTCTTCGTATCTAGTAGGAACTTTAGAAGGCTTGTGACTACTCCGCCATCGCAGCAGACTTTGGCGATTTCTTTATCGGTTGTGCGAAGGCTTCGAACTGAGACATAGGAGCCTATAGGTTCCTTAAAGTGGAACCTAGCCTCTATGGCTTTGTCCAACTCCGGAGTTCTCGGACAGATCAAGTAGCATATTCCGTCTTCGAGGCAGTTCTCTTCATCGCAATATACAGGCTTATCCTTTTCGATTGCCAGTACATTCAGCTCGTTGGCGGTGCAGAAACTTACGCATCCGTAGCACGCCGCACAGATTCCGGGTTCGACAACCTCTCTCTTGAGGGTACGAAACGAAAGTCTTTCTTCAATCATTTAGACCACACTCCCTGCGTATTGCGGAAGGATCTTCTTTGGAGAGACACAATTTCTGTGGAGCCCCAGTTTCTTCGGCTCTATCCCAAAAGCTAGACCAATAAGTTGAGTGAAGTGAAGTATGGGAAGGTCTATTTTCAGATCAAATTTCGACTCAATGTCTTTCTGTTTAGCGTCGAGGTTGAAGTGACATAGAGGACAGGCGGTTATCATACAGTCGGCTCCAGCATTCTTCGCATTAAGCAGAATATTCTTAGACAGTTCAAGCATAACCTCCTCTTTAGTTATGCCGAGCGAAGCTCCACAACATCTAATTTTTCCATAATATTCAACCTTGGAAGCCCCGAGGGTCTCAACTAGTTCATCCAAACTTGTTGGGTGCTCAGAATCGTCAAAACTGGTTAGATCTGGAGGTCTTACCAGGAAACAACCGTAGTAAGACGCGACGCTCAGAGTGGTCAACGGAATCTTGACCTTCTCACCTATTCTTTCGAGACCCACGTCCGATAGAAGAACTTCGAGAAAATGTCTTACTTTGACACCGCCATTGTAGTTGAGCCCGGCACTGCTTAGCGCCTCTTCGACTTTGTTCTTTAGTCCAGAATCTTCTCGAAGGAGTTTGTTGGTTCGAGACAAGGTGTAGTAGCAGGCGCTGCATAGGGTTACGATATCCATCCCCATTTTTTCAGCCAAGGATAAGTTTCTGGCGTCGATGGCTACAGAATAGAGTGGTTTGTAGGAGTAGACTGCATCGATGGCTCCGCAACAGTTCCAATCAGGTATTTCAACCAGCTCTATGTCCAGAACTTTGCTGATAGCCTTGCACGAGTCTCCGTACTCCTTGGAGGAGGAGTGCACAGCACATCCGGGATAAAAGGCATACTTCATCAAGATTCCTCCTCGCTAGTTCTTTCAAGTATGTTGAGAAGGTCGGTGCTTTGTTCGATCTTCGGTGCTCGTATCTGCAGTTTTCCCTTTCTCCAAAGCCTCCATCCTAGAGCAGCGTTGTGGAAAAGACTTCTGAGATCAGATTTTTTTAGGATTCTGGTGAAAAGTTCTGGCTCATGCATTCTTCCGTATTTGTTGACGATTTCAAAGAAAGACCTGTGAAACTTGGGCTTTACCCCGTTTTTATCCACGAAATTCTCCCGCATAGCTAGGTTTTTTAGAGATGTCATGATGGTAGTGAGGTTTATGGCTCTTGGACAACGGGTGTAACAGGTGTAGCAAGTGGAGCAAATCCAGATGGTTGAACTCGATAAAACCCTTTCCCTCATGCCCAAGTGCACCATTTTTATAATTTGCATCGGCGAATAATCCATGGCAAACCTGGTTGGACACGAGCCAGCACACATGCCACATTGGATGCAGTCGAGTATATTTTCTCCTCCAGGCATCTTCATGACTTCTTTGACAAAGAATGATCTGTCTCTCTTAGACGTCAGCGATGCAACGAGTCTCATTTCCTCGCTGTGTTTAGCTCTTTCACGTTGCATGTTTTTCACCAGCTAGATATTTCCTAAGTTCTTCACGTTTCTCCTGGCTTAAAGGTCCGATTTTTGAAATCCGTTCAACAAAGGAGTCAAAAAGACTCATGATCTTCTCATACTGCGGGATGGTTGTAGTGGTTGACTGTAGTCTAAGAGACTTGATCCCAAATTTACCTAACTCTTTCTTAAATTGGATAACCCGCTCTCTTAGCTTATCTTCTCTTAACAGGCTGTCGTCTCCCTCAATAAATATTATGCCGTCCGCCCCTGATGCGAAGGCATATAGCAGATGTTTTAGGCTCAAACGACCTGTGCTAGGCACTCCTACAACCCTAACTTCCGGAGGATAACTTCGTCTACTTTGTCCGCCCAAGTCAGCTGAGGCGTAAGCTGTCATTTTCTCAAGAAACGCTATTATCTTCGGCGATGTCTCTCCCTCTTCACTGACTCCTTGGATCTGAGCAATCAGTTGTGATTCTGTACAGTGCTTCAAGTCAATGGCTTCTTTGGGACATATAGGAATGCATATTCCACATCCCACACAAGATATAGGATCTATTACCACTTCCCTTTTTCCTTTCTTAATAGCCTTTGTTGGACATTGATCAACACAGATTCCACAAAGATCGCATTTTCTAGGGATGAGATAGGCCACCTCAGGGGAGACGGATATTTCTCCCTTCCCAAGGAAAGTTGCAACTTTCGATGCTGTTGCCATGGATTCCATTGTGGTTTCTCTTACGTCCTTCGGGCCCTGGGCACATCCCGCTATGTAAATCCCTTCTCTCTTTGTTTCAACCCCTCTAAGCTTATGATGGACCTCCAAGAAGAAATTGTCAGGTCCCAAATCGATGCCAAGCATTTCAGCCAGTTCGTGTGTTCCTGTGTTAGGAATGAGAGCGGGACTGAGCACAACCAAGTCGAAAGGCTCCTCAATCTGCTCTCCAAGAATGGTGTCCTCCGCCTTCACGACAACGCTATTACCGTTTGGAATAACCTCTGCTGCCCGGCCTCTAATGAAGGTTGCACGATGTTCCCTAGCCTTGGCATAAAACTCCTCGTAGCCTTTGCCATGAGCCCTTACATCGGTGTAGAAGATCCAAGGCTTCGCTCCAGGTACCGCCTTATCCAGTAACAAAGCTTGTTTTATCGCGACCATGCAGCCTATTTTGCAGCAGTAACCAACTCCGTTTGTGGCAGTTGAACGGCTTCCCACACAAAGGATGAAGGCTACTTTTTTGGGCACTTCTCCGGTGGAAGGTCTATGGAGACCTTGCAACATGAGCCTTTCAAACT
>JBHIEV010000089.1:0-4631 GCA_046760805.1 Bathyarchaeia archaeon
TGTCAGAAGATGAAAAGGCTATCATAGACGAGATTCGAAGGGCAGGCAAAATCACTCAAGACTCCCTCAGGTTTAGGTTGGGTTGGAGCAAAGCAAAGGTTTCGAGGATTTTAATAAACCTCGATAAGATGAATTTGATTCAAAGAGAGAGAATAGGCAAAACCTACAATGTTTTCTTAACTGAAGAACGAAAGTAACGGTTTCTGAACGGTTGGAAACGGTCACATGGACAACCTTTAACATCGCTCCCGTTATGAATACCTCAATCTAACAAGGTAAGGAGGTGAAAACACTGAAACTAAAAGCATTAACAATATTAGGGTTGGCAATGATCACAGCGTTAGTTGCCACGACCTTTGCAGTCTACAGTTATGCTGCGCCAACTAAAATCCGAGCAGCAAATGAGGAATATGGAGAAATGTCCGGAGAACACAATGAGATGCATAATCATTGGGAAGAAATGCATGATAAATGTACAGAGATGATGGATGAGATACTTGAAGAAGAATATAGCTCTACGATGCACAATGAGGTTGAGGAGTCCCATCACGGTTGCCACTAAAAATACCATAATCCCCCATATTTTTTCTCCATTCTGCCTTCTCCGTCGCAAAAGATCCGTTAGAAGGTAAAGATCTGTCCTCAGTGTCTTCCTCTATGTCTCGCATTCCTCATGTCTTTGGTTTGTCTTTTTCTCCAATCCCTCTTCCTCTGAGTTTCTATTCTTTTTCTAGGATATGCGTAGTGTTTGGAACCTTGCTTTCTAAACTGGTCCAACCTTCTGTAGAAGATTGAATAGGTTATCTCTTCCTTGGAAAGTGATGACATGATCTCGTTCAATTCCGTTTTCATCTCTTGTGAGGTGGTTTTGTCCCATGTCTCGGAATATGCCAGATAAGCCGCGTGAAATCTGAAGTCAGATGGTCTGTCAATCATAAGTTTTGTTGCCACTTCTTCTTCATTGGATTGCGATTCTGGTTCTTCAGTCATAATGCTCTATACCCTGAAAGCGGTGAAAATAGTATATGTAAAGCAACACTATAAATGTTCTCTAAGGCAACGCAGCCGCCAACATACTTGCATGCGCTGATAGGAAACTATATTTTTCCTTCTCCGTCACAGAAGCGAGTAACATACTCTCATGCTGCCCGTGCGGCGTTTTGTAAAATTTCTTCTGATTCTGGATGTTTCAGACGGTTACATCATGCTTTCGAGAAGAGAAGTTATGTCTATATCTTCTATTGGTAATTTTGTGAGCAACATACCTTTTACATGTGGAAGACCGTCACGGTACGTAGGCCTTTCTTCTTTGTAGAAGATTCCGATGGGTATTCGGTCTCCCCATTCAAAGCTCTTCTCTAAGGCCTTCTGTCTATCAACGTAATCATGCCCTTCCTCTTCCAGTTTATAGACCCTTTGGCGGAACCAATCATAATTATTCAGGTAGTTGAAGGTAACGCAGGGCTGGAAGACGTCAAGAAAAGCAAAGCCTCTGTGCTTAAGGGCTTCCACCATCAAGCCAGTTAGATGCCTCATATCTCCGGCGAACCCTCTAGCCACAAAAGTGCCATTGCTAACCAACGCATGAGCGACGGGATTTAACATGGGAGATATAGAACCGAAGGGAGTTGATTTTGTTTTGAACCCTTTTTGGCTCGTGGCGGTTGTTTGGCCCGTAGTCAAGCCAAGAACCATGTTGTTGTGCACGATCAAGGTTATGTCGATGTTCCTTCTGATGGCATGGCTGAAGTGACCCCAACCCTCATCGTAGCAATCAGCATCTCCAGCAAAGCCCACCACAGTCAAGTTGGGATTCGCCAGTTTGATGCCGGTTGCTAAGGGCAATACTCTCCCGTGGATGCCGTGAAATCCGTTTACGTTCACGTAGTTAACCATCTTCCCATGGCAGCCTATGCCCGACACGACCACGACTTGATCTCTCTCGAGGCCCAACTGCACCAGAGCCCTTTTGAAGCCCATCAATATTCCGAAGTTTCCGCATCCAGGACACCAAGTGTTCTTTTTCGGCGTCTTCAAATCTTCGAGAGTTACCATTTCAGAGCACCTCCTTTATCCTTTGCGAAAGCTCTCCTGGGTTGAAGGGCCTCCCATTGTACTTCAAAATCTTGTGGTCGACGGTCATGAGAAGGTGTTCCCTTATGAGGCTAGACAGCTGAGAGGTCTTGTTGTTTTCCACCACAACCGTCTTTTTAGCTGATTTCAAGATTCTCTGAACATCAGCAACTGGAAAGGGGTTCAGATATAGGATTTGGAGATAGTTAACCTTCACACTCTCCCTGTTGAGGAGTTTCATAGCCTCTCTTATTGGTCCCTTTGTGGACCCCCATCCCAAAATAGTCACGTCTGCTTCCCCAGAGCCGTAAAGCTTGGTTGTCTCACAGGTTTCTAGTTCTTTGACGAGGACATCCAGTTTCTTAAACCGCTTATCAGCCATTTTGGTAGCCAACGCAGGGTCCTCAGTTGTGTATCCGCTTTCATTGTGTTCATCGGCGTTGGTTCTGACGATGGCTCCTTTCATTCCGGGCATGGCTCTGGGTGAAACGCCGTCTTCCGTGAAATTGTGCCGCTTATATTCTTCCTCATCCGCATACTTATCCTCGGTCAGTAGAAGCCCGCGGTCGATTTCAATTCTGTTCTGATCGAAGAGGTCTGCAGCTCCGTAGCTCTCCGCAAGATACTTGTCCGTGATGATGATGACAGGTATCTGGAACTTCTCCGCTAGGTTGAAGGCTTCCATAGTTTTGTAGAAGCACTCCCCTACGTCCCCTGGGGCTATTACTACTCTCAGGAATTCTCCTTGAGAGGCGTGGATAAGGAACCTTAGATCTCCTTGGCCTGAGTAGGTGGGCAAACCCGTGCTGGGTCCAGGCCTTTGAGCAACCATAATCACTACGGGCGTCTCGGTCATGCCCGTCATGCCCAAACCTTCGCTCATAAGGCAGAAACCTCCCCCAGAGGTGGCTGTCATGACCCTCACTCCGGTGAAGGAGGCGCCGGCAATCATGTTGATGGCGGCTATCTCGCTTTCTGCCTGCACCACGATCATGCCGTATTCTCTATCGAGGGGTGCCAAAAAATGAAGCAGTGGAGTGGCTGGAGTCATGGGATAGGCGGCATAGAACTTGCAGCCTGCCCGAATGGCGCCGAGACCCACAGCCTCGTTTCCGGTGAGAAAAATTTTTCGTTTTCCAGCTGAGCTTGTTGTTTCCAGTCGATATTCAAAGTCCCCCGCATAGTGTTCTCGAGCATAGTCGTATCCCATTTTTGCAGCTTTTACGTTTAATTCCGCCGCTTTTAGCTTAAACACGTCCCTTATGACCCCATTCAGAATCTTTAGATCATAGTCCAGAAGGGCTACCGCAGCGCCTAGAGCCACAGTGTTCTTCATGATCATTTTTCCCTTTAGTTCCTTGACGGTTCCCTTCAAAGGCACTGAGTAGAGTTTTAAGTCGACTCTGCTTAGTTCCTCAGCGCTTAGAACTATCTCCTCTCCGTCATACACTATGCCTCCACCAAGGGCAAGCTCGTGTTTGTGGAGAAGGATGGTTTCTTTGTTTAGCGCCAAAAGCAGATCGATGGTGTCGGCTTGGGAGTAGACCTCTTCGGCGTCGGCTCTGGCAATGTAGAAGTTGTGTCCTCCTCTTATGAGGGATTGGTAGTCGTTTGTGCCGAAGACATGGAGTCCTCCCCTTAAGCAGACCTTGGCAAAGAGGAAGCCTGAACGGGTTATTCCAGCTCCGGCTTCTCCTCCGATCATTACAGAAACCTTGTTTACGGTCATGCTAACCACCGTAGGCTTAGATGAGTTTCTCCTCGGTCTCTAGGTTTACTATGTGTATAGCGTTGAAGGGACAGGCTTCAGCTGCTTCTCTGACACATTCCAGTTTGTCTAGTTCCAATGTTTCTGCAATGACTTCGTTTTCTTTCATAACTTGTTTAGCTCCTTCAACGGTGGATTTTCCATCGACATCTGAGAGCTGGAAGAACTGTGGACATAATTCGACACATGCTCCGAATCCTTGACAGGCGTTTTTGTCTATTTCCACTCTGAATTTACCCATACAATTCACCTTACATCATATATCAGAACTTTCATCTAATAAAACAAACTTTTTGAATATTTAAGTGGGGTTATGCTCATTGTAGAGAGATGGAAGACTTCAAAATGAAAGAAGCAATGTTTTACGAAAAGTTAGGCGATGAAGTGGTTAAGTGCAATTTGTGTAGTCACAGATGCAGAATAACCGAGTCTAAAAGAGGAATTTGTGGAGTTCGGGAGAACAGGAACGGAACGCTTTACAGCATGGTCTACAGGAAAGTTGTAGCCCGTGCTGTGGACCCTATAGAGAAAAAGCCTTTCTTCCATTTTCTTCCTGGTTCACGAGCTTATTCCATCGCCACGGTGGGATGCAACTTCAGGTGTGGGAACTGTCAGAATTTTGAGATTTCTCAGATGCCTAAAGACCGTAATCTGATACTTGGACGAGATGTGTCCCCTGAAGAGATTGTTGTGGCGGCCAAGCGAAACAACTGCGAAAGCATAGCCTACACGTATACTGAGCCCACTATCTTCTTCGAATACGCCTATGACATAGCCAAACTGGCGAGTA
>JBHIEV010000090.1:0-4329 GCA_046760805.1 Bathyarchaeia archaeon
GTCCGAAGACAGCATGTTCAGCCGCAACTCTGAGGTCGCAGGCGAGGGCTATTTCGAACCCTCCGGCAAAACAGTAACCGTTTACTGCGGCTATTATGGGCTTCCAAATCTGGAGGTTGCGGGTGATCCCTCCAAGTCCAGGTTCCTTTTCAGCCTTCTCCAGCCTCTCTATTGAGGTCAGCTTTCTGTAATACTCTCCAAGCTTTTTGAGGTCAGTTCCAGCGCAGAAGGCTTTTTCCCCTGCTCCGGTTATGATAGCTACCCAAAGGTTTGGGTCGTCCCTAAAGTCAATCCAGACTTTAACCAACTCTTCGCTGGTTTCTAGGTCTATGGCGTTCATGACTTCAGGGCGGTTAATGGTGATAACGGCTGTTCTATCCTTTTTCTCGTATAGAATGTTCCCCATGGAAATCACATCCATCTAGGTGATATTGTGTTAGAATATCTTTAGAGATTGCCCTAAATAAAGTTCCAGTTACCACCAACCGAGACGCGAGGGGTCTAAACGGGTTTGAAGTAGTCAATGTCTAGTATGCTCCCTTCCCTCTTTTCCCTGAACACTGCCTGAACACGCATTCCAAGCTTTATTTTCTTAGGGTCCACTTCCCCAAGAAAGTGAACTATGTTGGTGTCAGCTCCGTCCAGTCTAATGATTCCGTAGGCAAGGGGCGTTTCCTTTGGTAAGTGGGACATTGCTTTGTATACCACGGTGTAAGCGATTACGCTGCCCTTATCACCGACTTCCACCCATTCGCTGGTTTCAACGAAACATTTCCCACAGATTTTCCGTGGCGGCACGATGACGCGATTACACTTTGGGCACCTCTTTCCTAGAATCTTTTGATTGTCCCTCAGTTCGGTGAAGAATCTGCTGGCGGTGCGGCCTGCGGCGTAGCTGAATGGTAAGACGATCTTTGACGTTACCACAACACGTTCCGCTTCTTCCTTCATGCTTTCACCTCACTTAATGATTCTGAAATACAGGATATCGCTCATGTTCCCCTGTAGTTCGTCCCTCCATACCGCCTGAACTCGCATACCTATCCTCAACTTCTCTAAGTCTGACTCTTCCAAGTAATGATTGACAGTTGTGTCTGCTCCATCTAGTTGGATGAGGGCCATGCCGTAGGGAGCGGGTCTTAGTTTGCCGGTTCTTCCATCAATGAAAGGCTGGAAGATCACGGTGTATGCCCTAACGGTGCCTTTATCGCTTATCTCCACCCACTCATCCATTTTTTCAAAACAGTTTCCACAAATAGGTCTCGGCGGCAAATAAACACGCTTACATTTGGGACACTTGACGCCCATAATCTTTCTCTCCTTTTTCAGCGATGTAAGAAACTTGCTAAAATAGCGGCCAGCCGCATAGTTGTACGTGAGTTCCATCGTGATTGGTACCCTGATGAGCTCTTCTTCTTCGGCCATATTTTTCACCATTTCCCTACAAGTGACTCGATAAGATTATCACGTCAGACCACGTGTAGACGCCATAACCGGTAACTAAGGCTGTTTCCACGTCTGGAACCTGCCGCTTTCCTCCCTTTCCATGAATCTGCAAGGCGGCTTCGGCAACCCTTATCACTCCGGATGCGCCGACAGGGTTTGTTGAGAGGACGCCGCCTGAAGGGTTAACCGGGAGTTCTCCATCCATCTCGGTTACACCTTCGTCGATAAGCCTTCCAGCCTCCCCGTTTTGGCAAAATTCTAGGGCTTCGTACCACGCCAGCTCGGCGTAGGTGACTGGCTCGTATATTTCAGCTACATCTATTTCCTTCAGAGGATTTGTTATTCCAACTTTTTTGTACGCCTCTCTAGCAGCGTCACGGAGAGTTCTTATCGTGGCTAACCGGTTCTCGTGATCGCCGAGATACGGATGATCGTGGCGAGTCACGGCGACTTTCACCCAAGCTGAATTGGTACAGATTTTTTTCGCAATTTCTTCCGATGCATAGATTATTGCGCAAGCTCCGTCAGAAGTTGGGCACATATCGAACAAGTGGATAGGGTAAGCTATCATTCGGGACTCGAGGACCTTATCCACCGTTATGTCCGGCATTTGGAGGTGCGCATAGGGGTTATTGCACGCGTTTCTTCTAGCCTTCACCGCCACCTTTGCCGCTTGCTCTTGCGTTACTCCTCTAGTTGCCATATACTGGGAAATGGACAGGGCAAAGTTCCCAACAGCAGCCGAGGCTACGTGTCTGTCCCACATAGGGTCCGTCAAAGCCATGCCTGCAAACGTTTGTCCTTCGGAATGTTTCTCGAAGCCCACCACCATCACTACGTCGAAGAGACCTGACGCCACATGATAATATCCAGCTATGGCGGCAGAGGTGCCGGAGGTACCTCCAGTGGCAATTTTCAGTGCATGCTTTAAGTAGCCACCAGCCCCCTCGGCGATCCATAGGTCTGGCAGAGCCCTTCCCTCAAAGAGCTCCATGTTTCCCAGCACCACTGCATCTACATCCTTGACCTCCAACTGTGCATCTTCCAAAGCCCTTGTAGCGGCCTCATTCACCAACTCCATCATGTTTATGTCTTCTCTCCGACGCACATGCTTCGTCTGTCCAGTTCCTACGATCGCAACATTTCTTGGCATAATTCATTCACCTCTTCACTTACCAACAATTATGACGCATTGGGCTTGCCCGCAAGGACCCGTTGTACCATGAGCCAAGGCAATTCTTGCGTCAGGTACCTGCCGCCCGTACGCCTCTCCTCTAACCTGCAAGGTAGCTTCTGCAAGCCTCGTGAGCCCTGCTACGAAATATGGGTTGCCCGCTAGCATCCCCCCTGAAGGGTCTACGGGGAGTTCTCCATCTATCTCGGTTACGCCCTTATCGATAAGGCTTCCACCCTCCCCTCTTCTACAAAAACCAAGGCATTCTGTCCATAGGAGCTCTTGGTAAGAAAACGGTTCTGAGACCTCGGCAACGTCTATATCCTTCAGCGGCTTTTCTATTCCCGCCATTTGATACGCTCTTTTCGCTGCTAGAATCAGGGCGTCACACTTTGTCAGGTCTCTGTCACCAAGGTAATGGGAATCCACATAGTTGCCCACACCCTTTATCCAGACAGGGTCTCTGCCCTTAAGCTTTGAAATTTTCTTGGTTCTTTCCTCTGAGGCCAGTATCAGGGCGCATGCGCCGTCTGAAACAGGGGCTGCATCCAGATGTTTTATGGGGTGAGCCAAAATTTCGGAATCAAGCACATCCCTTACCGTGATGTTCATAGGCATTTGGGCATAAGGGTTCTTCATGGCATTGCGGTGGTTCTTCACCGAAACCTTTGCGCACTGTTCCTCTGTGATGCCATACTTGTTCATGTACCAGTTAGCTTGGAGGGCGGCCGCCGACAGATAATCCAAGCCAAGTTTCTGCTGATATATGGGGTCGAAGACCCAATTGGTCAAGCTGTAGTGGGCTCCTTCTGAGCCTTTGCAATGAGCGACCACAAGGGTAACGTCGAAAGTACCTGATAAAATAGTCATTAATGCTTGATAGGCCGCTGCAATGCCATCAGCTGCTACCCTCGTTTCAGTCTTCATAACAGCGCCAACCACCTCGGTGATAAGAACGTTTGACGCGGTTTTTCCATCCCACAGATCAACAGATGCGGTGACAATATTGTCGATGTCGTTGATGGTTAATCCTGCATCGTCAAGAACTTTACGTACTGCCTCGTATACCATTTCCGGGATGCTTTGATCTTTCTTTTCCCCATACCTTGTCTGACCAACTCCAACTATTCCTACCTTCTCTCCTGTACCCGTTCCAATCACCTCTTAAGCTTGCTACTTACGTCAGAAATTCCGGCTGAGGCTTTTCTGTAGCCATTACCAGAACGTAAATATTAATTTACATTTCCTTATCTGTATTATTTAAGAGGTAATGTGTAATGAACGAGAAAGTATTGGCGATTGACGCTTGGGGCTCGCGGCTGCCACCCGAAGTAACCAAGTACTGGCCACCCGAATTCACCCATGTATTTAGACTTTATGGGGCTACGGAGAAGATGTTGAAGGGATACTCTTTTGAAGAAATGATAGAAGAGATGGATGAGGCTGGTGTCGAAAAGGTTGTTTTATCTGCATTCGTCTACAAAGATATGCGGGTTACCAATGAAATGGTTTCAAAATGGGTGGAGGAGTATCCGGATAGATTTGTAGGCAGCGCTACAGTAGACCCCCGAGATGGAATGGATGCTGTTAGAGAGCTTGATAGGGCGGTGAACGACCTTGGGTTGAGAGCTCTCAAGTTGGAGCCCTACGCCTATGGTGATGGAAAGGTAGGTTTGCCTCCAAACCACAAGTACTACTACCCGATTTAT
>JBHIEV010000091.1:0-4285 GCA_046760805.1 Bathyarchaeia archaeon
CTGTTAGAATCATTTCAGTGGCAACAAACACGGGGGAGGAGAAACAGTTTGTGGCGGAGGATTCCAATGATAAGCCCCTTATAGAAGCCTTCGTAAGGTATGTTCGCAGTTTCGACCCCGACATCATCGCCGGTTATGAGACGAACAGACGGCACTGGCCATATCTGCTAGCTCGCTCCAAGAAGCTGGGCATAAAGCTATCAGTGGACAGAGCTGATACCGAACCCCACACGAGCGTCTTCGGACACATTTCGGTCACTGGTCGAATTAACATTGACTTCTTCGACTTCGCCGAAGATCTCCAAGAGGTCAAGGTGAAAACCCTGGAAAATGTCGCCGATTTTCTAGGCGTGATGAGGCTTGAGAATCGCAGACTGGTTGAGGGCGTAGACTTCTACAGCTACTGGACTGACCCTGAAAAGCGTCCCATGTTGCTGAAATTTTCTAGAGAAAACGTTTATTGCGTCATGGGTGTAGCTGAAGCCATGCTCGACTTTGCCATGCAACTATCCAGCCTCGTTGGTCTGCCCCTAGACCACGTGGGAGCCGCTGCAGTAGGCTTTAGAGTTGAATGGTTCCTGATTCGGGAAGCACAAAAGATTGGAGAACTCGTTCCAAAAAGACGCCCCCGTCCTTACATCCCCTACGCTGGAGCAGTTGTTCTTAAGCCTAAACCTGGGCTCCATGAGAAGATCGCGGTATTGGACTTCAAAGCCATGTATCCAAACATCATGATCACCTATAACGTTTCACCTGATACTCTTATCCGAGAAACCGAGCCTGAGCCTCCATGCGGAGTCAATGTGGCTCCTGAGGTAAAACATAGATTCCGCATCGAGCCAAAGGGCTTCTACAGTAAGGTTCTGTCCAGTCTGATAAACGCCCGAAACGAGATAAGACCCAAACTGATGGAGCTTGATCCGAGGAGTGTGGAGTATCGTGTCTTGGATGCCCGCCAGAAGGCCATAAAAGTCATCACAAACGCCTCTTATGGTTACACTGGTTGGGTTGGGGCAAGGTGGTACATCAAGCCTGTAGCTGAGGCCACGACCGCTTGGGGTCGCCAAACGATTTTTGAAACCATAGAACTGGCGAAAAAGGTGGGGTTAGAGGTCGTTTATGGCGACACGGACAGCATCTTTGTGAAGCACGACCCAGACAAGATTGAGAAGATTTCCTCAGAGATCAGTGATATTCTTGGGCTGGAGATAGAGCCTGACAAGGTTTATGATCGTATATTGTTTACTGAGGCAAAAAAGCGGTACTGTGGGCTCTTGCCCGATGGAAGGTTGGACATAGTGGGTTTGGAGGTTGTGAGAGGGGACTGGGCGGAGGTCGCCAAGAAAGTGCAGGAAAAGGTGTTAGAGATAGTACTCAAAGAAAGATCGCCTAAGAAAGCCGTGAGCTTCATACGCCAATTCATCTCTGACTTACGAGAGAAAAAGGTGCCTTACAAAGACCTTATCATATGGAAGACGCTCACTAAGCCAATCGATGAGTACAAGGTAAGAGCTCCACACATCGAAGCTGCGAAGAAGCTGATGAAGGAGGGCTGGGAGTTGGCCGTAGGCGAGAAAATTGGTTACGTTATCGTTAGCGGGTCTGGAAAATTGTATGAGAGAGCTAAGCCATATGTTCTAGCTTCTCTAGATGAGATGGATATGGAGTATTATGTGTCGAAGCAGGTGATGCCAGTCGCGTCACGTGTCCTAGCCGTGTTTAGCGTGGCAGAGGATGAGTTGTTGCCTCCTGAGAAGCCCAAGACACTCTTCGACTTTGTGAAGAATTAGCCTTCTACATCAGTAAATGTGAGAAGATGCATGCCATAGGGTTGCTTTATCTCATCTGAGACGCGAGCCGCCACAAGATACTTGACGCCCATCTCATTCGCAACATCCACGAGTCTTTGTGTTATCACGCCGTCAAAAACCACTGTATCCACGTCCTTCAATCCCTTAAGCTTTTCAGCAAGTTCGCTAACTGGAAGTCGTTCAACCTCTTCCATCTTTTGGTCCAGCAATACTGCCTCTAGGGTTCCTCCGAGCTCCTTTGCTTTTTCAACTATTTGTTTCGGAAGAAGTATCTTCTTTTGCCTTTTCCTAGGCCGTGGTTTTTTGATTGGGATCCTGTTACGAAGGGCAGTTTCTATCTCTTTGGAGGTCAGGTCTTCGACTTCTCTACCCTGTGGTGCCCTGGCGACGTACTTGATGTTGGCCACCTGCATTAGTTCTTTGAGAATGAGATCTCCTCCGCGGTCTCCGTCGAGGAGGGCGGTGGTCTCTTTTTCTCTGCATAGTTTTATGATTGTTTCTGGAATTTTTGCGCCTTCGACGGCGATGACGTTCTGCATTCCGTATTTTAGTAAGTTTATTACGTCGGCTCTTCCCTCGACTATCAGTATCTCTTTTGCGCTTTCAACGTCTGGACCAGCAGTCAACTCTTCAGGTCCGTATTTTTGCACTCTAGCGACTCTCAAGGTCTCTGAGACCTCTCTTAGTATTTCCTCGGTCTCAGGTGCGGCTTCGAGTGTCCATTTCTGGAGGAGTTCTTTGGCTCTTTCGATTATCACTCGCCGTCTTGCATCACGTACGTCTTCGATCTTCTCTAAGGACACATTGGCTACGCACGGTCCCACTCTATCTATGCTTTCGATGCTTGCTGCGAGGATGGCTGCGGAGACCCTGTCGAGGCTTGTGGGAATGAGAATCATTCCAGTTGTCTTGTCCTTTTCCGATTTGAGCTCTATCTCTATTCTTCCCACTCTGCCCGATTTTTGGAATTCTCGGAGGTCCAATTCTGGACCGAAGAGACCTTCCGTCTGGCCAAAAACCGCTCCTATGACGTCAGATTTTTCAACTACTCCATCCACATCGAATTTGGCTCGTATAACATATTTTACGGTAAAGGTTTGTGATGATCCCATTAATTTTCACCTCAATCAATTATTTTAACCTCGCTGATGGTTAATGCGTTTGAGCTAGATTCAAGCTTGGCACCTATTATACTTTGCTACTTTGATCTCCACATTTCTTCCGTAAGGTTTCCATGTAAGTTGGCAGGCCTTCGATGTCTTTAAGGTCGCGTCCTATGAGGTTTAGTAGTTCGTTCCAAAAGAGTGTGTTGGTCTTCACTCTCATCTTTTCAAGGCTTTGTGTCAGGCGTCTAGTCCATTCTTTTCCTCTTCTGTCGAAGTCCATCAGAAGTATGACTTCTTTAGTGTCTCGGTCTCTCACCTCTCTGAGAACGTCTAGGAAGGATCTCCCTGAGGTTTTGGCGGTGATGAAGTCTCCTTTTATGGCTAGCTTTGTTAGGGCGTCTGTGTCGTTTCGTCCTTCGACGACTACAGGGGTGCCGCTAGCCGATTTTTCTGCCAGTCTCTCTAAGAGTTCTGTTACCTTCTCGAGTCGTCTCTTTAGGCTTTCAGACAATGTTCTTACCTTGTTATCTCCAGTTCCATCATTCTTTTCAGGTTTTTTGGATGGGTGTTGAAGTGTTCTCTGACGGGTTTCAGAATTTTTGTGAGGGCTTTTGCGACGCCGTTCTTTAGATCTAAGGGGTGAATCTTTCCTTTGATGTATGCATCTTCTAGCTTTTGATAGCTTTCAAAGGCTTCTGAGCCGCCGTACTTTGCTGGTCGTGGAATCTCTAGGCTTTTCGTCTCTGTGAACACTGTGTATCTAGCCAATTCTAGTATGGGGTTTCCGTGGGCTTGCTTGGGTGGGCAGTATGCTGCTCCTATTTTCTTTTTGATGTCTTCTGGACTGTCGTGAACAAATATGCAGCTTGCAGGCACGCTCTTTGACATCTTCGAGCTGATCCGCAGGTTTATCTCAGCATCCTCGTCGAATTGTCCTTCGCCTCTTTCCGGTCTTTGAAGTCCCATAAGAAGGGGTGTGTGGACGCAGACAGGTTTTTGCCACTTGAGTTTCTCCGCGGCGTCTCTCGCTAGCATATGGGCTTTTCTCTGGTCTATGCCTGCGCAGGCCACATCGAGTTCCATCTGGAAGATGTCGGCGGCTTGCATACAGGGATAGTATACCCATGCTGTCTCGACGTCTGTTAGGCTCATTTCCCGGCCCATGATTGGTAGTGCCCGCCACGTTCTTTGGAGGGAGGCGGTTTTGGCTATTCTTATGACCTTTTCCCAATATTCTATGTCTTTTGCTATGTCGGAGGTCCACAGGTACTGTACGCTTTCGGGATTTATGCCAAGAGCGGTGAAGCATTCTTTGAAGTATTCGCCGCAGGTGCGGATGTTCTCCATGTCTCCGCCTAGTTTGTTATT
>JBHIEV010000092.1:0-4081 GCA_046760805.1 Bathyarchaeia archaeon
ACTATATAAGACGAACAGGCTCGTATAATTCTAGCCTAATGATTCGTGTTTCTTTCACTTTTTTCGTGGTGCCCCACAGTTTGGGCATGAACTTGCCGTTTGAGGCATCAGAGTCTTGCAGTACTCACATGGTACCATAATCACTTCCTCAGCTCTCGGCGCTCCTGTCGGTCTGATCACTTGAAGTTCCGTTGTTTCGCTTGTGGCATCAGGTCGTCCATCTATGGCTACAACTCCTTTTAAGGACCAAGTAACACCTCCATCCACGCTGTCGAAGGATTCTCTTCCGCCAGCGGGAATGTTGACACTGAAGGGAAACGTTTTGTTGAAACCGGGTACCAAATGGAGTGCGTCACTTGCCCTCGGATCCTCTGAATGCAGCGTGACATGATCCCAGTAGACACGTGTTACATTACGCTTTAGCTGCTCATCGTATTCCGATCTTTCTCTTCTCCTCTTCTCGACGCATCGAAGCTCAGCTCTCACTTCGGTGGCGTCAAACTCCTCTTGGGATGACACAGTGATTGCACCCTTCAAATCATCTCCCAATTCAACAGTGTTCTTGGGAATCGTTAATGAAACGGTGACCTGGGGTTTTGTGAATCTCTCCTTCAGTTTCTTGAAAAAGCCCATCCATCATCGTCTCTATGTGGGTTAGCTATTATCATGAATAATGGTTATCCATATTTATCCCTTCTGATGACCAACGCTGAATCTTTATATAGCTTTCAAACCATCATTAACCATACTGATTCTATGAGAAAAGAGGGTTGATAGATGGCAGAGCGAGAAACGATCGAAAAGGTGAAGGATAAACAAGGTGTACTGTCTGAGATCCAGAACTTCTTCACTCTGGGATACGGCACAAAGGAGGATTTGAGGGAACTTGACAAGAAGCTTCGAGACTTATACTACACTGATCTGCGGGATCTGCGTCATGTATGGGAGGACGTTTACCTGGGAGCCTTAGATGTTGGAGTAGCTTCAAAGCGTGACTTCAAGAAAGTCATCCAGGTCTTGGACCGCCTTATGGAGATGGTGAGACATGCAGACTACGGCTACGCTGGCCTGATGGATAGGAAGGGCCACATTAGAGAGGACGAGCTGGCTCGAGTCTTCAACAGTGATAGGACGTTGAGTGAGGATGTCGAGGGCATAAAGACAGCTATAAGAAAGGTTCAAAGCGACGCTGAGGCTGAGAAATGGTCTAACGTGTCAGCTGATGCATCTAAGATAAAATCTTTATTACTCACATTTGAGGATAAATGGCGTGAAAGAGAGAAGCAATTCAGACCATTGGAAATTTAGAATAGGAGAGAAGGAAGATGCCAGTTATTGAGAAAGTTGCGTGGGATTTTGCCAGTCCTGAAGACATAGCATACAGGTTTCCCAATCTCTCGTTGAAGTATGGAAGCCAAGTCATCGTGAAGGAGAATCAGTGGGCAGTCTTCTTCCGCGACGGAAAAGCCTACGATGTCTTCGGTCCAGGAAGACACACGATAACGAGCAAGAACATTCCCCTCCTAACGGGCGCCCTAAAAGCCGTTAGAATAATCGGCGACATATTCAACTGCGAAGTCATCTTTGTGAGCAACAGCCAGTTTAGAGGAAACTTCGGCGGACAGGCCTATTCCGCACCAAGCGGCCCAATAGGATACCAGGCTGAACTCGGCTTCTATGGTTACTTGCTGTATAAAGTTGAGGATCCGAAGCTTTTCGTGGTTGAGTTCTTCGGAAACAGAGGAGCCACCTCATCCAGCGATATCGAGAGGTACATACGCGGCTTCATAAACGAAAGAGTCATAGACGAATTCGCAAACCACGACATCTTCAAAGTGGTAAAGAACGTTGATGAGACAACAGACAAGGTCTCCCTCATAATCAGCGACGAAGCAGCAAGAATAGGCCTTAAAGTCATAGACTGCATCTTCGAAGGCGTCAAGATCCCAGAAGAAGCAAGGAGATTCGCCTCAGGCATGGGACGAGAGGCAATGGCTATGCAGTATATGAAGGAAACAGCAGAAGTACTTCCAGAAGGAGGAGGCGGAGCCGCAGGAGCAGGGGTCGGAGCAGGTGTGGGCTTAGCGATGGGAACAACAATGGCTGAACAGATGCGACGCCCTGCAGCCCCTGAGCGGCTTGTGGTGTGTCAAAGCTGCGGAGCCACGAATCCTGTTGGCACGAAGTTCTGCGGAAACTGTGGAAAAAGCCTTGCACCGGTGCCTACGGTCAAGTGTCCAAAGTGTGGAGCCGAAGTTCCGGCAACGATGAAGTTCTGTGGGAATTGCGGAACTCGGCTGAAGCAAGAAGATGTTGACTGCCCAAAATGTGGCGCAAAGAACCCTGCTGGGACCAAGTTCTGCAGCGAGTGCGGGGCAAAACTCAAATAACCACTTCCCTACTTTTTCTCGAAACTTTCCCAAAAAAAGTCACTTCTCTAAGACAGAACCGCAGTTTCCACAGAATTTCATATTAGTGGGCATCTCCGAGCCACACTTCTCACACACAATTTTTGGTGGAGGATAGATTGGTTGTCCACAGTTGTTGCAGAACTTGTTTTCAACGGGATTGGTTGCAGAGCATTTCGTACATAGGATGACAGGTTTCACTTCTGGTTTTCGACTTGGTCCTATGGTTTGGAGCATGTACTGCCCCATAAACAGCCCTAATGCTAGGCCTATTCCAGCAGAGAAGGCCTCTCCCACAGCAATCCCATGGGAATCCATATTCAACAAATACAAGCCTCTGGCAGACATAAGAAGGTTGTGCACCATCAAAGCAAAGATCAAATCTCAACAACTCAGCTTCCGTTAGAATGTGAAGAAGCCACAGTTTTATACAATCCCAGTCTCATCCTAGGTAAGGACGCGAATAGTTATGCAGAAGACAAGACTCGGAAGGACAGAGTTACAAGTTTCAATCATCGGTTTCGGAGGCATACCCATAATAGCCCTCTCCAAGAAAGAGGCAGAGAAAGTTGTGAGATATGCTTACGAAAAAGGCATCAACTACTTCGACACAGCCAGAGCCTATGGAGACAGTGAAGAAAAAATAGGCACAGCATTGAAGGATGTAAGAGACGAGATAGTAATAGCAACCAAAACCCACCAAAGAACCAAGGAAGACGCCGCCAGGGCAGGGCTCAAGCAGAGTCTCAAAAACCTCCAAACAGACCGATTAGACCTCGTCCAGCTCCACGGCATCGACAACGAAGAAACTCTAAAGAAAGCCACAGGCCCCGAAGGATCCTTAGCTGCTTTAGAAGAAGCAAAAAGCCAAGGAAAAATTGACTACATCGGAATCAGCGGACACAATCCCTATGTCCTGAGTAAGGCCATAGGAACAGGGAAGTTTGACACAGTTCTTGTGCCCCTGAACGTCCTTGACAGAAGAGCCACCGAAGAATTGATCCCTCTCGCCAAGAAAATGGACGTCGGAGTCACCATAATGAAGGCGCTGGGTGGATGTGGAGCTCCACTGCAGTATCCTCAGTGGGGCGCTCGCTTTTTGGGCAAACCTGAGCAAGACTGGCCTGATCCTTCAGAGTTCATTGCTCATTTTGGGAGAGACGGTTTTGAGAGATCGGAGCGTTCGTTGAGATTTGTACTGGCCCACAACATAGACGTAGTCATACCAGGACTACGTTCTAAAGAACAAGTAGATTATGTCGTTAGGGTCGCAGATGAGTTCAAAGACCTTACCGCAGAAGAGAAGAAAGACCACAAATTCGGAAGACTCCCACCTGAGCCATTCTGTCGCGAATGCCAATTGTGCATGCCGTGCCCCGATGGAGTGCAGATAGCGATGATTCTAAGGTGGCATATTTACCACAGTTTCTATAACATACGAAAATGGACACGAGAACAATATCCAAAGCTGAGGACAAAGGTAGACAGTTGTACAGAATGTGGCAAGTGCGAAGAAAAGTGTCCTTATCATCTGCCAGTAATCAGCATGCTCAAAGACGCAGAAAGGAAATTGAAGCAAGAATATTCCAGCCCATTTTGATTATGTATGCCACACTTTCTTAAAATCGAATATGACCAAGTCAAATACTGATTTGACAGTAATAACGGTCACT
>JBHIEV010000093.1:0-3994 GCA_046760805.1 Bathyarchaeia archaeon
TTGCCGCCTTCCTCAAACGCAGCGACAGCTTTGTCCAACTGTTCCTTCGTGTGCTTGGCGCACAGCTGTGCTCTTATCCTCGCCTTATCACGAGCCACCATGGGATAGACTATTGGAAGCGCAAAGACACCCTTCTTCCAGATGAAGTCCGCGAGATCCTTTGCCTTCTTGCTTTCACCGCACATCACAGGCACTATAGGTGTTTCACTGTTCCCAGTGTCAAAGCCGAGGTCCTTCATGGCCTTTATGAAATACTCACGGTTTTTCCACACATTCTCCACGTGCTGAGGCTCAGACTCAAGAACGCCTATGGCTGCTGTGCAGGCCGATGCAACACCCGGGGGCATCCCGCCGCTTAGCAGCCAGGTCCTGGACTTGTTGTAGGCGAAGTTTCGTAGGTCCTCGCCGCCAGTAATGTGCCCGCCTATGACTCCGAAGGCCTTAGAAAAGGTGCCCATTTCGATGTGTACTTCGTCTCGGCTTAGTTTGAAGTGGCTGACGATGCCGCGCCCGCCTTCACCGAGAACGCCTTCTCCATGAGCGTCGTCCACATAGACGCCTGCTCCATGCTCCTCTGCGATTTTGGCTATTTCAGGGAGTGGGGCTAGGTCGCCATCCATGCTGAAGACCCCGTCTGTAAGGATCCAGATGTGCTCGTAGGGGGGTTTGTGCTTCTCAGCCTCGTCCATAACACGCGCCAAGTCCTCGGTGTCCTTGTGCTTAAATATGGCCCTGTCCGCGTGAGTCAGCCGCACGCCATCAATAATGGATCCATGGTTCAACTCGTCCGAGACGAAAAGGTCTCCTCTACCGCAGAGTTGCGGGATGAGGCCCTCATTAGCCATGAAGCCAGTCTGGTAAGTCAAAGATGCAGGGGCCTTCTTAAACCTCGCCAGACGCCTGTCCAACTCTTCGTGAACTGTCATATTTCCAGAGATAGACCTGTCGCTTCCGGCGCCAGCCCCATATTTTCTGGTCGCCTCGATCATGGCTTTGACAACTTTGGGGTGTGTGGCTAGGTTGAGGTAGTTGTTGGCGCAGAGCATGATTACCTGCCGGCCATCGACGGTACAGACGGGTTCGCTGGCTGATTGAAGCTCCTTGAGTTCCCAGTTCAGGTTTTCGCGGACAAGGCGCTCGTATTCCTCGCCTAAGTATCTTGTTGGATGTCTCTTAGTTGGCATGTAAACCACCATTTCTGTTTAGTCTAACAGCATTAGGTTATTGTTAGACTTAATTAAATTCTGTGGTACCCATGATAGTCAGCAAAGTATGTGTTTAGTGTCTGAAAACTGGCGCGTACGAGTAATAATTAAGGAGTGAAACCCCAAGAGGTCTTTCTTATCGGTCGCATTTGCGTTATCGTTCTTTTGTCCGGATTCTTTGGGCTTAAGTCTTCATTGGCCCATTGTCTATATTGGGGATATTTCTCGATGAGCATGCGCCACCCTTTCATAAACAACTCGGTATTTTTGTGGTAATCTAGCAGAGCGACTTCACATTTGATTAGAAGCCCTTGAAGAGTAAGCCATTCTCCAATTCGTTCTTCGTATTTATCGATAAGAACGGACACGCTACTACCATGCTTTATATTCCTGAGCCTCTTGCTGCCTCTCGGTGATGTTGTGTAAAAAGAAATGCCGTCGAAAACATAGCAAATGGGCACTATATGGGGATAACCATCACTTGGGTCAACTGTGGCTATTCGAGCTACCCGTTGACCCTTCAGAAACTCTGCTTCGGCTTCGGAGAAGATAACTCCGCGAGACATGTTATCACTCCGTTGAATTGTCTCTATAAGATATGCACACAAACTTTATTATCTTGTTGACTTTCTGCGTAGATCATGTCAATCCAAGGATACATAGATTATAAAAAAAGGAATTCTGCAATGACGTAAAATGCCCAGTCCAATTAGAACTGAATTCTAAGAAGCAGGGTTCTGATGAATATGAGAATCTGAGGCAGATCTGTAAGACTGACTGCAGATTTACAACATGGCAATTCCATCACTGGTTGATTGAAAAAGGATATCTGATCGTCAGACCTGAGATATGAACTTGAAAGTCTTCCTGAGATTACGAGATCTACTAGCTACTATTCCCATTTGGGCTCAAGAAGGACCTTTCCAGCCTGCTTGGAATTTATTAACTCCATGCCCTTCGCCACATCCTTAATTGGGAGTCTATGAGTTATGATTGATGCGATTTTCCTTCTGAACTCTGGTTTCGAGAGGAGCCCCTTCACCTGATACCACGTCTGAAACATCCTTCGCCCATGAATTCCATACACCGTCGCCGCCCTAAAAATCACAGCCTCGTTTAAATCAAACATCATTGGCCTCTCCAGAATTCCGAGAAGGGAAACCCTGCCGCCTGGAGTCAGCATTTCGAAGGCCTGTCTCACAGCTGTGGCAGCACCAGACATCTCAAGTACAACATCAACACCGTTACCATCTGTTGCGTCTCGGATGGTCTTGATAAGGTTCTTGTCCTCTTCTCTAGCGTTGATAACCAGATCTGCGCCCATCTTTTCCGCCAGTTCCATACGCACCTTGTTTCTTCCGCCCGCGGTTGCGAAGACCTTTGCTGCACCTACCGTCTTGGCAACTGCGATGGTCATCAAGCCTATGGGACCGCAGCCCAAAACTGCAACATTCTTCCCAGCGATATCCTCTATATGGCCTTTAGGTAGGACAGACTGAACAGCGTTTCCAAGCGGCTCTTGAAGAGAGGCAATTGCAGGATCCAGGTTGGGGTCGTTCTTCCAAGCGTTTCTCTCGGGCAGCACGACGTATTCAGCGAAAGCTCCGTCTTTATCGACCCCTAGAATCTCCATGTTCTGGCAGACGTGCATGCGGTCTGTTCTACATTGGTAGCAGGTTCCGTCTACGATGTGGGTCTCCGCCGAGACCATGTCACCCTCTTGTAGGGCTGTCACATCCTCACCCACCTCAACAACCTCCCCCGCAAGCTCATGTCCTATTATGACGGGAATGTTCCCCACGCGGCTCTGAGCCCACTCGTTCCAATTCCATATCTCTACATCTGTTCCACAGATAGAAGCAGCCTTAACCTTGACAAGAACCTCATCCTTCCTGATCTTGGGGATGTTTACTGTAGCTAGGTCGGCTCCCACATCCCGCCTCTTCTTAACAACTGCATACAAACCAACCAGCCTCCGAGGTCTTAGAGTATAGAAAGGCAGAGACACCCTTCATAGGCTTTTCTGTGAAGACCCCAACTGAACGGATATATTTCGATAGAATTAGATTAAAGGCAACGAATCCTAACACCTACTATTGAGGTTGTCTTGGTGGGGAAGGCTTGAAGATCGGCTTCATTGTAAATCCGATAGCAGGGATGGGTGGCAAGGTGGGACTGAAGGGCACCGATGGGGTCTTGAAGAGAGCCATCGCCCTAGGAGCGACGCCTGTAGCACCTGCTAGAGCAGTCGAGTTTCTCAAGAAGCTGAAGGCGTCACAGTTAGCTGTTGAGTTGACAACGTGTCCGGGGGTTATGGGAGAGAAAGAGGCTGAGGCCGCTGGTCTCCCTGCAAAGGTTCTGCCTATGCCCATAAAGTCAGAGACCACTGCAGAAGACACCAAATCCGCAGTAAAGCAGATGATGGCCTCAAAAGTTGATCTGATAGTGTTCGTCGGAGGGGATGGCACCGCCAAGGACATCTACGATGCGATGCGTGAGAAGAATGGCTTGCCTGTGTTGGGTGTTCCCTCAGGCGTGAAGATGTATAGCGGCTTATTCGCGGTCAATCCTACCGAAGCAGTTGAGGTCATCAGAGCCTTCGCCGAAAAGACCGCTCAGATGGCGGACTTTGAGATAATGGATGCTGATGAAAGGGCCATCAGAAGAGACCATTTCTCAATAAGACTGTACGGCTTTCTCAAGGGCCCATTCGTGCCCATGAGCATTTCAAGAAGCAAGCAACTCAGTCCAGAAACGTTGGATGAGCACGAAAACCAGATGGCGATTGC
>JBHIEV010000094.1:0-3946 GCA_046760805.1 Bathyarchaeia archaeon
GAGAAGCTGCCAGACAACAAGGCCAAGTTGGTTGAGCGGTCGAGATTCACTAATGGGCTGCATGTTAAGCTTATCGCTTTGTTGATGAAGGTTTCTGAGGTTGCTCAAAAGGGCATCGATGACAATCTTGATCCGCGGTGCTTCCAGATATTCACTCAGGCCAAACAGATGGCGGATTTGGTTGCGCAGAGGAGCAGGACGGAGATACAGTCGCACATTGACAAGGGCAAGTGGGGATAATTTATAAATATCTTGGGTTGAAAGAACTGGGTTATTGTGGTGTTTGAATGAGCTTTCTGATGAAGAAGGCGGATAGGCAGAAGATCATTAAGGCTTTGAACACGGATTTGGGGCTTGAGATTGGCGCCATAATACAGTATTTGCATCATCATGTGATGGCTGAAGGTATGGAAAGCCCTGCTATCGTGGATCTTTTTGAGAAGACAGCTAAGGATGAGATGAGGCATATGGAGATGCTTGCTAAGAGGATTAATTATCTTGGTGGTGTGCCGACGACTAAGCCTGCGCCGATTAAGACTGGTGGCACTCTTAAGAAGATGATTAAGGATGACCTTGACGGCGAATATACGGCGATTAAGACGTATAAGGGGCATATTGAGCTTTGTGCTAAGATTGGTGATTCGACGACTAGGCTTATGCTTGAGCAGATATTGACCGACGAAGAGGATCACGCTGATACTTGGGAGACGGTTCTCGCTAAGAGACCTAAGTAAGCAAGGTTTGTACAACTTCCCCTTTTTTCTTATTTTTTGAAATTTTGAGAGGAGGTGAGATTGTGGGAGTTGGAAGGATTGGTGAGAAGTATCGTTGTAATGTTTGCGGCAATGAGGTTGTTGTTGCTAAGGTTGGCGGGGGCACGCTTGTCTGTTGTGGGGAAGACATGGAATTGATTAGTTAAGCGGGGCCTCAACAACTCTTATTTTTCTCTTTGCTGTGTAGTATGGAGAAGAGAAGTGGTTATGTATGTCTTATGATGAGTCTTCTGTTCTTGAAGTCGTTGAGAAGGTGAGCCAGAGTGTGGTTAACATCAATACTGTTCGGCTTCTTCAAGATGTGTTCTATCGGGTGGTTCCGATCAAGGGGATGGGTTCGGGAACAATCATCGATTCGAAGGGTTATGTTTTGACTAATAATCATGTTATTGAAGGAGCTGAGAAGATTGAGGTGACTTTGGCTTCTGGCGATGTGTTGGCTGGTAGGCTTGCTGGGGCGTATGCCAGTGTTGATATTGCGATGGTTAAGGTTGATGGTGAGGGGTTTCCGGCTGCTGAGCTTGGGGATTCTGATAAGTTGAAGATGGGGCAGAGGGTTTTTGCTATTGGGAATCCTTTTGGGTTGGCTGGTGGTCCTACTGTGACGGCTGGTGTTGTTAGCGCTGTGAACAGGTCGATTCGGTCTAAGCAGGGTGTTTTTGAGGGTTTTGTTCAGACTGATGCTGCGATTAATCCTGGGAACAGTGGTGGTCCTTTGGTGGATGTTCGTGGGCGGGTTGTTGCGATTAACACCGCGATTATTCCTTTTGCGCATGGTATCGGGTTTGCGATTCCTATCAATTCTGCTCGTAGGTGCTCGGAGGAGATCATTCTTCATGGTAAGGTTTTGAAGCCTTGGATGGGTGTCAGCGGTTTGAGTGTTACTCGTGAGATTGCGGACTACTATGGCTTGTCTGTTGACAGCGGGGTTTTGGTTGCTGATGTTGTGCCAAGGGGTCCGGCTGACCTTGCTGGTTTACGTAAGGGTGACATAATCGTCGGGTTGGATGATAGTCAAATTAGAAGTGTAGATGAGTTGCAGGGTTTGGTTCAGAAGAGGAAGATTGGAGACAAGGTTAGGCTTCTGGTTGTTCGGGGTTCGCGGAAACTGGTTGTTGGTTTGGTTTTGGAGAAGACACCTTGATGCGTGTGCGTGCAGGCTTGGTGAACCCCTTTATTTGTAGTCTGATATGCGGCAAATGTGATCTGTTGTGTTCAGGCTGGCAGAAGGCAAGTTATTCTTAGTAGGGAGTTTTTGCGAGTGGCATCTTTTGTAGTTTTATCTGGAGCACTCCGTTTTTGTATGTTGTTTTGGCGGTTTTTGGGTCTACTATTGCTGGCAGCTGGAGTTTCTTGTAGTAGCTGTGTTCCTCTGTGTCCACGGTGATCGTTATCTGGGTTTCCGTGACGTTTATGTCTATGTCTTCTTTGTTTACGCCTGGCAACTGGGCTAGGATGATGACCTCTTTGTCTTGTTCAAGGACATCAATTAGGGGTTCAAGCTCTTCTTCTTTTATCTCTCTTATCTCGGCTCTGGAAAGCCCTCGTCGGTTTGGTCTGATGTTTCCGAACTCCTTGATGACAGGTTTTCCGTCAGGTCCCGTGGATATGGAGAAGCCGTAGACGTATGGTCCTCTCCTGATTACGCGTTTGTCTCTTCTTTTCGAGGAAGGCGACTCGAAGGCTTGGCGCATCATCTCGTCCATCATGCGTTCTAGGCGGTCGAACTCTTTGAACACATCGCCGAACCACGGGTCACGATGATGTCGTTTCTTTCGTCTCCACCAGCGTTCGCTCAAGGCGCCTTCACCCTCTCCTAGAATAGGGATTAGCGTTCAAAGCAGAATATAAACTATGTCATCACACAAGAATATACAAGGGTAATATTCGGCAGAATCTATCGATTTTGAAAGGAAAGGGGTCTGATTACTCAAAAGGCATGAAATGGAAGGTTATTGCTTGAAATCCTTCAAGATTTTGTCAAATGAAGGTTTTAAGTTGGGGATATCCTTTGTGACCGTGTCCCAGACTGCTCTTAAGTCAACCCCAAAGTATTCGTGGATCAATTTGTCTCTCATTCCAGCCATGTCTCTCCAAGGTATCTTGGGATAGCGTTTCTTCACCGATTCTGGTATCCTTTTCGCTGCTTCTCCGATGATTTCTATGGCTCTTGTAACGGCGTAAATGGTTTTTCTATCTTTTAGGAAATCATCGTATTCCATGCCCTCTACAAAACTCGCAGCGTCATTCATGGCTTCGACTATGTCTTCTATATAGTCTAAGAATTCCTCTTTCATACGTTTACAACTTCTTTCAAGATCTGTTTGCCTATCCTCGGCTTCAACGCGCTTTTCATAACTAGGTCTACTTTGACTCCTATCGAGTCGCTGAGATAGTTTTCAAGCTCGATGAACTTCAAGAGGCTTATCGGTTCTGCAAACTCAACCAAAATGTCAAGGTCGCTCTCTCCTTTTTCCGCTCTCTTTACATACGAGCCGAAGAGTCCAATGGTTCTTACTTTGAATTTCTCATTTATTATTGGCTTAAGCTCGGCGAGTTTTCTTTTTATCTCTTCCAGTTCCATGCTCATCAATATTTACTTCTTATTTCAAAGCTTTTATCTTTACCCTTTTAAAATCAATTTTTTAGTGGGTTTCCTCTGGGACTTGATTTCCTTAGCTAAGCAAATGTAGTATCCAAAGATTCTCTCAGCCATTCCTCTCTCAAATTCTGTTCAATTTCCCTATTGCCTTTTGGCAATAGGCATTTTGCCTCGTCCATAAAATGGAATAAGTAGATAAGCTGATAGAAAGGCACTTTCAACATTTCTGAGCGGTTAATAAGAATCTATTGTTTAAGTGTTTTAGCTTTGAAGCCTGTTATTGTTATGCCTACTGCTTCGTTGTTTGCGATTCGGTATATGACTCCGTCTTCAACCTCAACGCTATCTCTGTCTTCCCTAGGCGTTCCGAAGCTAACGTACAGCACATCGGCTTCCTCATCGTATTCCAAATCTATCTTTTCTAGACTAATTGTGACTTTCTCCATTTTCCTTCCCCACTTGAAGATTTTGCACACGCATCAGGTCATTCTTTTTATTAGGTTGTTTATGTCCTCTCCTCTGTAGCCCGTGACGCCTCCGCTCGTGTAGCTTCGTTTCACCTTGCCCTTGA
>JBHIEV010000095.1:0-3860 GCA_046760805.1 Bathyarchaeia archaeon
TGGTAGCCCGGGGGAGATTCGAACTCCCGTCGGCGGGTCCAAAGCCCACCATTCAAGGGACGACTCATCCTTGCTTGTCCACTACATTCAGCGAAGTCTCCGCTTCTCTACCGGGCTTGTTTCCGGGCTACGCCTACAATCCTTGCTAATATTCTCTGGTCTATTATTAACCTTAATGTTCAACCCCCTGTCCGCGCTTTGATAAGGGAAAAGAGATTATTGTCTTCTAGCATATGTTTGTAATGCCGTGCTTTATCTTGGGAGTCAACCTCACACCCATCATAGTCAAGAAAACAATCCGCTTAGAAGACCTTAGGGGGAAGAGTCTAGCTGTAGACGCTAATAACATGCTCTACCAGTTTCTCTCGTTAATTCGAACACGTGACGGAACACCACTCAAGGACTCAAGCGGTCGCATCACCTCTCACTTGGCAGGACTCATGTTCCGCTCCACGCGCCTAATACACGATTATAGCATCGATCTCGTGTTTGTTTTCGACGGAAAACCCCCAAAACTCAAAGAGCAAGAGATTGTGAAGAGACGTAAACTTAGAGAGAAAGCCAGAGAAGAGTGGGAGAGAGCTGTTAGTACAGGAGACTACGCCAGAGCGTGGTCCAAAGCGGTGATGACGAGCCGACTTACGAAGCCCATGGTTGACGACGCCAAGCAACTTCTCGAGCTCCTCGGGATGCCCTTCGTTCAGGCACCCAGCGAGGCTGAGGCACAAGCAGCCCACATGGCCAGGAAGGGGGATGTCTGGGCTTCGAGCAGTCGTGACTACGACTCACTCCTATTCGGAGCTCCTCGCCTCCTAAGATACCTCACGATTTCTGGAAGAGAGTTCCTGCCAAGCAAGGGAGTCTCACGCCCCCTAAAGCCTGAACTCATCGATCTGAAGAGACTCCTTTCACGCCACAAGCTCACTCGTGAACAACTTGTAGATTTGGCAATCTTGGTTGGGACGGACTTCAACGATGGGGTGAAGGGGATTGGTCCAAAAGGTGCGTTAAAACTTCTTAGTAAGCATGGTAGGATAGAGGAGTTGCCAAGCGACATCAGATCACAGGTTTCTGACCATTATGAGCGTGTTAGGAGTGTTTTCTTGGAGCCTGACGTTATTTCCGACTATGATCTGAAGTATAGTGGCTTGAGGGAAGAGGAACTCTACCGTTTTCTCTGTGAGGAGCGCGATTTTTCGGAGAGGCGCGTCGAGACAGTCGTTGAGAGGATGAGGCATTTTTACTCAGCGAGAAAGCAGACTGGCTTGGAACGGTGGATTAATATATCTTAACGTGTCCTCAGAGGCTCTCACACACAAACGTCTACCTGTA
The DNA here is from genome assembly GCA_046760805.1 of Bathyarchaeia archaeon. Lineage (GTDB taxonomy): Archaea > Thermoproteota > Bathyarchaeia > Bathyarchaeales > Bathyarchaeaceae. Next base: position 1,333 of record JBHIEV010000095.1, read on the forward strand.
CGTCTGGCAAATGAATGAAATATGAGCCAAATGGGAAATCTCTCATCCTGCTAGTTTCGTCTCTTGTTGAAATGTGGTATGACCTTTTCCGCAAACAGCTTAAGATTGTCTTTTAGCATTTCTGGTCTGACGTAGAAGTTCACTACGAAGTGTCGTACTCCAGCATTCACATACTTCTCAATGGCTTCGATGATGTCATCTGGTGCTCCAAAGAAGACAGGCGCCTTGTCAAGGATCTCGTCTGGCAGCTGTTTAGCCTTCTCCAGCAGTGCCAGAGTTGTTTTCTCTTTCATAATAAGCCTGAAAGTCATGTCATACTCGTCAGTCACATCGTAGCCGAGTTTTCTTGGGATTCTGGGTCTTGTCAGGAAGTATATCTTCGCTGGTAGTGATATGGTCTTTCGGGCTTCTTCGTGGTTTTTGGCTACGACTGTGAAGGTGAAAAGGGCTGGCTCGATCTTTGTTGGGTCCCTGCCTGCCTTCTCTGCCCAATTCTTAATTTTCTTGAGCCCTTCTGCGTATTCTTGTGGGAACATGCTTGCGGGTATCCATCCGTCTCCCAACTCGGCCACCATTCTCATGGTCATGGGTGAGTTTGCCGCTATCCAGATAGGCGGGTGGGGTTTCTGAACTGGTTTTGGCTGAAGGAAAGCGTCCTTAAACGTGTGGTATTTGCCCTTGTAGTCGACTGAGTCCTCTGTCCACAGCTTCCTGATCAGGCTGATTATCTCCTTAGTTTTTCCAATGGGCTTCTCTAATGGGATTCCGAAGGGAAGTAAGTTCATGGCCTCGCCTATGCCGACCCCGAGCGTGACTCTGCCGTTTGATATGGTGTCGCATGTGGTTATCATCTGGGCCAAGGAGGCAGGGTGGTGTCTGTAGACGTCTCCTACGCATGTTCCTAGACGGATTCTGTTGGTCTTTGTGGCAAGAGCTGCGAGTGTGGTCCAAGCCTCTAGGGCGGTCCATCTTTTGATTCCGAAGCCCACAGTGTGGTCGGGCATCCAGAAGGAGTCGAAGCCTACATCCTCAACATATCTCGCAAGCTCAGATATAGACTCCCAAGGATATGGAGTACTCTCGAATCCGAACTTTACGTTGTCGTTCAAAGTTTTGACCATCCATTGTTCGATTTGGTCAGATTCGAGGCATTAGTCATCTTGACCAAATTAGTATTGCGGTGTAAAGCACGCGCCAATCATTTAATCAGGGGGTTTGGGTTTCCTGCCATCTCTTGTAAAGCGTGTGTTCAATTCCCAAGGCATCTAAAACCTTTCCAACAATAAAATCCACAAGATCTTCAATGCGCTTTGGCTTGTGATAATACGCGGGCATTGCGGGAACAACAAATACACCACTCTGTGCAAGCTCCAGCATGTTGCGGAGATGGATAACACTTAGTGGAGTTTCGCGGGGAACAAGGACTAGTTTTCTCCTTTCCTTCAGTGTCACATCTGCGGCTCTCAAGATGGCGTTGTCGGAATATCCTTGGGCGATGCCAGCGAGTGTCTTCATGCTGCAAGGAATTATCACCATGCCATCAGTTTTGAACGAGCCACTCACGACAGGAGAGTTCCAATCGTCCACTTCATAAACATAGTTAGCCAATTTTCCTATGTCTTTTTCAGCGATGTCAAGCTCATGTTTGACGACTCTTTTTGATGTTTGGCTTAGAATCAGATGAGTTTCGATACATTTCTCGCGTAATACTTCCAGTAGGCGTTTCCCGTAAATGACTCCGCTAGCCCCAGTAATCGCCACAATCAGTCTCATGCTAGCACCTGAGTTTCTATCTCTCGTTTGCTGTTCACAAAAGCCTTTTGGAGAAATATGGAGAAGGAGAATTTATTCGTTCAAGGACTCGATTGTCAGTCCGGGGAATGTTCGTACAAGGACAAGTCCAATTAACGAAGAAGCGGATAAATCAATTATTCCTTGTATGGTGTTCCAGAAAGCAACTTCAGTGATGAAAGCTCCTAGGCCGATGAGGCCTAATGAATTTCCAACAAAGCTTAGGAAAGCCGCTTCCGAGAACATATCGATTATCACACTTGGTGTCCATCCGAAGAAGAAAGGTAGAGCAAAGTAGAAGTTGAAAAGCAACGTGACTAGGGCTCTCACTGCTATCGCTAGAACACCAGCTAGCGCAAAAAGCCTCCTGTTTTCCAGAAGACGTTTCGTCCCGCCAGTTTTCCATGCAAAGATGGCTGGAATGAGGAACATCCAAATACTTGCTACGGATTTCATGGTGGCTCCAACCCAACCCCCTGCGAAGGGACCTAGAACTCCTACGAGGGGTACGCTGATTGCTAGGCTTAGAAGGGCTGCTTCAAGACCGAAGAGGATCCAGCAAAGAATCCAAGGGACCGCTACTAAGTCTATCCGCATATACCAAGGTGTTAAGAAGAGTGGTGCAAAAACTTGTAGTACTACAGATAGAGGAGCTAGCACAGCAGCGCCACTGAGCTTCACTGTCAACCTATGGGAGTTCATGGCTGATTCTCCGGTATAGGTTTGTGCCTACAGAA
>JBHIEV010000096.1:0-3832 GCA_046760805.1 Bathyarchaeia archaeon
TTGGCGTTCCACACCTCACTCACCGTCAAGCTTACATATGCTCCAGCCGTTGCAAAGGTTCCGTGAGCGAAGTTGGGAACTTTAGTGGTCAGATAAGTTAGAGTAAGGCCTAGACTCAAAAGCACGTAAAGGCTGCTCCATATAATTGCATCCATGTAGATGGGGGGAATCATGTTCTCTATTAGACGATACAGGAATAAAATAAGCTTTGTTCTCTTTGTGGTCCGCAAGCAAGCAAGACTAACCGAACGGCAGGTAAATTCTGACGTTTGGAATCTTGAGCGTTCGGACTTCCCAAAAATTCGAATGTAACGAAACTTCTTTAGTGGTCAATCAAAAACTTTATAAATCCAGATGGACGAAACGTAGGACTGGTTTCATGGTGAAAAACATGAAAAAAAGAGGAATAAAAGGAATCACTACGACAATAGCTGTTGTGATAGCAATCGTCACCCTTATTATCGGAATCGTCGCGGGCATGATGGTGCAGACGTACATGGGCGTCGTCGCGCCTCCGGTCGGATTAACTGGTGAGGTAGAGATAGGTGCGTTGTTTCCGGCGACAGGAGACTTGGCAACCTTTGGTGCGAATTCTAAGTCTGCTCTAACACTTGCTGAGACAGAGGTGAACGAGTTCCTCGAAGCGGCTGACGCAGGTTGGACTCTAAAACTTGTACACGAGGACAGCGCAACAGACCCCGTTGTTTCGCTAGATAAGACAGAGAGTCTCTTTGCTAGGGGAATAAAGTTTATAATAGGTCCGCAGGCCAGCGATTGTGTCGCTAGTATCAAGGATTATTGTGATTCTAATGAGATATTGGTGGTAAGCCCGTCCTCAACTAGGCCGGGTCTCAATGTACCAGACGACTTTTTGTTTAGGTTTTGCCCAACCGATCTTATACAAGGACCTGCCATAGCTAGGCTAATCATTGACGATGGCGTAACGAAGGTTATCGCAGTCTATAGAGACGACGCTTGGGGAAAAGGACTACACGACGCCACAAAAGCCAGGTTCGAACAACCTGCACTTGGAGGCGAGTTCATCGAATCTATTGGATACGACCCTGATGCACCGGGCTTCGACACGATAGCGGCAACTTTGAACACTGAGGTTACGAGCGCTAAAACAACGTACGGAGCTGACAAGGTGGGTGTTCTATACATAGCCTTTGAAGAAGTTGTGCAATTCTTTACCGAATGCAGCGTATACAGTTCAACTGGCTGGGGAGTTAAGTGGTATGGAAGCGATGGAACAGCTAAGAGCGCGGATATGATTGCCGATTTGACTACATCTGCCTTCTCTTACCAGACCAGGTTCATAAATCCGATTTTCTCTCCAACAAAATCTGACAAGTTTCAAAAGGTTGAGAATTACGTCCTAGCCGATTTGGGAAGGTCGCCAGACTCGTATACGTACGCGTCATACGACATTCTTTGGGCCCTAGCTTACTCTCTGATGGCTGTAGACAAGTACGACGCTGCGGCTGTTAGGGACATCCTACCCGAAGTAACTGCATCAATGTTCGGTTCTTCAGGTTGGGTCGTTCTCAATGCGGACGGAGACCGAGCGGCCTCTGACTACGACCTATGGATCATCGACCTAGTAGATACAACGTACGAGTGGAAGTACGCAGGCAAATACATACAAGCCACCGACTCCGTAACATGGGAGTAGATTTATCTACCTTCCATCCCTTTTTATTACAAAGCCATGGATGATCTGCTAATCGTCAAAGGTGTCAGAAAGACATTCGGCGGCTTAGTTGCCCTAGACGACGTTAACATCATCGTCAAAAAAGGGCTCATGACAATGCTAATCGGTCCGAACGGAAGCGGCAAAACAACTCTCATAAACTGCATCACCGGATTCTACACGCCAGACCGAGGTAGAGTATGGTTTGACGGCAAGGAAATCACCCGATGGCCACCACACAAGGTATACGAAGCAGGCATCGTAAGGACCTTTCAGATACCACAGCCATTCCAAAAGCTCACAATACTAGAGAACCTCCTCACAGCTTACAGAGGAAATCCTGGTGAAGGTTTTCTAAAAGCTCTATTCAGAAAAACGTGGGTTAGTGAAGAGGAGAAAGCGACAGAAATGGCCTTCGAGTTTCTAGAACTTCTCAATCTCGACCACATGTGGGACAGACCAGCTACCCACCTAAGCGGAGGGCAGATGAAGCTAGTTGAGGCTGGAAGAGCTATCATGAGCGGGGCTAAGATGATACTTATGGATGAACCAGCTGCAGGAATATACCCAAAACTAGCGCACGAAGTTTTTTCGCACCTCACTGAGATGAAGAACAAGCTTGGAGTTACCTTTTTGATCATAGAGCACAGACTTGAGCTGGTCCTACCCTACGTTGATCACGTCTACGCTATGGCAAGAGGAAAAATAGTCTCAGAGGGAGAGCCGAAAGAAGTCTTAAGCGATCCAATCGTAATAGACAGCTACCTAGGCGGATGAGACATGCTAGAAATCGAGGGGATCAACGCTGGATATGGCAAACTTCACGTCCTCTTCGACATCAACGCGAAGATAAAAGACAAGGACATCACAGTTCTTGTGGGACCTAATGGAAGCGGAAAAAGCACGTTACTCAAAACGATTATGGGAATAACACAAGTGTACTCTGGAAAGATTGTCTTCAACGGAAGAAACATACTGGGATTAGCACCTCATGCAGTGACAAAGCTGGGCATAGCCTACCTGCCTCAGGTCGACAATGTATTTGCAAACCTTAAGGTTAAGGAAAACCTGCTTATGGCTGGCTATATTTTAGGTAGAGATGAGGCTAAGGAACGTGCAAAAGAAGTCTTGGACGACTTCTCGTTTTTGAACGAGTACATGAATAGAAGAGCAGGCACACTTAGCGGTGGAGAGAGGCAGATGCTAGCAATGGCAATGGCGATGATGAGAACACCCCAAATCATGCTATTCGACGAGCCAACAGGCAGTCTTGCCCCAAAAATGGCTCTTGAAGTGCTCGATAAAATAGTCAAACTGAGAGACAACTATGGGATGACCTTGGTGCTGGCTGAGCAGAACGCCAGAAGGGCTCTTGAACAGGGGGACGAGGCCATTCTCCTTGTGAGCGGAAGAGTAATGTACGAGGGCAACTCTCAGGAGCTTCTCAAACACCCAGAGCTAGGCCAAGTTTACCTTGGCGTCAAAAAAGCGTAAATACGCAGCTGAGTCTATCCTTCGCTTATATCAACCACTTCTGCGTTTGTCAACCTCTTTACATCTCGTGGGTCTATTTCTAAAAGGGCGTTCACTGCTCCGCCGCCCCCATAAACCTTGTCAAAAGTCATTACCTTTGGATCGATAAAAGTCCTAACAGACCTCTTATGACCAACTGGAGGTAAGGCTCCAACTTCATAGCCAGTCAAACTCCTTACTGCGCTAGGACGAGCAATCCTGATCCTTTGAGCGCCAAAGGCCTCCATGAGTTTTTTCTCACTTACCTTTCTGTCACCAGTCACTATTCCAAACATTGGAACACCTCTCTCATCCACAAAAAGCATGCTTTTAATAATTCTCTCTCGACTAATCCCCAACTGCCTTTCGGCATCCTCCACCGTCATCGTGTGCGCCTCAAACGTTAAGATCTTGGCGGTGACCCCTTCCCTCCGAAGATAAAACTCCAATTTTTCACGAGACATTATGATCCTCCTGGAAGATAGATAACTCAAAGTAAACGAGGCACGTTACACATTGTTGAGAACTTGATGACAAGGAAGTTTAAAACCTTATCTCTCGCCACTTATCCAACTTACAGAGAAGTCAACTTTGAACGCGATAGATGGTGCGGCCGCCGGGATTTGA
>JBHIEV010000097.1:0-3759 GCA_046760805.1 Bathyarchaeia archaeon
GGTGATGAAATGAAGGAAATAGTCATAGATCCCATCACAAGGCTGGAAGGCCATGGGAAAATCACCATATTCCTAAACGACGAGGGAAACGTGGAAAACGCTTACTTACAAGTTCCGGAGCTGAGGGGTTTTGAAAAGTTCTGTGAGGGCAGAAGGGCCGAAGACCTGCCAATAATAACCACACGCATATGCGGTGTCTGCCCGGTTGCACACCACATGGCGAGTGCAAAGGCTTTAGACGCTGCGTTCAATGTTGAACCGACGGAAACTGCTAAAAAATTGAGGGAACTAGAATACTGTGCTTATTATATCTACGATCACATACTCCACTTCTACTTCCTGGGAGGCCCAGACTTCGTTGTAGGGCCAGATACCCCGCCAGCGAAAAGAAACATTCTTGGAGTGATAGAGAAGGCTGGCTTGGAAATTGGCAAAGAAGTGATAAAGCACAGAGCCTACGGACAGAAAATCACAGGCATACTTGGGGGTAGGCCAACACATCCTGTAAGCGCCTTGCCAGGCGGAGTTGCAAAGGCCTTGTCTGAGGAGGAAAGGCAGGAAATAGAAAAAATGGCCAGAAGCTGCGTCGAGTTCGCAAAGTTCTCCCTGAAACTCTTCGACGACATCGTTCTCAAAAACGTTGACTATGTAAACTTGATCAAGAGCGAACCCTACACCTTAAAGACCTATTACATGGGAACCGTTGACAAAAACAACAAGGTGAACTTCTACGACGGCGATGTCCGAGTGGTTGATCCGGAAGGGAAGGAGTTTGTGAAGTTTGCTCCCTCGGAGTATTTAGACGTTATCGAAGAACACGTTGAACCGTGGACCTACGTCAAGCTACCTTATCTTAAAGAGATTGGATGGAAAGGCCTAGTTGACGGACCAGCAAGCGGCATCTACAGAGTTGGCCCCCTTGGAAGACTGAACGCCGCAGACGGCATGGCAACACCCATAGCGCAGGAAGAATACGAGAGGATGTACAAGACTCTCGGTGGAAAACCTGTTCACGCCACCTTGGCTTTCCACTGGGCTCGGCTGATAGAGCTTATGTACGCAACCGAACGGGCACTGGAACTGATAACAGATAAGGAAATAACGAACAAAGATGTCAAAAACAAACCCGGAAAGCCCGGGGAAGGAGTCGGAATAGTCGAGGCTGCTAGGGGCACCCTGATTCATCATTATCAGCTGGATGAAAAAGCCTTAGCCAAGAAAGTCAACCTGATAGTGGCCACAACCCACAACGCACCGGGCATTTGCATGTCCATAAAAAACGCTGCAAAAGGCCTTATACGCAACGGCAAAGTCAGCGACGGACTGCTGAACATGGTGGAGATGGCCTTTAGAGCCTACGACCCATGCTTTGCCTGTGCCACCCACTTTGCCATTGGTGAGATGCCCTTGGAAGTTGAGATCTACGATAACGAAAAACGGCTTTTAAAAACGATAAGAAGGTGAGGGATTGAAAATGGACGAAGTTAAGGTTGGAGTATTTCTGTCTGACTGTGGAAGACAGCTCTCTGAAATCTTGGACTTCAACGCTCTAACCGATTATGTGAAAAAAGTTTCAGGCGTGGTTCTTGTCGGTAGGAGCAGCGAGTTTTGGCGTGGCAAAGGATTACAGTTCATCGTTGATGCTATTAAAGATGGGAAAATAAACAGAGTCGTCGTTGCGGAGAGCCTCCCGAAGCTAAGCGAGGTCAACATCGTTCAAGCAGTTGAAGAGGCGGGTCTCAATCCCTATCTGGTGGAAGTCATCGACCTCAAAGACCACTGCGCGTGGCCTCATCGGGAAACACCCTCGGAAGCCACCGAAAAAGCCAAGGCAATGCTTTTAGCCGCCATTGAACGCGTCAAGCTTCTCGAACCCATAGAGAAACTCGAGTTTCCAGCCCTAAAATCTGCTTTGGTCATAGGAGGAGGTATAGCTGGCATGCAGGCGGCTGTAGATCTGGCGGACTTGGGATTCGAAGTGCATCTCGTTGAAAAGGCGCCTTTTCTCGGGGGCTTGGCTGCTCGAGCTGGTCGATTCTTCCCAACGGACGACTGTGCCATCTGCATACAGTCTCCAGTCTCAGATGTGAAGACCATCACTCACACCTCACGGAAGTGCGTGTACCGTTCCGGTTTCAGCGAGATTCCCAGCCTAAACATACTGACCAATTCAAAAGTCGTGGGCTTTGAAGGAGTTCCCGGAAACTACAAGGTCACAATAGAGAAGAAACCGAGATACGTCAACGAACTGAAGTGTGTTCGATGCGATCTGTGCACCACCGTTTGCCCTGTGGAAGTGCCAGATGAATACAACGCAAAGCTGAAAACCCGCAAAGCCATTTACATACAGGTTCCGAACGTTCACCCGCCCCTCTACGTTATCGACGACAGCGTCTGCAAATTCCACGATTGCGCCAAATGCGTTGAAGTCTGTCCCACCGAAGCCGTCGAATTAGACCAGAAAAGTGAGCGGATAACCCTAAACGTAGGCAGCATAATAATTGCCACGGGCTTCCAGGAGTTCGATTCCAGCATCATAAAGGAGTATCACTACGGCGACTACCCAGATGTCGTTACCAATCTTGAGCTCGCCAGAATGATCGACGGATTCGGTCCCACAGGTGGCGTGATTATTAGACCTTCAGACCGCAGACCTGCCAAGAAAATTGTTTTTATACAATGTGTCGGTTCAAGAGACAGGCGCTACAATCCCTACTGCTCGAGCATCTGCTGCATGATTTCGCTAAAACATGCCACGTTGATCAAATCAGCCTATCCAGATACAGACATTACAATATGCTACATAGACATAAGAACCACCGGAAGGCAGCACGAAGATTACTACGAACGAGCCAGGGAGATTGGAATCAAATTCGTCAAGGGCAGACCAACCGAAGTCACACGAGACCCAGAGACGGGCAGGTTAATCGTCGACGTTGAAGACGCTCTTCTGCATAGATTCTTAGAATTAGACGCTGACCTAGTGGTGTTGGCTCCCGCTATGGTACCATCGGAAGGCACAAAGGAACTTGCCCAGATTGGCCTTGAGTCTTTGTTGGATGAAGACGGCTTCTTCAAGGAGTACAACGCTAAACTGAGACCAACTGAAACCATCGTTAGAGGGCTGTACATCTGCGGAGGAGCAACATTCCCGAAGGACGCACCGACGACTTCCCTCCACGCGCACTCGGCAGCTTTAAAGGCCGCCAAATTCATGACAACCGGCAAGATAGTTAAGGATCAGAGAACTGCCGTAATCAACGAGGAATACTGCGGTGACTGTGAGTTCTGCCCTGTCACTTGTCCTTTCGGCGCGATAAGTTTGGTGCCAACGACTGAAGGACATTTTGTGGCTCGGGTATCCGATCTTGCGTGTGAAGGATGTGGTGTCTGCGTGGGAACTTGTCCCCTTAACGCTATCGAGCTTAGGCATTCGAGGCCAAACCAGATGTTGGCCCAGATGAGGGCGCTCATGTCTGTTAACGGAACATCGAAGCCTCTGGTTCTAGCCATCTGCTGTTCAGAATGTGGCCACACAGCAGTAGATTCTTCTGGTATGGCTATGATGCAGTATCCAGCCAACGTCAGGGTCATGAAGGTTCCTTGCACAGGTATCCTGCAAGTTCACCAGTTTCTAGAGGCCTTCAAAGCAGGTGCTCAAGGAGTGATGGTTGTGGGATGCAAGAGTGACGGCTGTCACTACGAAGCTGGTAGCCAGATGGCTGAAAAGAAGGTGGAACTTGCCAGAAGGTTGCTGAA
>JBHIEV010000098.1:0-3671 GCA_046760805.1 Bathyarchaeia archaeon
ATGTATGCATATGCTTTGCTGACTGTGATCATGTTTGTTGCGGGGCATTTCCTCTACTACCCGCTCTACTATTACATGGCCCTGTTAGGTACGGTGATTCTTCTCTTCGGATTAGCTCTGTTGATCCGTTTTATACGTAGATATCCTCTCTCAGCTACTGGGTCATTGGGTGATAGTGGCAATGAAGGGCAATAAAGCCAGAGATGATGAGCGCCCTTCAATCTCAAAGATCGACAAAACAATACACGAACCGGCAAGGCTTATGATCATGGCGCATCTCTTTGTCGTTGAAAGTGCTGACTTCCTCTTCCTGCAACGCCAAACCGGGCTGACATGGGGCAATCTATCCTCACATCTTAGCAAGTTGGAGAATGCAGGTTATGTTGCGATAGAGAAGGAGTTCTTGGACAAGAAGCCACACACTGTACTTCGCCTGACTGATAAGGGACGAGCCGCTTTCCAAGAGTATAGAAGGAGTATGAAACAAGTCTTTGAGGACTTACCCTAGTTGAGGAGGTGAAGTTGATTGAAAGAATACGTGTGCGTAAAAGTGAAGAAGCACGAAGAAATTGGTAAAACCGTTGCAGAATGGCAAAAGAATGGCTGGTCTCTCCACACTTATCAAGCGATAGGAACATCATCTAATCCCTCTCATTACTTGCTGTTTGAAAGAGAAACTGACTCTTAACTAGCTAATGGGACGATGGAAAAATGGAACACACATTCTCCATGGAAATGAAGTCCAAGAAGCATGTGAGACACATATCGGTGTCAAACGAGTCCCACGACCACGTGCTGTTCGAGGGGCCCATAGGCGAATTAGAGGAACTATCCATGGTCGAGGGTGCGGTGCTGAAGGCCATGGGAGCCAACATGGTCCTGAGAATACACCTTAGCGAGAAATGACTGAAGAGATGCTATCCAAGAAAAAGAGTAGAGAGTGTGGATGATGAAGGCTGTGATCCGTACTGATAGGTTGTCCAAGTATTATGGCAAAGCGGGCGAGATAAAGGCTGTGGATGAGCTTGATTTGGAAGTCTATGAGGGAGAAACTTTTGGTTTGTTAGGTCCTAACGGAGCGGGCAAAACGACAACTGTTCGTTTATTAAACTGCATCATAAAGCCGACTAATGGCACAGCTACCGTGAACGGCTACGACATTCTTAAAGAGGAGACGAACGTAAAACGAGTCACAGGCTTGCTCCCAGAGTCGCCTGGGTTATATGAAAAATTGAGCGCCAAAGAATTTCTTGAGTTTGTTGGAGCTCTTTACGATGTCCCAAAGGACGTTCTCGCTGAAAGGACAGAAGACTTGCTGAAGCTTTTTGGACTTGGTGACAGGCGTGATGATTTGCTTGAGGGTTACAGTCGAGGCATGAAACAGAAAGTCTTGATCGCTGCAGCCTTGATACACGATCCTCCCATTTTGTTTTTTGACGAACCAACCTCGAATTTGGACCCAGGTGCGGCTCTGATAGTGAAGGATCTCATTAAGAAGTTGGCGGGCAGTGCTGGCAAAACTATCTTGATTTGTAGTCATATTCTTCCCATTGTTGAAGAACTTTGTGACCGAATGGGCATAATCAACGGCGGCAAGCTAATCGCCTTAGGCACCGTCAAAGAAATCAAAGCCAAAACAAAAACCAAGACCTTAGAAGAAGCTTTTATCGCCTTAACAGGAGGAGGAGACGAAAAAGAACTTCTAGCATGGAGGGAACACAGAGCTGCCAGAAGCTAAGTGGCTAGTGATAGCCAGAAACCGATACCGAACTGCCACAAGTAGCATACGAAGTCTGAGACCCTACTTTCTACCTCTAGTCATTGGATTGCTAGCTGTTTACATTGCATTCGTCGCGCCAGCAGTTGTGGCTCCGCTAATCGACGACTTCACAGCATTCATCATAACACGAGCTGCTGTACCCATAGTACAAATCATCCTTTTCATGTTCTTCTTCTACCTGATACTGATCCCCGTCACCGATACGTTAAGAGAAGTACAGACTAGCCAACTGGAGATTCTTGTGAGTGCCCCAGTAAAACCGAGCGACCTTTTACTTGGCGAGTTTATGGGCGTAATACCCTTCTACGCCATCGCTATAACGCTTATCACAGGCACTTTCACTGCATTTCTAAATCCGCTAGGATTAGGCATAATTCAAAATGCAGTAATCATCATTACCTTCGTAACCATACTTCTTTCCGCCCTTTGGATCGGCACGGTAATCGCCGCTATCCTACGAACGAAACTTGGAAAAACGGTTCGTGGAAAAGATGTTGGAAGAGCACTCTCTGTACTCCTCGCTTTGCCCATGATTGCAGTAGCGTATGTGATTTATGGCGGAGGCTTGCTCACTGTTCTGACCAGTTCTGAGACAAGGGGTATGGTCAGAACTATTCTCGCAGTGCTGCCAAGCTCTTGGGGAGCAGAAATCTTCGTCAGTTTCGCCTCTAACCCCGGCAACATTGCTGCTGTCGGTCTCGAAACTTTGGCGCGACTCGGAGGACTTATCGTGTTCTTCGCAGCAACTCTGTGGCTGGGAACAAAAGCGGCTGATCGCGCCTACAGCCTCGAAACAGTTACGTTCATAGCTCCTAAAGCCAGGCCAGATGGCTATTTCTACAAGACCGTTGGATATTTAGGAGGCGGTGGATCATCTGGCAGACTTCTTGTCTCTATCTTCAAAGACTATGGTCGAAGGCTTGAAAACTCGTCATGGATCCTCTACGTTGCTGTTCTTCTTGCCATGCTGCGGATATTCACATCAGATCCTGTCACGAAACCCGAAGACGCGCTAATACTGTTGAGCGCTTTTGGAATTCCGTTTTTAGGAGCATTCGTGGTCGGCACGGTAAGCCGAGGCAGGGAAACTATCTTCATATACAAGAAAGCGCCGTTTGGAATTGGGAAATTTGTGAAAGCAAGGTTACTGCAAAGCTTGCTGGTAGCGATCCCAATTGCAGCAGCTTTGACAGCTATCTCAACGATTACAGTTCCACAAATCACATTGGCTTCCCTGCTGGTCAATACATTATTGGGATCACTTAGAACCCTAGCTTCAGTGGTTCTCGTCCTTGGTTTAGCCCTCATTAATCCGATCTTCACTGAAGAATCAAGAGAACGCAACTTGGGCATAGTGATAAACCTCATGGTGGTTCTTTTCACCACAATAGGACTTGAGATAGGCTCAACTAGGCTCGGTCTGAGTTTTGGAAAGATACTTCCAGATTTAAACCAGTTCACAATTCTCTTATGTGACCATCTGCTGCTGACCGCATTTTTTTCGTTGATAGGGATTACCCTCCTCTATCTTGGGACAAGAAAACTCAACGGAATCGAATAGCATTCCTACAATGTCACTTGCTTACTAGAGCGCGCATATGGCAGAGGAGCGGAATTTGAAACCCGACAATCAATTTTCTTCTAGTCAAACATGTCCCCCAATGGACATCTTCCTTCTTCGAAACACAAAATTTTTCTGCTTGTGAAGTGGAATACATCATGAATTACAGCCCGTCTAACGTTTCAAACATTTTTGCAAGATAAAAACTTATTTTTATCCCATTCTGAACTTTTTTCTAGAAAGAAAAGGTAAATTGCGTCCTAAAGCCGATAATTTAAACCGATATTTGAACCTACTCCTACCAACAAACTGTAGCGTGCGTATGGCCAA
>JBHIEV010000099.1:0-3526 GCA_046760805.1 Bathyarchaeia archaeon
CTTGTGTCTTCTTTCCAGAGCAGCCATTCTTGAAGAGACAAGTGTCTTCCTTTTTTGTAGTTCATGTAGGCTCTCTTCAAGTTTTGTCTGTCTTCTTCGTGAAACAGTCACCGCCTCAGATGCCAAAAGCTGCCGTCTTCTGGAGAATGCTCTTCTACAGCCTTCGTGTAAGGGGGTTAGGGAGTTCTTGACAAGAATTTCATCAATTACTTCCCGCGCCTTTCTTAAGCGGTCTCTCTTCAACTTCAGCTTTCCTTTTTCTATAGCATCCTCTATTCCCTGAAGGATTCTTCTCAGCTGGGGGTATCCCTCCTCCTCAGTTCCAAGCGCTTCAAGAGGATGCCTTATGTACTGGTCAAGCTTTTTTGTTTCGGCCAGTGGGAGGCGGTAGCCTGGACCTTGGACCAGTTTTTGGAATTTGAGAAATGGCTTTCCGAGGTAACGCAGTTCACGCTTTAGCGCCTTTTCTAGTTCCCCAATCTCTTTTTTTACCTGTACAAGCTCGCTTACCTCATCTTTGCTTTTTATGGATGATATTCTCTGCTCTGTTTCATTGATCTTTGTCTCAACAATCTTTTTCCTGGACTCAACTTGTTCTTTTCGTTTCTCAATCTCATTGAGTTCATCTAGCGACTCAAAGAGCTTTTCAATCATGATAAATGAGTCTTCCAGAGTCTTGGCTTTTGCGTATCTGTGTAATGAAAAATCGCGCAGTTCCTTAGAGGAATCTAAGGCTTTCTTTAGTGCACTGTCGAATCTTCTGCGGTCGAAGATGAAATAGGGTGATATCCGACGAAATCCTATGGCCCTTTCTCGCCCAATTGTTGCAAGTGTCTTCTCTAAACTCCCACTGACCGTTTGAAGCGTCTCATAGGTAATGGACTCTGGGATGTCAAGCTCGTCGATTGCTTCCAGAACGTCTCGGGCGAACTTGTATGCTGTTCTGGCCCGTCGATACGTTTTGGGGCTGCCCTTCTGCATCTCTTTTTCGCTGCTTTCTAGCAGTTTTTCAGAACTGTTGTGAAGCTCGTCGAGTTTGTTTTTTAAGTCATTGAGTAGATTCATTCCTTCAGCTCTGATTGGTTCGATTGTGGAAGCAGTTTCCACGTTTAGCCATTCTTTTAAGTCTTTGAGTGGGATTTCAACGGTCTCAGACATGAGCTCTGTCCACACTTCTAATCAAATAGGTTATGTCGTTAAAACCTTTTCAGCAGAAGATCGTTCAGCATACATAACTGTAACAATTCATAAAGCCCATTTGCCTTAAAGTCTTTTATCAACAAGCGAGTATAACAAATGATGTGCCCAATTTGTTTAGGTTCGAAATTGAACAGAAGATTTTTGAAATTGGAGGCGTTAGAGTTGGAGGTCAGCCTGGAGAGTTACCGACTGTTTTGATTGGAAATCTATTCTACAAGGGAATGCCGGAAGTCGCTGACCACACGCAGGGAATGTTCGATGAAAAGTCTGTTTTGAGGTGGATTCGCCGCGCTGAGGGGCTCTCTGAAAGGACTGGTGTTCCGCACTTTCTAGATATAATGGCTATGCATCCAGAGGCTATGCGACGATACGTGACATTTGTTTCCAAGCACAGTGAAAGTGTGCTTCTCATCGACGGGGCAAATCCAGAGACTCGTGTTGCTGGCTTGGAAACCGTTAGGGAGCTTGGCTTACAGAATAAGACAATCTTCAATGGGATTTCTCCTCAAATATCAGACAGGGAACTCAAAGCCATTCGTGAGTCAGGTGTGACCGCGGCTATTGTTATAGCATATAACGAGATGGATTTCTCGCCTGAGGGAAGAGCCTCCGCATTGAAGGGGTCTGGTCAACAACTTGGTTTACTTGCTGTTGCGGAAAGAGTAGGTGTATATAAAATTCTCGTGGACACCACCGTTTTTGACATCCCAAGCATAGCATACGCTGCTGATGCGATTAAGCTGGTCAAAGAGAAGTTGGGGTATCCTTCGGGTTGCTCCCCAGCCAACGCCACCTACGAATGGAGAAGATCGCAGGACAGACTGCTTGAAAGAGGATTTGCCGCCTATAACGCATCTGCTCACACCATTGCTCAGGTCTGTGGCGCAGACTTCTTAATCTATGGGCCCATCAAACAGGCGAAGAGTATGATTCCCGCATGTGCGATGAATGATGCAATTCTTGCATACTACGGTGTGAGGAGACTAGGGATCAAACCTCTCGTTTCCGACCATCCGCTCTACAAGATCTTCTAGGTTAGAGTTGGAAACCCATCATCACTGATTCTATCATTGCACCCACGAAAAGCATGGCAACATAGATCAACAACGTTTTCCAAGAATGTCTTGTCAATCTTTCCCTAACCCCTGATCTGGTAAGTGCGAGATACGAAAGATAAATTGACTCACCAAAGAGAAGGATGTATGCGCCAAATTCTAGGAGTGCGACGGGTAGACCTGGGAAGATGAAGACGACGAACAGAGTTAGAAGCAGACGAGCTATAGGGTCTCCAGGCAGGGTCTGGGCGAAACTTCCTAGAATGAAGCCGGTGTTATAGGTTATCAACAGCATCCAGCCCCAGCCTACAAAGGGCGCCAGGGTTAGCAGAGAAAGACCGAAATTGTTGATGAAAATGTGAAGTGCGCGCATGAAAACGGTTTGCGAGGTTAACTGCTCGATCTCCTCATCCATGCTTTCCACAATCTCTTCAGCCTCATTTGCCGGAATCTGGTTACCTAGCCAAGCCCCATAGAGCAAGGCAACTGTAAGTGCAGAGAGGGCTATGATAATTGAAAACGTGAATTCCCTGGGCAGATAGCCTGCGATTTCAAACCTCAATTCGCTTGCACTTTCCATTCACGGTTTATTTGAAAGAACTAATTTATCTGCGTTTGATGCTGCTTTAGCTGATTAAGCAGATCCCTAATCTTTCTCACACAATCCCATGCATCCTTTGCATAAGCATCAGCGCCATATTCTCTCCGTATCTTTTCCGACACCGCCCGACCTCCGATAACGATTTTCACTTTGTCCTTCATGCTCGCTTGCTGCAAGCGATTAACAACCTCTCCTATGGAAGGTACTGTTTCGTCCACGGAGACAGAAACGGCGATTACCTGCGCCTCTTCTCGAATGGCAGCCTTCACAAAGGCGTCTGGAGAAACGTCCACCCCCAAGTCCACCACTTGAAAACCAGCTGCACGAAGCGTTGCTATCACTATGTCTTTTCCCAAGCTCTGAATGTTTCCCTTCAGCGATCCCATCACGATTTTTCCAGCGATATTGATAGGTCTCACTTGCATGTGTGGTTGAAGAATTTTGAAAGCCTCTCTCATTGCTGCGGCAGACGAGGCCACGTCCACGATGAAATACTCCTTCCTCTCATACTTGCTGTCCACAACCCTCATGGCTTCGGTCATCTTTTCCAAGGCTGCATCAGCGGACAGGCCTTCGCTGACGGCTTCTTGAGCTATCTTTCGAGCCTTTTGAATGTTACCAGAAATCACGGCTTCAAACAAAGCGTCCAGAAGTTCTTCTGGCTTTTTCA
>JBHIEV010000100.1:0-3515 GCA_046760805.1 Bathyarchaeia archaeon
CCACACTGTCATTTCGCCGGGATCGGAAGGATACACATCGAGCAGCCAGCCTCTAACAGGCTTAAGGCTTACCAAGCTGCTTTTCCAGTCTGTCAAGTCTCTCTGTGATCTCCGTCAAGACCTTCTCTTGATGAAGCAGAATCGACATGAACA
Source organism: Bathyarchaeia archaeon (assembly GCA_046760805.1). GTDB lineage: Archaea > Thermoproteota > Bathyarchaeia > Bathyarchaeales > Bathyarchaeaceae. Next base: position 154 of record JBHIEV010000100.1, read on the forward strand.
TCGCTTCAAGCAAAATCGGCCTCGTAGCCATGCTTCCCGCAGACGCAAGCATCCTACACGCATTCATCATTCGATCAAAGGCTTCAGCATCTTTGTTTCTCAGTCCTTTCCTGAAACCCTTCCACTTCTCGATTTCACTTTCTAACGCCTGACGATACGAAGGAACAGTTCTTCCCATTCATCTACGCCTCCATAAACATGTCTATCGTAACCGCATTGGACGGAAAATCCATGACAAAGGGCTCAATACTCGGATGATTCTCCAAAACGAATTTCAAAACGCCCCGAGACTCCTTAAGCCCAACTAAAGTACTCGCCTTTCCATACAGAACAGACTCAAGAAAGAGGCTTCTCATAGAATAGGGTCGAGGAAAATACGAAGCGACAACGACAGCCCGTCTCCTAGAGGCAAGATCCGAAAGATACTGAGTCATTTTGAAGAAGATGTCCCTACCCTCTATCTTGGGCACGTCGCGGTCCAGAAAAAGCCCAGCTACATCCGAAACAACCACAAGCTTAGACCTATATCTTTTCAAAGCCTCCTCAAGCTTCTCAAAAACCAAAGCTGACAACTGATAAGCCGTGAAAGCCCTCGAAACCAAAATCCTCTCCAACACAGACTTCGGATCCAAGCCATAATCCCGAGCCACGGCTGAAACAGCGTACGGATCAAAAGAGTTGCCACCGTCAATGAACACTACCTTGGAGTTAAGCCCTCCTTTCCTAAAAGGCAGCTGACACCGAACGCTCAGAAGAAAGGACAACATCCTAACGAGACGATGCCCGAACAAAACCGCAAAGTCTCCCCTTTCAAAGCCTGGAAAAGCCTCATCTATCCTCGGCATGCCGAAGGACAACACTCTATTAGATTGCTTGGACAATGCGGTCACGCAGTTGATGGGGTAGAAAAAGACGAATCCGAGGCTCATAAGGATTTGGTAGAAGAATATTCTATAGCTTGAGAGACTCCTCGGTGAAAGTGAAAACCAGAGATAGATACTCTAAAAACGGGGATTTATGCGTGTGCAACCGAGACATGGGAGCACGCACACACCAGGTCAAGTGGAAAATGCTGTTTCATGTAGAAAACTTTTTAAGTCTAAAGGTTCAAAAAAATGAACATATGTTCAAAAAAATGAAACATCTGACTCCTACCGCTTTAAACGTTTTGCACTTTCTTCTCTCCAAACCCATAAGACAGTTTCACGAAAGAGAGATTGTGAGACGAACAGGAGTCAGTGTAGGTGCGGTGAACCAGATTTTGAAGAAATTGCATGAGGCTGGCTTGGTTGAGAAAGATAGGAGAGGCAGAACGAATTTTTACAGAGCAGATCTGAAAAGCCCAGTTGCCAGACAGTTCAAGGTTCTTTTTAACGTGTGGGCGCTCAACGACTTAGTTGACCAGATCAAACAGACTTCTGAAAGAGTTGTCTTGTTTGGAAGCTGCGCTGAGGGAACCAACGTTGAAGAAAGCGACATAGATCTGTTTGTGCTCTCCTCTGATGTTCAAACTGTGAAAAACAAGATCAGTGAATATGAACTGATGCTTGACAGAAAAATCTCTCCCATCGTGGTGGATTCAACAGGATTCGTGGAAATCAAGAGGAAAGACAAGTCTCTGTACGAAAGAATTTCTCGAGGTATAAGGCTATGGGAACAGGAATGAGTTTCAAGTTCAGGCGCTTGCTCAAAGAACGAAGGCTGGTGAAAATTCAGCCAGACAAGAAGCTCATCCTTAAGGAAATACAGGGAGCTAAGGATGACCTAAAAACCGCGAAGAGGTCTCTGCAAGACGGAAATTTTAAGTGGGCTACAATTCAAGGCTACTACTCAATGTTCCACTCTGCAAGAGCGTTGTTGTACAGCAAAGGATTCCGAGAAAAGAGCCATTACGCCTTGCTTGTGGCAATACGAGAACTTTTTCGCAACGATACTGACCGTTCCCTTATTCAAGGCTTCGAAGATGCAATGCACCTAAGGGAAGCAGCAGACTACGGCCTCACGTTTTCTGAAGAGGGAGCCCTTGACGTAATCGAAACCGCGAAGAATTTCCTGTTTGAAGCCCAAAAAATCTTGGGAATCCCTAAATGAAACGCACATGTTTATGCCCAACACTAAAGTCTCCAGTTTATGCACATTCTTAATATGAGGATACAGTCCGTAGAATTTGGCGCAGGAGAAGGGATTTGAAACCCCATAATTCTACCGATATTTTCTTTTATTTCAGAGCCTAAGACCCCTATGAGGACCACTCTTTGACGCGATTCCTCATCGGAGCCGGAGGATGGGCATACTTCAAAGTTCCGGGCGAGCACCCTCTCGTAGCCTACTCAAAGGCGTTCAACTTTGTAGAAGTAAACTCAACCTTCTACGAGATACTGAATCTCAAACTGGTAGAATCTTGGCGTAGAATAGTCCCCCAAAACTTCGAGTTCGCAGTAAGATGCAACAGAGCACTCACTCACAAGTACAAGTTCCAACCAACACCAGAAGCCTTCGAAGTCTTGGAAAAGATGAAAGCCATCTGCAGCATCTTGAAAGCTGAGGTTCTACACCTGCAGACTCCGCCAACTTTCCAGCCTACAAACGCCAATATTGACCTCATACGCAACTTCCTTTCATCCGCAGAGCTGAAAGACATACGGTTAGCATTGGAGATAAGAGGTGCCAAACAACCCCTCAACCCAGACCTGGTCAAGACTATGCAGGACTGCAACATGATCCACTGCGTAGACCTCTCAAAAGACGAAGAACCAGCCTTCAAATCTGACATCTTATATTCAAGACTCTTCGGCAAGGGTCCACAGAACATCTACCAGCCAACGGATGAAGAGCTCAGAAAGATCGACAGAAAAGCCTCCAAAGGAGACCACAGAAAGGTAGCGGTTAGCTTCCATTTCGTCAGAATGTACAAGGACGCCGCACGCTTCAAAATCTACAAGCAGACCGGAAAATTCCCCATGGTGACTAAGTCTACTGGTCTGACCTCACTCCAAGAAGTTCTCCATGAAGACGCCAAGTTTCCAAGCAACAAAACGGAGCTGATTAACCATCAAGGATGGAAGCTCATCGACCTAACAGAGACGAAAAGAGTCCATGCCTCATACATACTTGAAAAGCTTCCCGAAAAAACGTATAATAGCATCAATGAGGTAGTTGAAACATTAACCTCTGTTAATTCACGGTGAAACAATTGGATAACATTCTACTTGGAACCTCAGGCTGGAGCTACAGAGACTGGATCGGGCCCTTCTACAAGAAAGGAGAGAAGAGCATGTTGAAGGCACACTCAAAGGTTTTCAACACAGTTGAGATAGATTCCACGTTCTACGCTTATCCTAAAAAAGGATCGGTCATGGGGT
>JBHIEV010000101.1:0-3453 GCA_046760805.1 Bathyarchaeia archaeon
CGCTGTTCTCCGAAGAGATGAAACGTGCACACAAGACTCATCGAACCCCAAACCTATGCGCCTTCTTCTATAATGTGCTCTTCCCGTACATAGTGACGCTACAATTCGGCGGAAGCTTCCCTTGGGAACATGACAAAAACTTGTTCGAAGCTGGTTGTCCCGACAATTACAAAGTTGTCATGCAAATAAGAAGAATCGAAACATAGCGATAAATTGCTAACTGCCACCATCGAAACTACTCCTTGTAGGCTGCATTCACTGTTTTAAGCCAGACCTCTTCATCTACGCCTTGAATGAACCTTCTAATAGTTAACATTGAAAGCACATTCACAGTTAAGGGTGCACATATCATTTCACAAGCCTCTTTTAACCATTTTCTTCCTTAAGCCTTGAACTGCTTTAAGCCCTTATGCTTCTGCGCTTGCGAGCCTAGAAGGGAGGGGGCGACCAAGCGTCTTGAAGAGACTGAAGTAACACGTCTAGGTCTGTGGTTGGATCAGCCCAGAGAAGTTTCAACTGATTCCAGAAGGTCAATTGGAATTCACCGCCTATGGCGTCGTCTAGGTCTGGAACGACGTTTACCGTTCTCATGAACTGCAGCACTTCTAGATCTATGAGTCTATAAGCCGAGTCGGGAACATCCAAGTGAGGCGCAAGGAAACCGCCGAGACCCACCATGATCTCTTGGGCTTCTGCACTCGCCAAGAACTCAAGGAGCTGCATTGCTTCGTTAGGATGTTCTGTAAACGCTGGCACGAACGCGTAATCAACAGCGGCAGATACGCCATCAGTTTCAGGGAAGGGGAAGAAAGCCACATCGTCTAGGTTGGATGCAAAGGGTTCAATGGACGTGATGAAACTGCCTTGGAAGTATATGCCATAGGTTCCGTCCCAGACTCTAGCTACTTGGGCGTACCAATCGTCTGGAGCACTGAAGTAGTCAGCCTGCAACAGGGACACGAGCTCTACAAAAACGTCCTTGACCTCAGTGCTAGTGAACTGTCTGTCGCCGAATATCAAGTCCATCTGCAGCTGATGTCCGCCTAGACCCATTAAGAAAGCCTCAGTCGTATCTGAAAGGGGCCACCCAATTCCGTTTCCACTAGCAATTGCCGCTTCGACGCCAGGTATCCCCTGTATGGTTGTGAGAAGAGTCTTAAACTCCTCATAGGTTGTGGGAACAGTAAGTCCATTTGCTGTAAAGAAGGACTTCCTGTACCAGAAGCCTGGTTTACCGGAGACCTTGAAGGGGGCTGCCCATATCTCGTTGTTGGCTGTCACTGGGTCGAGGTAGGTTTGTGGAAACTTTGTGGTGTCGATCAGGTCGGTCAAGCTTGCTAGGTAACCTTCTGCCGCTAGGTTCAAGATCCAAGAAGGCCACGGGGCTATCACCACGTCTGCAATAGAGACTCCTGCCTTAAGTTGCGTTGGCACTGTCACCAAGAGTTCGTGAGTAGAGTAACCTATATGTCTAACAGAGATTCCTGTGATCTCTTCGAATCTCGCTAGAGCTTGCTTAAGATTCTCTTCTTCAGTGCCACCCCATAAGCTGAAAACCGTCAGCTCTCGCACCCGCAGTTTTTCTTCCACCGCTTTCAAACGTTCGTCAAGGTCGAAAATGGCCTCCCAAATTACATCAAAGGGATTTCCACCTTTACCTGATGCCATGGTCACAACGCCAAACATGGTTCCCATAAGGAAAGATGCAAGTGCGATAGTAACGAGCGTAATGACTTGTTTCTTCTTTAACAAGATATCACCTCCTTTCACTCAACAGTAGTACTATTTGTTCTAATTGCATTAAAAACTTAGGAAAGAATCTTCTAGTATTCTCTTGAGAATGATGCTAAGACCAGTTAGCATCCTGAAAGTCGCCCAGAAAGATTAAATATGGCTCTCCGATTATTCAGTAACTTCAATGAATTTCATGAGTCGTGGAAAATTTGTCAAGAAAAAACGTGCTCATGAAGATTAAAGAGTTAAAAACAGACATCGGCGTTATAAAAGACCTTGAGCTTTCTTTTGGAAGAGTATTCGAAGAAACATGGGCTGAGCCTGTTGGGCCAACCCCCTTCCCGTCCATAACCGAGCTGAGAGAGTGGGACTTCAAGCTTCTGCAGAGATACAAACCATTTTACTTGCCGTTTTGCGACGTCTGCTGCCTCTGCACCTTCGGAAAGTGCGACCTAACAGGAGACAAACGGGGAGCCTGCGGACTGAACATGGCAGCCCAGCAGTCGCGTATAGTTCTCCTCGCCTGCTGCATCGGAGCCGCCACCCATATCGCACATGCACGGCATCTGGTGGAACACCTGATAGAGAAATACGGCAGCAACAGCCCCCTCGACGTGGGAGGCCTGAACATAGACGTAGAGGCTCCGGTGACCCGCTTGGTTTGCGGCGTCAGACCTAAAAAGCTCAAAGATCTGGAGGATGTCCTAGACTACTGCGAGGAACAGGTTACACATCTTCTCGCCGCCACTCACACTGGGCAGGAGGAAAGCAACCTAGACTTTGAGTCCAAGGTTCTCCACGCGGGAATGGTAGATCAGGTTGGGATGGAAATCGCGGATATAGCCCAGATCTCAGTCTATGGTTTTCCAAAGGCTGACCCTGAAGCTCCCCTAACCGATTTAGGCTTTGGCATAGCAGATGTCTCCAAACCTACGATTCTGGTCATCGGTCACAATGTGCCATCTTCAATCGGGATAATCGACTACCTAACAGACAAAGGATTGCTAGGCAAAGTCGAAGTTGTAGGCATATGCTGCACCGCCCACGACATCACCAGGTACAGCTCCATGGCTAAGATAGTTGGACCAATCTCCTGGCAACTGCGTTACATCAGAAGCGGACTAGCCGATTTAATTGTAGTGGACGAACAGTGTATCCGGGCAGACACGTTGGTTGAAGCCCAAAAAGTCAAGGCACCAGTGATCGCTTCGAGCCCGAAAAACTGCCTGGGGCTCGAAAACAGAACCGAAAGCCCATCGAAGGAGGTAATAGCGGATCTGGTGGAGGAAAAAGTTCCTGGAGTACTCATTTTAGACCCCGACAAGGTCGGAGAAGTCGCCGTTGAAACCGTGATGGCTGTTGCCCCAAAGAGAAACAAATTCAAGATTATCCCGAAGATAGAAGAAATCATCAAAGCAGGCGAGGAATGCACCCGATGTAACGAATGCATGCGAGCCTGCCCAAACAACCAACCCATCCCCGAGGCCATGAAAGCCGCGGCGAAGGGGGACCTCAACCCGCTGGCTGAAATCCTCGAGAGCTGTGTCGGTTGCGCCCGTTGCGACAGCGCTTGCCCCAACGACTTCCCCTTGCACAGCTTCATAGTGAAAGCTGGAGAAAAGCAGTTGTGGGAGGAGAAGTTTAAGATGCGCGTCGGACGGGGTGCAATCCAAGACGTAGAGATAAGGGAAGTAGGCGGGCCCATAGTTCTCGGCGAGA
>JBHIEV010000102.1:0-3418 GCA_046760805.1 Bathyarchaeia archaeon
TTTATTCGAGACTGGAGAGAGAAGCTCGAAAGACGGGTGCCTTAGCCACATACTAAGTAACGCACTGACTGCCATCGACGACCAACACCCAGAAGCATAAGGGAAGTCGTTGTCACTAAGGCTATGGCGAAACAACTTCCAAAAGGAATCCCCAAGACTCGAAAAGAGACTCTTCTAACCGCTCCAACAGTCCTTCGATCTCTTCTAACCGGCGGAGTAGGGCATGACGATGAACAATCTGTTGCGAATACCTCTTTAAACCTACCTGCGCACATAATCATCGAAACGTCCAGAAAATATATAATGGCATATGAAATATTGACAGAAAGGAGATTCTAAATGATAGGAAGAGAAGAGATGCAAGAGATCGCGAAATCTTATCAGAAACCAATCGGACCCAACTTGGGGTCCCACTCTGCACCAGACACGTGGATGGGACAGAGAGACCACGGAATAAAGACAATAATCTACACACCCCAGAAAGCGAAAATATGCCTTCAAAACCAGATGGCAGAGGAACGAATACTCACATGAGAACAGGTTCACAATACGCCAATTCAAAGTATTAGAAGAGGATGAGCATGGGCGATAGAATAGCCTTCAAGATAAGGAGATCATTGAAAGGCATGCAACTATCCGAAATAGTCACGTAGCCAATTGCCACAATAGGGTGGGCTCTCTGTCAAAGGATTTTACATATGCAGAGGCGGGTGTTGATCGAGAGTTAAGAAGAAAATCTAAAGAAGCTCTAAAACTGCTTAGAGAAACTTACAGATTCAGCAGATACGGAGAAGTGATCGAGCTTCCCTACGGCAGGATTTTCCCCTTCGCCAAGGGATATCTTGACTTTGCCGTCGAAGGAGTCGGCACCAAGGTTCTTGTGGCTCAGCTAGCGAACAAGTATGACACAATTGGCGTTGACGCAGTTGCTTTGGCTGTAAACGACGTAATCCGATCTGGTGCACGACCATTAGCGATAGTCGACAACATCCATGCGCAAGTCTCTGATCCTCAGCTAGTGAGGGAGTGGATGAAGGGTATAGCGAAGGGTGCGATTGAGGCGGAGTGTGTGGTGCCAAGCGGTGAGATAGGTGATGTGGCAGAGATTGTTAAGGGGGTGGCTGAGGGAAAGGGCTTCGACATGGTCATCGCCTGCATTGGTGAGCTGCCCAAGGAAGAGATAGTCTTCGGAAACGACATCAAGGCTGGAGACGTTGTAGTTGGTTTAAGGAGTTCTGGCATCCACAGTAATGGAATAACACTGGCAAGAAAGATCTTATTCAAGCAGTGGGGCGGAAAGTACAATCCCTATGACATCCCAGAAGGCTTTGACAGAGAAGTCGTCTATGAGGTTCTGGAACCGATGAGAATTTACGTTAAGCCAGTATTGGAGGTTGCCAGAAAATACCAAATCAAAGGGCTGGTCCACATCACAGGCGACGCCTACCTCAAGTTCAACAGACTAATGATCTTCTCAAAAGGCATAGGGTTTGAGTTCCACAACTTCAAACCTCAGCCCATATTCACACTGATCCAAAAGACAGCTTCAGAAGTTAGGGCCTCCATAACAGACGAGGAGATGTTGAAGACTTTCAACATGGGATGGGGCTTCGCGGTTATCGTGGATAAGAACGAAGCAGACGATGTGATTGATAACTTAGAGAAGAGCGGAATCGAAGCAGAACAGATCGGGTCTGCAACCAACACTAAGAAAATCGTTGCATCCTACAGAGGCGAAAGAATCCAACTAAGATGACTTATTCTTTGTTCAGGGATTCCCATAGGGCGAAGAGGTTGCCGTCGGGATCGATGAAGCATGCCTTGTAGCCATGAGGCTCGACAAGTGTCTTGGAAACGACGACTTTTCCACCTTGTTTTGTCACTTTCTCTAAAGTTCTCTTAATGTCATCCACTGCAATGTAGACTAGCACGCCGAGATTTTCGTCACGCGGTCTTACCCATATTCCTCCTCTACTTCTATGAAAACTTGTTTTACCTGTATCAAAAACCCAGTGATCAAACCCTTCTATCGTCTCTTTTTCAACTGTTTTCCAGCCAAACACATTCTCATAGAAAATCGCTGCTCTCCTTATATCTCTCGTCCCTATTTCAACCCAATCAAAGTTACTTACCATAGTGTCACTACCCTATTCTCTTTTAGCATTTTGCATGATAAAATACACATAAGTTCTAACTATAAGAGTTGTCAGGTAGAACTACGCGGGCATCCTCTTTTCCTTTTTTTATTCAAAAGTTTAAATTTTCATCTAGAAAAGACTTAAATTTTAATTGTTTAATTACATTTCTATGATGTATCTAGCCAAAGTTGAGGTCCGTCTTAAGCCGGGGCACTCTGATCCCGAGGGTGAAACCGTAGCAGAAGCCTTGAAGGACTTAGAGTATTCGGTCGAAACTGTAATGGTGAGCAAGGTTTACAGAGTCTTGCTTGACGCGGCTTCTAAAGAAGAAGCCACGAAACGGGCTGATGAGATGTGTAGGAGACTTCTGGCAAATCCGACTAAAGACGATTACAGCTTCACTATAGAGGAAGTTAGATGACCCCAGACCTCTACAGAAGAAGAAGCGTACCCTTCGAACTCACAGAGATAAACCTGCTGAACGCAGACGAAAAACAACTTTCACAGATCAGCCGTGAGCTGGGAATCGGTCTAGACCTCAGAGAGATGAAGACTGTTCAAAAGTATTTTTCGAATAGGGGAAGAAATCCGACCGATGTCGAGCTTCAAACCATAGGCCAAACATGGTCCGAGCACTGTTTTCACAAAACCTTCAAAGGAGACGTGGTTTCGCCTGAGGGCGACTTGATCGTAGCCAGCATGTTCAAGGAATACATATCAAAAGCGACGAAGGAACTGAACCCCCCATGGTGTGTCTCCGTCTTCGAGGACAACGCTGGCATAATCACGTTCGAAGACGGGTACGCCATCGCCGCCAAGGTCGAGACGCACAACCACCCCTCAGCCATAGAACCCTTCGGTGGAGCAGCGACAGGCACGGGCGGCGTCATCAGAGACATCTTGGGAGTCTGGGCTGACCCTATAGCCTGCACGGATGTTCTATGCTTCGGCCCCCTAGACTACGACTACAGCAGACTCCCAGAGGGAACAAAGCATCCCAAATACCTGTTTAGAGGGGTAGTTGCTGGCATAGGTCATTATGGAAACAACATGGGCATACCAACCGTCAACGGCGCCATATACTTCGACGAAGGATATGTAGGCAATGTTGTGGTCTACTGCGGCTGCGTCGGCATTCTTCCAACGAAAGAGTTTACAAGGGACACAAAGCCAAGCGACATCGCTGTTTTGGCTGGTGGAAAGACTGGGAGGGATGGCATCCACGGGGTCACCTTCGCTTCAGCAGAGCTGACGAAGGAGTCGGAGAGAGTCTCAAGACC
>JBHIEV010000103.1:0-3408 GCA_046760805.1 Bathyarchaeia archaeon
GTCAACCTATGGGAGTTCATGGCTGATTCTCCGGTATAGGTTTGTGCCTACAGAACTCAACTTATTTAAGCGTAACTACTCAAAAATGTGTTCGATCTTGATTGTTGCGCCGTGCAAAATGACACATTCTACCGTATCAAGTCTTCAAAACAGCCCACAAACTTCTGTGGAGTTACTCTTGAATGAGTTGAATTTAAGCTTCTGTATGACCTGTGATTAAGATAAGCACCAGAACTTTCGCGGGAACCGCTGTTCTCGGCACTCTAATTGTTGTTTTTGACTACACCTTGGGGTACGGTGGCGTAAAAATTCTATTATTCCCAGTGACTTTTACTTAAGCGATTACTGCGTCAGATTGTGGACTTGGGTTTCGGTTTGATTTGTGGCTTGAAAACATTTGGCGAAAACGTCATAAATTCAATGTGAATATAGTAAGTTTGGTGCAAATAGTGCTGACTGAAGATGACGTACATCGGGTTTCGCGCGTTTTGAGTGCACTAGGCAACCCAACAAGATTCAGAATAGTTGAACTCATAAGCGAGACCAAAAGACCACTGCATATAAAGGCCATAGCCCAAACTCTAAAGAAGGATTACGCCGCCGTCTATCGCCATGTCAAGGTTTTGCAAAGAAGTGGTTTGTTAGGGGTCTATGAGGTAGGGCGTTCACGTGTGTTATATCCAAAAAACACAGACTTAATCAAGCAGCTTGTTCAATTTGCCAAAAAAATGATGCAAAGTAGATAATTTATTTTGCCGAAAAGGACATAGTATTTTGGATAAAATATAAATACAATTTAGCACAACGAGTGTTCTCTTCGTAGGTGACGTGCCATTGCGAAAGATAGGCCCTCAAGAGATTGCTTTGGCAAGTATACTAGGCGCTCTTTCCGCCTTGTGTGAGATAATACCCGGACCGCCTTTTGATATCCCCTTCCCTCCTCTGCCGAGGATCTCATGGGACATAACGGGACTACCTATGATGATCAGTTTGCTTCTTTATGGCCCAATGTGCGCAATCTACACATGCATTGTCGGATGTTTAATCATTTTCCTTCGTGGAAACGTTTACGGAGGCATCTTTAAGGTCATTGCCGAACTAGCGACCTTACTGGCATTTGCGTCACTTAGAAGAGGTGTTGTTGTGAACTCAATCACTGCAGTTACATCGAGGGTTGCTGTTATGACCATAGTTAACTACTACTTGCTTCAACTCTTCTATGGGATGGCAGAGCCTCTTGTGGTGGGTCTCCTACCTCTGATAGGATTGTTCAACGTCACGCAAGCTCTAATCAACATTATTCCGGCGTACTTTATCTACTTGATTGTGCGCACAGCTTACATTAAAAGATGTTAGATAAAAAGATCCTTCTCTTTCAGCCTTATCAGTTCAGTTGCGCTCGCCTTTTCCGATCTCGGATATCGGTATCCCCTGATTATTGCAACCGGAATCCCCTCATCAGCCTCTCCAATGACTAGTTCGGCGGCTGATGACAGTTCATCCGCGATTGCAGTTCTCTTCACGCTCAAGACATAGCCAAACAGGTCTTTCTCCCCTCTTCGATCCCGAATCGGACTAATCCCAGCCACCCCTATAGCCACGTTGATCTCGCCTTCTCGTAACGGTCGTCCATGGGTGTCAGAGATGATGACTGCCACATCTTTGCCAGTCAGCTTCTCAATTTTTCGCCGTAGCTCCTGTGCCGCACGATCAGGTCTCTTAGGCAGTAGAGCGACGTTTCTTTTACCAGGAACGTTGGATCGATCAACCCCGGCGTTTGCACAGATGAACCCGTGCTTGGTTTCAGTGATTATGTTTCCGTTACCTGTTCGAATGATGGTCCTAGACTCTCGGAGAATGCTCTCAACAAGAGCTGGGTCCTTGTTAGATTGTTGAGCGAGGTTTTTTGCGAAATCTGAAGGTTTTATGGTGTTGAGATTTACCACGTTTCCCTCTGCTCGTGACACGATTATGTGGGTGATCACGATGATGTCGCCGTCTTCAATTGGGGTTCCTTGCTGCTTAGCTCTGCTGCAGATAAGCTTGGCAAGATCGTCACCTTCCTTGATGATAGGTAAGTTCTTTACAGCGATTATCTCAACCATGCACAGACCTCTTTGGATTCTTGCTGTTCGAAAACTCTTAATAGGATTTGGGTTGTGTTATGATTGCATACATGGAAGCATTCAAATGCATGTTCTGGACGATTGTAACATCTAATCATGAATGACGGTGGGAGAATGACGAAAGTCGCCAAGATAAGTTTCGAGGAATCCTTGGGAAAAGAGGTTGTTGTCGCTGGAGAATGTATGGGCTGTGCTGCCTGTGTTGCTGTATGTCCATTTGGCTGCTTGGAATATGTGAATGAGAAACCTGAGGAAGTCGAGGAGTGTAAAATCTGTGGAATCTGTGCCCAAGTCTGCCCCAGATACGAGTTGCCGTTGCCGGCTCTAGAAGAATTTGTGTTCGGAAGGGAGAGAGATCCCAAGGAAGAATTCGGCGTTTATCGGCGCATGGTTGTTGCCCAATCTAACGACAAGAAGGTGCTCAGGTTCTGTCAAGATGGAGGAGTCGTTTCATCCCTTCTGGCTTCTGCTTTCCAAAGCGGAATGATCGACGCAGCTGCCATTTCAGGAATCGATGAAGATAAGCCGTTTTATCCTGTTCCGAGGCTAGTCACAAACATGAAAGAAGTGTTGGAGTGCGCGGGAACAAGATATTCCTACTCGCCGAATTTGCTCGCATTTAATGAGGGGGTTAAGCAGAAGAGGACGAGCTTGGCTTTCGTCGGAACTCCGTGTCAGATACAAGCGCTTAGACGAATCCAGATGTTTCCCCTGAAGAAGCATGCTGAAAGAGTGAGTTTTGCGATAGGGCTTATGTGCACTGAAAGCTTCACGTATGAAGGATTGGTTGAGGGGCACATACAGAAAGAACTCAGCATCAACCCTAATGACATAAAGAAGATGAACATCAAAGCAAAAATCTTGGTCACAACAAAATCAGGTGAAGTGAAAGTTATCCCGCTGAAGGAGGCAAAACAGTACACCAGGAAAAGCTGCCTCCCATGCACTGACTTCTCCGCTGAACTCGCCGACATCTCAGCTGGTGGGCTGGGGCTGGGCAGCTGGACCCTCGCCATCATCCGCACTGAACGGGGTGAGGAACTTTTCAGGAAAGCTGAAGAAGCTGGGATGTTGAAGACTAAGCCCGCGGAAGAGGAAGAGAGGGCTCTCGATTTGTTGACTAGACTATCGAGAAAGAAAAGGGAGAGACAGAGTCCACGTTAACAGATTTGGCGACATCCATGGTGTGAAGGGATGACGGACGAGATAACCGTTCGATGCTTGAACTGCCTGAAAAGAATTGCGGTCAAAAAGGGAGATAGAGAGGTTACATGTCCCTACT
>JBHIEV010000104.1:0-3373 GCA_046760805.1 Bathyarchaeia archaeon
AGTTTCGTTTGGCTGCCTTCAAGCTGTCGTAGACGGCTGGAGGATTCCTTCTTTGAATGCGGGCGATCTGATATGGCGAGACACCCTTCAGGTGAAGCTTTAGGGCTTCGAACATCTGCGTGAAAACGTCCATCTCTACAGAAGACCTAAAGATGCAGAAGACCAAAGGGATTCGTTAAAAGTGCAAGAGATTTATTTGAATCTGGGGTCTATAGATTTGTCGAAGTGAAGGGTGATGGATGCGGAACTAGTTTTTGCCGTAGGATTTGTTCTGCTTGTTGCAGGGTTCATCATAGCCTTCGCCGTTGCTCTCCTTCTGGTTCTCAAGGCCGTGAGGGAAAAGGGACGGGTTAGGGGTGGGGGTGTGGTGATGATTGGGCCTTTTCCGATTGTTTTTGGTACGGACAAGGAGTCTGTGAAGGTGCTTCTTCTGTTGTCTATTGTCTTGATCGTGCTTGTGCTGGTCTTTTCGTTATTTTCTTATTACGTCTTTCTGTCTGGGGGCTCTGCTGGTGTTGTTTGGGTGTTGCCTTTTCCGCCTATAATATGGGGTGTGGGGTGGCCGTATCCCGTTTGGGCGGTTTCACTCACGGTTGCCTTGACTGTTGTGGGGGTAGTCTTGTTTGTTTTGTTTAGGAGAAGAGCAAGAAGGATATAGGCGGTCACGGAGTTACTTAGTTTCTTCTTCTTTGGCGTAGATCATGTGTAGAAAGATTAGGACTATCGTGATGAAGGAGATTGTGGTTAGAATTACGAGGATCAGAGAGAAGTAGGCTTCGAGGTCCATGAGCTTCCCTTCTTTCCGTTTATCTAAGTGGATTGAGTATTTAAGGTGTGACCTGTTTCCATTCTTTCATTAGTGTGTCGAAGAAGCTGTCTTCTTCTTCGAAGGTATCATACCATTCTAAGGTTTCTGCTATCTTCTGGGCTATGAGGTGGTAGCAGAGATGAACGTCGCCGTCCATGACACGGAAGTAGAAGTCTTCGCATGAGCAGAACTCGGCGGTTGGCATGATTATGTAATCTCGTTTTTTGCCTACGACGATCCAGATGGTTCTTTTGCTGGGTTTGAAAATGTATTTTTTTATTCTTCTTTCTTTGAGGGTTTCCCAAGCTTTTGTGAATCTTGGTCCGAAGGCTACTGAAAGCTTGGTGAGGTGTGTTCCTGTTATTTTGCCTTCTTCCTTGACTTTTTTGCAGACATCTTTGAGTCGGCTGATCTCTGAGGGTGGGTTCATGCATTTTCTCTCTGGTGGTTGCGGTATAGAGTAATGTCTAGGGCATGCAGATTTAAGAGTAGAGGTACGCCTCTAGGATCGGTTTCGACTTCTGGGCAGCTTAGGTTGGGGGTTATTCGATGTGTATTGGCTCGCCCTTTGGTCTCTTCTTTTCTTTGGTTTTGGGTATGGTGATTTCTAGGACCCCGTTTTTATAGGATGTTTTGGCTCTTTTCGGGTCAATCGTTGCGGGCATTTGGATTTCCTTGAAGTATTTCCGTTTTGGCGTGTCTACTGTTATTGTTAGGGTTTCCTCTGTTCCGTGGAGTTTTATATCTTCTTTTTCTACGCCTGGTAATTCAGCTATGACTTGGATTTCTTCGTCTGTTGCAAGGACATCTACAAGTGGTTCTCGTTCCTCTCTGACACTGAGGCTTGGTCTTGTGATGCCAAAAGGTTCAGGTTTGAGGGTGGGTTTGACGTTGCCGAATTCCCTTATCTTTGGCTTTCCGTCCGGTCCAACCGTCATGCTATAGCCATAGACGAAGGGTCCCCATTCACGGATTTTCGTGCCATCTGGGAGTCTGCGTTCTCGGACAAGGTCCTTCGGAACCCGTGTCTGGAAATCTTTGAATTCTCTTTCCATCATCTCTTCCATTTCTCTCATTATTTCGTCCATGTCTCCGAAGAGCCAGCTGCTGAAGAAGGGGCTGCGTCTCATTCTTCGTTTGAACCAGTCTGGAAAGTAGTCCCAAGCCATGATGTGTTTCACCAGTAGAGCAGAACTAAAAGAACTCTATAAAAACCTTCTGTCCCGTAATTTCCCCTTTAGAGAAAAGCTATTGTTCTCAATATACCTCACCTAATAGGCTCCCAACATGGCTGATCAAGGCTTTTTGTGTACGTCGATGTTGCTCTTTAAGATGCGTTGAGCGTCGTATTCTTGTTTATGTTAGACTTAATAAACCGAAAAAGAGTGTAAGTGTGAGGAACGATCCTTTCTACGTGGGTGTTTTCTCCGTGCAGTCAAACAGTGGGGGAAAAATGGTCGAAAAAGTTCTTGGAAGGACGGAAGTGCGAAAAGGCTTCATTCAGATTCCTATCAAGGATAGAAATGAACTCATTGGAGATCTGCCTACACCTACTAAAGCTCTTTTGAATGGAGAAGTGGCTAGACTTGATAGGTACGGTAGACTTTGGTCTCCTTTCCTGAAAGGTAAGTTCCGTGTAGGGAGTCAGATAAGATTAGTAAGAGCTGAGCAAGGTTTTCGGGTTGAACTTGCTGCAAAGACCAAGGAAAGCAGCGCTTTGCAGACTGAACACAAAAGCGAACAGGATTCTAGTGATCCAATGAAAATTGAAAAGATAAAAGCGAGAGTCAGAAAACGCCGTAAAGGAGGAACTGAGACCAGCTCTTTCGGCTCACCAGGAAGAATTGGTCATGACTCATCAAAATTTTACAACAGTAGGCTATATGAAGACATGCCAACGGAAAAGGAGAAAATAATTTACATCGAAAATGAGGTCGACAGATCGTTTTTGAATAGAATTCTCTGCAAAAGCAGCGAAAGCATGGACGAGTTGCCTGATAACAGTGTTCATCTAATGGTGACTTCTCCTCCATATAATGTTGGTAAAGACTATGACAAAGACCTTACACTTGATGAGTATAGGAACCTCCTCAGACCAGTTTTCAAAGAAGTACACAGAGTCTTGGTTCCCGGTGGCAGAGCATGCATTAACGTAGCCAATCTCGGAAGAAAGCCTTACATACCATTGCAGAGTTGGATCATCCAAGACATGTTGAATCTCGGTTTCCTCATGAGAGGGGAAATCATCTGGGACAAAGGGTCAAGCGCCGCAGCTTCGACGGCATGGGGTAGCTGGCTCTCTGCAAGCAACCCGACGTTAAGGGACGTGCATGAATACATAGTGATCTTTTCAAAAGACACGTTTAGTAGACGAAGGTCAAAGGGAAGGGAGAGCACAATCACCAGAGACGAGTTTCTGGAATGGACCAAAAGCGTTTGGAGTTTTCAAGCT
Source organism: Bathyarchaeia archaeon (assembly GCA_046760805.1). Taxonomy (GTDB): domain Archaea; phylum Thermoproteota; class Bathyarchaeia; order Bathyarchaeales; family Bathyarchaeaceae. The sequence goes on from JBHIEV010000104.1 coordinate 3,261, forward strand.
GAATCAGCTACGAAGGTAGGGCACCCAGCCCCATTTCCAGTGGAATTACCCTTAAGGCTCATTAAACTATATACTTTTGAAAGAGAAGTCGTCCTAGACCCGTTCATGGGCAG
>JBHIEV010000105.1:0-3346 GCA_046760805.1 Bathyarchaeia archaeon
TTCATGGGTGTGCCCATGTATGATTATGTCGTGGCTTTCCACATTGATAAGCGACCGTAAAAGCTCTTCCTCTGAGCCATGCAAAAGCGCGATTCTTAATCCATCCACAGCTACGTCAGCGAAGCTTCCATGAATCTCTGCGTTGATTTCTTTAAATTTGGCTTTTAATCCGTTCTTTTCGCCGTCGTTGTTGCCGAAGACTCCGATGAACCTTGCTTTTAAGGGTTTAAAGTGGGGTATAACGAAAGGCGCAATGTAATCTCCTGCATGCAACACCAACTCCACGTTTTGTTCATTCAGCACCTTCACAGCTTTATCCACCAAAGGCAAGCGGTCGTGCGTATCCGCCATTATTCCCACAATCATTCAATCTCACCCTAATACACTCTACAATCTCTGCATAAAACTAATTTCCCAGACTTTGCCAGAGGTTCCTGCACTCTTTCCTTTTCATCGCCTCAAAAACCGACGAGGTTTTTAGTGCGCTCATGTCTCTTCTTTCCAGATTTAGAGCCTACTTCCTTAACTACGAATCCATATGAAGTCAATTTCTCTAACGCTTTAACCCATGCCCCTGATTTTACATCTGTATGCAAGACTTCTGTTCTGTCAACTTTTATCGCTTTCTCTGGACAAACCTGTTGGCAGGCTCCGCAGTAAATGCAAAACTCTTCCGTAATCACGAGTTTCTTGTCCTCGCCTATTGAGAGAGCTTCAGTTGGGCAAATATCAGCACAGATCTGACATCCCTCTGGGCATAGGTTTGTGTCCAATTGAAGAGATCCTCTAAACGGTTTTATAACGGAGATGGCATCCTCCGGGCATGCGCTTTCACACTTCTTGCAGAAGATGCATTCTTCTTCGAGCACTTTGAAATCAACAATTCTTCCTGCTGGGTCTTTCCCTATCTTTTGAACCGTCACATCTATGGCATCTGTTGGGCACTCTTCTTGACATTTAAATTCACAAGCAGCCGTTATAGCGCCATACCAGCACTTTTTTGCATCAATGGCGATCACCTTACTGAGAACAGGAAAGGCTTCAAACTCGAATACCGGAACCCTTTGTTCGCCATTTATTTCTAATCTAATGGCATTCGTTGGACAGAGATCAACGCATTCACCACAGAATATGCATTTATCGGCTTCAAAGTCGACGCGCGGTTTCTGTACCAATCTTCCATCTCGTGTCACAGGAGAAGAGAGTTTGGGGGCCTCCTTAGGACATATGGCCTCGCAAATTCCGCACCCGACGCATCGGTCTTCGTCTAATGTGAGAACATGTCTCCTTGCTAGCGTTTTCCTCTCCAAAACAAGTTTCTTGTCAAGCTTGTGTTTCGTCACGTCTGCTTTCACGATGATCCCTCGTCTGAGAAGCTTTCTTCACTCAAATTCATCATTCCACATTTCTCTCTTTCAATGCTTTTTCTGCCAGCTTGACTCCCGTTTGAAACGCGTTGAGATTCAAATCCAAGTATTTTTTGGGAACCCTTGCCTTAACTGCCTCTTGAAATGCCTCGACACTTACTGCGTCCCAGATCCTCCCCACAAAGCCAAGCATGATAACGTTTGCGATAATCCTCCTTCCCAACTTTTCGGCTAATTCAGTAGCTGGCACCTTGTAAAGACGATATTTCTCCGCCAGTTTGTCAGGTTTGACGATAGTGCTGTCAACAATCAGCACTCCTCCTTGTTTAAGCCTGGGCAGAAACTTATCGTATGCTTCTTGACTCATGATCACCATAATCTCAGGGTTAAGGAGATAAGGATAACTGATCTCTTCTTGGCTGATTACCACACCGCTAGAGCAAGCGGAACCTCTAGCCTCAGGCCCGTAAACCTGTGTAAAGGTAGCTTCTTTGCCATCGTAGACAACAGCTGCCTGGCCAGTGATGTAGCCAGCTGTCACGATTCCTTGCCCTCCAAATCCTCCGAACATGATTTCCCTTCTGGCTTCTGGTTTCATCTTTTCGCTTCCTCTGCAGCTCTCTTTACCTTTTCTTCCAGTTTTTTCAGCTCCTCATAATATGAAAGCTTACCCTCTCGCTTGACGAAGTTTCCAAGGATCAGGGGCTTCCCTTTCTCAATCTGAACCTCGCTTGTATTTGCTCCATTTCTGATTTCGAAAGATTGCCAAAACCATTTCGCGATGTCATCCACTTCACGAAGTTTGTTCCGCCTTCCGTAGTTTACTGGACATGGCGAAAGAACTTCAATGTATCGAAGGCCTTTCATTCTTAGTGCTTCAGCGATGGATTTTTCTAACTGTCTTACGTGGATGCTTGTCCATCTTGCGACGTACACAGCTCCTGATGCATCTGCTAGATGCGGCGTGTTGAAGGGATACTCAATGTTCCCGTAAGGAGTAGTGGTTGAGTAGTCTCCTCGTAGAGTAGTGGCTGCAAGCTGACCGCCTGTCATGCCGTAAGTAAAGTTGTTAGTGCAAATGACCAGTAAATCTACGTTTCTTCTACACGCATGAATGAAATGGTTGCCACCAATGGAAAAGAGATCCCCATCTCCTGATATGACGTTCACACACAGCTCTGGCTTGACAAGCTTAATTCCAATAGCAAACGGGATGGCTCTGCCATGGGTGGTGTGAAAACCGTCCACATCCAGATAGCCAGATCCTCTACCACAGCAACCTATTCCAGATACATAGACCACTTTGTCCTTACGTATTCCAACGCTATCTAGCGCTCGAGCCCAAGCATACAATGTAGGTCCAATACCGCATCCTGCACACCAGATATGCGGCATCCGCTCAGATCTGAGCCACCAATCCATCGGATGCAGCTCTTGAGGCGCTTTCTCTCTTGTCATCTTCTGGCTCATTTCCCGCTCACCTGCTTAATCTCCTGATAGATCTCTAGCGGTGTGATTAGTCGCCCTCCCATTCTTGGAACCAAGACGGTTTCAGCATTTCCTGCTGCTTCCCTCCTCACTTCCAGATAGATTTGACCGTAATTCAACTCTGGAACGATGAACACATCCACCTGCCTCGCCCACTTCCGTATAACTTTCTCTGCGAAAGGCCAGATGGTGATAAGTTTGATGCTTCCAACTTTGACTCCGTCTTCTCTAGCCATTTTAACCGCTCTCTTTGCAGGTCGAGAAACCTGCCCATAAGAGACGACTGCAATCTCTGCGTCTTCCATGTGTTGCTCTTCCACATCAACGATGTCATCCATGTGTTTTCGAATCTTATCATTCAGCCGTCTAATCAGCTTTTCTTGAGCCTCCTCGGTTGTATCTGGATAACCCTTTTCATCGTGAGTGAGCCCTGTTGTGCAGACAGCGTATCCTTCGCCTGCATGAGCCATTGGAGGAATTAAGTCCTCATC
>JBHIEV010000106.1:0-3235 GCA_046760805.1 Bathyarchaeia archaeon
TTCCAGAATCCAGTGGGCTAACGTCCGGAGTTCTAAAGGATACTGTTGTGTTACCGTTTAACGATATTGAAGAGGTGAGAAGGAGGGTTGAAGGTGAGCAGTTGGCAGCGGTGATTGTTGAGCCTGTGCTAGGAGCTGGAGGCTGTGTTCCAGCTGAACGAGAATTTCTGCAGGAGCTGAGAGAACTGTGTTCGGATAAGGGAACATTGCTAATTTTCGATGAAGTCATTACGGGATTCAGACTTTCCCCGGGAGGAGCTCAGCAGTATTATGGAGTTCTACCGGACATCACGGCTCTAGGCAAAATTTTAGGAGGAGGGTTTCCAGTCGGCGCGATTGCTGGTCGTGTGGAAATTATGGAACACATGGACGCACTTATGTATGAAAGACAGAACCTTTCCTTTCACGGTGGAACCTTCTGTGCGAATCCCGTCACCACGAGTGCGGGTCTAGCAACGCTAAGAACGTTAGAAGATGGTAGGCTGCTGCATGAGCTAAACACGCGCGGAGACTATGTTCGGCAACAACTCTCTGATATCTTCGAAAAGCATAGTCTTGAAGTTCGAGTTACTGGCGTAAGCTCGCTTTTTCACACGCACTTCACCAAGGAAGGAATTAAGGATATTCATGATGTCTTTGGAGCAGACAGGGAAAAACTGCTACACTACCACATGCACCTTATCGCGAATGGGGTCTTCTTTCTCCCAACAAAGATGGCTGCTTTGAGCACAGCGCACACCAAGGAGGATATAGACAAATCTCTCAAAGAGGCAGAAGACTATGCTAAGGGGGTCTGAAGGCACTCTGATCAGGAGCATTGGGTTATGGTTGAGACTTACTAGGCTGACGCCGAAGTATGGATTCTGCTCTTTTCAAGTCTTCGGGGGTGTTGATGTTGAAAAACGTCAATAAATCTGAGTCCATCTGCTGAAGAACTGTAGTTGATATGAATCGCACTCTGATCAGGTGAGAGATCATAGATTGTAAATCGAGTTTCTTCTCTTCCAAAGCAGTTCTCGCCGCCCTCAAGGCTAGCTCTCTGTGATAAGCCGCTTGGAGAGGTTCGATGTATCCATTGGGCCATCTGGGAATCACTGCACCTCTGTTGATGCACAATTCTAGGAGAAGTGACAATACTTGGCTTGAGATTAGGGGTGTGTCACACGGAAGCAACACCGAATACTTGGCTTGAACGTTTTCAAAGCCAGTCAACGCTCCAACAAGCGGGCTCCGTGTTTGGAGCTTATCAATGACTACATCTGCCCCATCATGAAGCAAAGAGGTAAACGCTTTCTTTTGAACGTCCGAACTGACGACCACCACTGCCTCACTCACGATATCAACGATCCTATCCAACACATGGAGAATGAGAGGTTTGCCCGCCAACTCGATTAATCCCTTGTCTTGACCAAAACGCTTGGAGAAGCCGCCAGCCAGAATCACCGCCGATCTTTTCAACAACGGTCGCCCTCATTACGCCGTCAACTCTTCGAGAATGTACCCAACAATCTCATCTGCAATATTCATTTCAGTAACTGATTGTAATCCTCTCCATCCAGGTTGGCTGTTCAACTCAATAATCACGGGGCCTTCGGGTCCTTCTAAGATGTCCACGCCAGCAACCTTGCAGCCAATAGTCCCTGCAGCCTCCACTGCCAGATTCTCAGATTCTCCATCAAGCCTGCAAGCTACAGGCTTCGCACCTAAACTCACATTCGTCTTCCAAGTCTCAGCAACCCTACGCATAGAAGCAACGACATGATTACCAATAACAAACGCCCGTATATCAGAAGAACCATGTGGGACGAACTCCTGCAGATAGAGAACACCGTGATAGAAAGATACCGCCCTGAAGACACGTCTGGCGACTTCTGGGTCCGAAACCCTGGTGGAGCCAACTCCTCGAGATCCAAACAAAGGCTTCACAACAACATCCCCTCCCAACTCAGAGAAGGCTTTCAAGGCTTCTTCCGGGCTTTCGGTCACCGCTGTGCGTGGAACAGGCAATCCGTGCTCTTCGAAGAGGGCGAGGGCGCAGTACTTGTCAACGGAGCGCTCGATGGCTAGAGGCGGATTTATGATCAACATTCCCAACCGTTCAAGTCTATGGAGAAGGTCCATTCTGAAGATGATTTCTTCCAAGGACCCGCGTCCTATTGGACGTGTGACCAAAGCGCTTAAATCTCTGAGGACATCGGTTTCGCCTACTGATGCTTTTGGCGGGTATTTGACCCGAGCCAGAAGTTGTGGAAAGCTGAAACATAAGGGAGTAATGTTTCGCTTCTTCATCGCTCTCCGCAACTGAGTCGAGCACCATCCATCCTTGTCCCTCGTGATGATCCCAATCTTCAAACTGCTAACCCTCTCAATCAGCTAGTTTCATTGTTAAGAATGAGAATTAGCTATAAAAAGTCGAAGCCTTCACGTAACTTGCTCATAATTTATAGATATAGTCTGCAAGTTGCTCTGCATGTCCAACATCTTGGGATAGATCTACCTGTAGATAAGCTCCATGGCTATTATGATAAGGCGGTCCTTTACGAGAGAACAGCGTTAGTACTTTTCCGTTGTGATTTATCTTGAAACCTTCGTTACTCGGTTCATGACCTCGGATTAGGACCTTGACATCGAGCATTTTAAGAAGTTTATCTGTGACGTCTTCCCCGAATAGTCTTCCTGCCCCCCTAGGCGAGGCGTAGGTCCCCTTTATCCCCTCAAAAGGGTCACTCCAGAGAATCTCCTCAAGATGGCGCTCATGTGGATGCTTCAAATGGGCGTATGCCAAATCCTCTATTGTGGAGGCTTGGCTTGGCACCCCACCATGGAGCATGATGTATCTGCCTTTTACAAGCACTGCATTGTACAGACAATCGAAAAGTTTACGCAACTCTTTGTAGGCGTCAGACGAGGATTCCCCAAACTTTCTACGCAAGTGAGTTGGCAGGTCATGCGGATGGGCAAGAAGATCTTGGGGACCCTCGTGGTTTCCCCTCATTAGTACAACGTGTTCAGGAAAGAGCTGTTTCAGCTTCAAGACGATGTAGTAGACTTCTGGGGAATAGGAGCCGCGGTCTCCGTAGTCCCCGAGAAAGACTATGAAAATGTCCTCGTCTTCCTTAACCTTGTCCATGAAGTCGCTATGTTCTAAAATGTACTTGAAGCTTTGTAGGTCGCCGTGTATGTCACCGAGCACTAGGGCGTCGCCTACAGGAAGTATGCTCACGAGTTTGCCAGT
>JBHIEV010000107.1:0-3124 GCA_046760805.1 Bathyarchaeia archaeon
TCACCTTCAAATCGCTAGCCCAGTCAGACCTCTTACTTCGAGCTATACCCCACGGATTCCCATACTTGTAAACCCCCTCTAGTGCCTCTCCAAGCGTAGAAGGAACACGTCCCTCCTCGATAAGAAGACCACGTAACCCGATCAGTATCTCTACAAGATCGACACTTCTCGGACAGCGATAGGCACAGGTGCTGCAGGTTGTGCAGTCCCAAGCCTCACTTCTCTCGTAAATGTTCAGCGGCGGTTGAATAGTTAAGGGGAAGACCATGTAAGCCAACTCCCGCACATGTCTCCTGATGTTGAGTTTTGACTTTCCTGAGACAGGGCAAGAGCCTGTGCACTTGCCACACTGCATACAAACGTTGAAATTCAACTTCTTAATGACGTCTAATCCTTCCATTTCCATCTTAAGGCAGCGCTCCGTTAACGATTTCTATATCGCTTCAACCGACTCTTCTACATAAACTCACAGTTTCAATTCTTTACCTGTAAGAGTCTAAAAGTAACAGTCGACACTTAAAAATAAATCTACATGAAAGCGGAATTGAAGTTTCGCCTGTTAGGTTTTAAGGACTTTCTGAGTGACTAGACGTTTTGACAAGTATTCATAGCCGCATTTACATCTGAAGCCTACGAACTCGTTTTCGTGGTGGGACGAACGTATGATTGGCTCCACTTTCGAGATGGGTGCGTTGCAGCCTGACCGTTGTCTGTGCAGTTTCCAGAGCATAACAAGTTCGTCTAGTGTTAGAGGTTGCAACGTTTCAGCTTTGAAGAGAAACCAGAAGATGTAGGTTCCGAGGATGAGCCAGGCACTCCACACCAGCAAATCCAACATATTCCTCTACCTATCTTTGCATACACGCACTAAGCAAGGCACTTAAACTCCTAGAACTTACGATATTTAACCTCTATGAACTTGCAAAATGAATGCTCCATATTTTGAAGTCAGATTCAGAACAAACACACACTTCAACAAAAAGGAAAGTCAATCTTCTATTGGTCTCCCACAGGAACACTTTGGCCTGACAGTTCAAAGGTGACAATATTTGAAAGATGCATACGCCAGGCAGTGTTGCGTTTTATACAGGCGATATAGGTCAAGGTGGTTAAGCTTAAATAGCAAACTGGATGATCCTCCTAAAAAGGAGGAAACTGCGTGGCAATAATAGATTTGCTAAACGTAGCTGTAGCAGTAGACTGGTTGGACCTGGCGGTACTAGAACTTCTCCGCATTATAATAGTTAGTTTCATAGCATCGCCAATTCTGTGGCTCGTGGGAAGAGCAGTTGTTGGAGGAAGAAAAGCGAAGTTCACCGACGCTTTCTGGATAATCTTTCTTGGGACCGTGATCAGTGCACTCATTTCCACTGGGGGTAGTGCTCTTAATCTAACAGGCTTCACTGCTCTCATCCTCGGGACCATAATTCAACTGCTGATTTGGCTCGGATTAGTGAAACATTTCTTCGACACGGATTGGCTAAGAGCATTCGGCATCTCGATCTTGGCAGTGATCGTTGCCATAGTCGTAGCTGTAGTTCTGGTCTGGATACTCGTAGGCTTCGGAATGTTGCTTGGCTGGTCTTGGATTTAATGTTGCCTCTCAGAAACGTATCGCGGGCGCAAGAATTGAAGTGAACATCGCTACAAAGACGCTGGATTCGCTCAAGGCAGAGCGTCAAATTCTCTCAGCATGAACCTTTGAAACAAACTTTGTGGTTGGATCCCAAATTTATAACTGTCGACCAAGGGAAAGGGAGAATACGTACGCAAGAGGTTGTCACACCGCTTGAAGAAGCACGAAACGCGACCTGTAAACTAACCAGATCCTCTATGTCCACTTTTAGAACTAGGTGCTACAATTCTCCCTTGAGCCACAAACATCTTGTCTTACACCTATTCTTGCTGATGCACAAGTTGCAGAGTAGCTTCAGGTGTAATGCTTTATACCATTTCAGTTTGTTTAGACGGAAGTTGTGGTCCACGGGGAGCATACGACTGTAGAGAGCTCAAACTGTGGATTAATAGGTTATTTCTGAAGAGGAAACGATCCATATTTTGACACTTTTCGACTTAACTATGTATGTGCTTCGCGGGTTTTGAAGGCACATAACATAGGTCGGCACCTGAAAAGCTAATAAATCCAACCAGAAGATAAGAGAAGAGGTTGAGAGGTTTGCCCAAAATCCTTATTGTCTATTATAGTCACACAGGAAACACCGAGAAGATGGCCAGAGCTATTGCAGAAGGAGTTAGAACTGTTGAAGGCGTTGAAGTTGAGGTGAAACGTGATGAGTCGCCTTGGCGATTAGCCGATTTCGGCGCATTGCTGATTGGGGCTCCGACATATCAGCACAACATGACCAATAACATCAAAGGCTTTCTGGAGCGCCTCGCTCTTCACAACATCAACCTAAGGAACAAAGTTGGAGCAGCATTTGGATCTTATGGCTGGAGCGGTGAAGCACCAAGATTCGTTCTTGAAGTAATGGAAAACAAGTTCAAAATGGATGTTCTGAAACCGCCGTTGCTCATTAAGTATACGCCTGATGAAAAGGGCTTGGAGGAGTGCCGAAAGCTAGGAAAGAGTGTTGCTGAAAGAATCTCGAAATCTTAATGCCCTTCAATTGTGATATCAGGTTAGGCGTTCTGGCGGAAGTTGTGGATCTTGCCTTTGCCCTGATGTTCTATGGCTTATTGAGATCGTGTTGTTACTTTGCTATCTGTTTCTACTGCAATTGTGAAGGTTACGATATTTGTAATATGAGTGTTGGCGAAGTAATCCTATAATATGCAATCTTGACACTTACTATACAGATTCGCATGCTAAACAAGTGTCCTTACACAAACTGTGCAAAGAAAATTAACAAAATGATTATGCGAGTCAATAACAGAAGAATTCCGCGAGAGACATATTACGTTTGTCCCCACTGCAAAAAACGAATCGACCTTACCTTAGAAGAGGGAAACCTAAAATTCTCTTGCCACAAAAGAAAAGCGAGAAGGAAAGACAAATCATCGCAACTGCCTAGCGAAAAAGAAGTGCTAGTAAAGGCTCTCCATGATTTTCTAGCTGAACTTGAAGGGCAAAGAGGAGAAAAGTTAACAGACAAAGAGGCCACAG
>JBHIEV010000108.1:0-3108 GCA_046760805.1 Bathyarchaeia archaeon
CAAATAAACCCTTTTACTTCCACGGTGCGACAGATTCTACTTGCTACTTTGTGGTTCCCTCTCTAGGTCACAGCAAAATGTTTCTTGTAGCTGGCAAATAAGCAAGAGTGCTAAGGGGAGTTTAGCCTTCTGAAGGCCAAACTCTTTTACTCTGTAACTCAGTATTAATTTTGGAAGGTTGTTAGAAATGGCTAGGAAGACTTTGCGGGTGTCAAAAATCAAGGAAGGTACGGTTATTGATCACATAGCGGGTGGCCACGCTCTGGATGTGATAAAGATATTGGGAATCACAGGGCGTTCTGAGGGCGCTGTGACTGTTGCTATGAACGTTCCAAGCAAGAGGCTTGGGATGAAGGACATGGTTAAGGTTGAGGGAAGAGAACTCAACTCGAAAGAGGTGGATAAGATCGCCTTGTTGGCGCCGCACGCCACAATAAACATCATCAGAAACTACAAGGTTGCGGAGAAGGAGCGAGTTAAGCTTCCGAAGGTTATACGTGGAATAATCAGGTGTGCAAATCCTGCCTGCATCTCAAACAGCAAGGAACCAGTACAGCCAACCTTCTATGTGGAGAAGGAGGACCCGCTCCGCTTGAGGTGCCATTACTGCGGTTACATCATGGAGAAACAAGACGTGTTGAAACAGTTCTGACTTCGCCCTGCGTGTCTTTAGGAATGAGTGGAAAATGGGTTACATTTACCTATACACTGGAACGGGCGGCGGGAAGACGACAAACGCCCTGGGCTTAGCCTTAAGGTCTGTCGGTCACGGGCACAAGGTTGTGATTATTCAGTTCATGAAATGGTGGAAGAACACGGGAGAGTACAAGATAAGGGAGAGACTTGAGCCCCACTACGAAATCCATCAGTTCGGCAGAGAGGGTTGGATTGGACTAGACAACTTAGGGGAAGAAGACAAAGAACTCGCGCAGAAAGGCTTATGGTTCGCCGAGAAGATTGTGAAGGAAAAGAAGCCTGATCTTCTCGTTCTGGACGAGATAAACTTGGCAGTTCACTGTAGACTCTTGGACTCTAGCGAAGTTTTAGACCTCTTAAATAAGATTCCGAAGAAGACGGATATCGTTCTGACTGGAAGATACGCCCCACAAGAGCTGATAGATAGAGCCGACTTTGTCAATGAAATAAGAGATATTAAGCACCCAAAGGAGATACCGACAACAAGGGGAATTCAATACTAGTAACTGTTGGAGCAATGCCTGGCCAGAGAACACAGTCTCTAGAGAATGTCGGGGATAGGTATAGCATCGCCGATTAAATGATGTTTGGTTTCGCCTCTTTCTTTCACTCTCTTCCTAGCTTCTAGGCCTTTCTTGGATCTCCTGCTTAGTAACAGGTCATATTCTACAAGGAACCGCACAAACTTGGAGATGTTGCTTTTCATCTCCTCAAGGTCCCGAAAAGTTTTATATCATTCTTTTTGCTTCCATGAGTTGAAAATTGTCACTCACAAGGTGTTATCATGGCTACAATTAAGGAGGTGCCGAGCAAGGTCAGCCGTTTCGAGAGGATAGGTGCCCATACCCACGTAAAGGGGTTAGGTCTTGACGAGAATTTGAACGCGGTCAAGGTAAAAGACGGTATGGTGGGCCAAGAGAGAGCCAGAGAGGCGGCTGGCTTGGTTGTTCAGATGATTAAGGAGGGGAAGCTGAGCGGCAAGACAGTCATCTTAGCTGGACCTCCAGGCACTGGCAAGACGGCGATTGCCGTTGCGGTGTCTAAGGAGTTGGGTGCCAACGTTCCCTTTATTCAGATGAGCGGAAGCGAAGTATACAGTAGTGAGCGGAAGAAGACGGAGATACTCGTTGAGGCCATAAGAAAGTGTATAGGCGTTGAGATTCATGAGATGAGGAAGGTGTATGAGGGTGAGGTGACAGGCGTCGACATCAAAACGACATCTCACCCCTACAACCCTTACCAGAAGGTTCCTGAGAGTATTCGGCTGACGTTGAAGACCGCCAAAGAGGAGAAGACCATCGAGGCTGGAGCCACCATAGCTCAGCAGATTATTCAGCAGAACATATCGGAGGGAAGTGTAGTGCAGATTGACGCTGAGTCAGGGAGGGTCGCAGATCTAGGTCTAAGTCTAGAGAGCACTAAGGGCAAAACCTACGATGTGGACACCCGAAAGAAAGTTCCCCGCCCCTCTGGGAAGGTCCTCAAAGACAAGGAGTTTGTCTACACACTGACACTTTCAGACATGGACGAGATAAACGCTAGAAGCCGAGCTGGAGGAGGATTCTTCTCCCTCTTCTTCGGAGGAGCCGAAACCAAGGAAATAGACACAGAGATACGCACGATGGTGGATCAAAAAGTGAAGGCGCTAGTTGACGAAGGAAAAGCTTTCATCCACCCAGGCGTTCTCTTCATCGACGACTCACACCTCTTAGACTTAGAAGCCTTCAGCTTTTTGGGCCGAGCCGTAGAGAGTGAACTTGTGCCCATAATCATCCTCGCAACGAACCGAGGCGTCACAACCATCCGCGGAACCGACGTGAAGAGTCCCATGGGCTTCCCGTTAGACCTCATCGACCGCTCCGTCATCATAGCAACTCACAACTATGATGCACAGAGTATTCGTGAGATACTTCGCATAAGATCGATGGAGGAGAAGGTCAAGATGGATGATGAGGCACTAGAAAAGCTCACTCAAGTAGGAGCAAAGTCATCCCTCAGATACTCGGTTCAGCTTCTCAGCTTAGCGGCTCAGAACGCTAGAATTTCTAAGCTGAAGAAAGTATCCCTCAAGGATGTGGAACGCGTCGACAAACTCTTTATGGACATAGGAGAGGCTGCCGAACACCTCAGAAAGTACGAAGAGAAGATGATGCTACACTAGCAAAATCTCTTCCTTAATTAATGCTTGAGATCTGGCACGGCCGTAAGTTTCCTTGAATTGCATGTTGTTATAGTACCGAGTCTACCCTATGGAGAAGCAAAATTAGAAATAGGGAATATTCGGAACAATGACATTAGTAACATCAGGCTGAGGGAGATGAGTAAGCTTAGCGGATTTCTGCGACTGATTAGACCACAAAACTGTGCGATGATGGGGTTCGCCGTGATTGTAGGAACTTCACTCGTTTCCCC
>JBHIEV010000109.1:0-3084 GCA_046760805.1 Bathyarchaeia archaeon
TCGAGCCCTACGTACCAAACGGGGAGTTTGGATATGGAGAATATAAGGATGTAATTACTCAGTTAGCTCTAGAAAGGATATTAAGTGAGAACGGTCCTTCCAAGGGAAAAATTGTTAGACCCTCAGACAACAAGAAACTTAACTCTGTAGCCTTCATCATGTGCGTTGGATCAAGACAAGAAGAAGCAAGCAAGAGTGGAAAACAGACAAACGCGTATTGTTCTAGATTTTGTTGCGCAAGCGCACTCAAGAATGCCCTGCTTTTGAAGGAGCGCCATCCTGAAACCGATGTTTATGTCATCTACAGAGACATACGAACCTTCGGGAGGGGACATGAAAAACTATATCGAAAATGTAGAGAACTCGGTGTAAATTTCATCCGGTATAGGGGAAACGATCCTCCTGAAGTCGTGAAGAAGGGACCTCAACTCGTTGTCAGAGTTATGGATTGGCTCTTTAAAGTGAAAATGGAAATCTTTGCAGACATGGTCGTTTTAGTTGAAGGCATGGTTCCTAGAAAAGACATCGACGATTTGAGGGCGAAGCTTGGTCTAACTTTGAGCCCAGACGGGTTCTTCCAAGAGGAACATCCGAAAATGAACCCATTAACTACTTTTGCTGATGGTATATTTGTTGGGGGAGCCGCTCAAGGACCAAAAGATGTGATTGATGCTCTTTCCCAAGCAAGCGGGGCAGCCGCAAAGGCGGCGATACTCCTTAATCGAGGTAAAGTCCTAGTAGACCTCACAACCGCAATGGTAGATGAAGACATTTGCACAGGCTGTGGCAAGTGCATAGATGTTTGTCCATATAAGGCTATAGAGACAGATTTAGTCAAAGGCTTAGTTAAAGTCATTGAGGTAAAATGTAAGGGATGTGGTTCTTGTGCTGCCACCTGTCCAGTGGGAGCGATGCAACTTAGACATCACAAAGATGACCAAATTTTGGCTATGGTTGAAAATTTAGTTCCAGCATAAAGAGGGAGTTCTAATGGAAAAAAGGTTAAACAGAAATTCGTCTGGAAGAGCGCCGTCAAAGGAGCTGGAAAGGCGGTTAAGCGCCGCGATCGAGTCGCTGAGTGACCGGAGGCTTCGCTGGTTAATTGGAAGGGGAAAGTCGCTTATTGAAAAGGATGAAATGACGCCTGAGGAGTACGAGAAACTGATCGAAGCCATTTTGATAGTCGAGATGGAAAGGAAAATGATCCTTGATAAACTGAAGTCTGGTCCACGTATCCTCAGTGAAATTTCAAAAGGCTTGCCACTTACGCCTAAGCAAATTTTCAAACATCTTATAGCCCTGAGGCGATGGAACGTTGTCGCAATTGTCGGAGAGAGGAAGGGAGAGCTTGAGTTCATGTTACTATTATAATTAACCCATCATGAGATGAAAGTCATGTCAGAGCAGTCTCAACTCATTGAAGTCAAGGAACCGATAAAAACTACGCAGCTTGATCCAAAATTTAAATTCGAAGTTGCAAAAATGCCTGGTGGAGAGAACATTCTGTATTGTTTCCAGTGCGGCAAATGTTCAGCAACCTGTCCAGTACGGAGATTCGATAACAACTATCAGCCGCGCTTAATTATTAGAGCTACATTGCTTGGCTTGAGAGAGATCGTGTTATGCAGCGATGTGATATGGCTTTGCGCAGCTTGCTACTCTTGCACTCAAAGGTGCCCTCAAGGAGTTCGGATAACCGATATCATGCAGGCGATAAGAAATTTGGCGGTCAAGAAAGGCCATGTTCCCCCATTCTTCAAAATACAAGCAGACACCATTGCCAGTCATGGCAGAATCTACTCAGATGTGAGCTTCATCAATGAACAGCGTACAGAGATCGGTCTTCCTCCTCTCCAACCTATAAATCTGGAAGAAATATCAAAAATTCTGAAAAACGCAAGAACGAGAAAACTTCCTCTAGTTGAAAAGGCGGAATAGATGTTGAAATATAACTTCTTCTCCGGCTGTGTAATTCCTCAAAAAGAAAACGCATACGAACTTTCAGCAAGGAAAATAGCAGAAAAATTAGGAATAGAACTAGTCGATCTTAAAGGTGCAAATTGTTGCGGTCTCTTTTTAGGATCAGTTGACTATTTAGGTGGAGTAGTTCTAGCGGCTAGGAACCTTTGCTTAGCAGAGGAGAGTGGCCACAACATGACCGTTCTATGTAATGGATGCTTTAGCCATCTAACCCGGGTGAAATGGGAACTCCAAAGGAATCAGAAGCTTCTTAATACAGTCAACGAGATCTTAGGAGAAGTGAATCGAAACTATAGGGGTTCATCTGAAGTAAAGCACTTTATGCAAGTACTTCTAAAAGACATCGGAGTTTCGAAACTGAAAAATACCATTGTCAAGCCGTTGAACAAGCTTAGGGTGGCCCCATTCTACGGATGCCACATTCTAAAGCCTTCAGACGAAATACAATTTGACAACCCAGAAGACCCCAAATTGTTAGATTCTCTCATCAATGTTACCGGGGTAGAACTCATAGATTTTATGGAGAGAAAGACGTGTTGCGGCGGTCCGGTGGTTGGTATAGATGAGAAACTATCTTTTAAAATCACAAGGCAAATACTTAAAAGCATTCAAAAAGCGAAGGCGGACCTCATTGTCACAAACTGTCCTTTTTGCCATCTTCAATTCGATCTAAATCAAATCGCCATCGAAGAGGAGTTTTCTGAAGAGTATCAAATACCCGTTCTTCATTACCCTCAACTTCTTGGTCTCGCACAGGGCTTCGACCCTGAAGAGCTGGGGTTATCTGAAAACAGAGTGCCTGTAGATGAAATTTTAAGCATCTTGTAACGTAGCAAATACTTTATGAAAAAAGATCATCCCCTTGATCGGCGCGCCTTGTTATTGTGGTGGTGAGGTTGAAGGTTAACGTTGCGGAAAAGCTTGAATCGCCTAAGTATGTTCGGATCAGCCATGCGGCTGCAATGACGATGGGAATCCTCCCGGGAAAATTTTTACGTAACGCGAAATTGTATTGCATCAACCTTCTGTTAACTTATGATGAGGGTTGCATGGGGAGATGCGCGTATTGTGGCCTGTCACGATTAACGGAGGCAAATGAACCTT
>JBHIEV010000110.1:0-3070 GCA_046760805.1 Bathyarchaeia archaeon
GTTCCGCATGTCGAAGCAAACGTCGGCGCTATAGCGACCCAGGCAAAGACAAACATCTTCTACGGAACAAATGGACTAAGGCTGCTGAAGATGGGTTTCTCTCCTCAAAAAGCTCTAGAAGATATGCTTGATGAAGATTCTGAGCGAGAGTCAAGGCAGGTGATAATCATAGACAGAGAAGGAAGAAAGGCTGCGTTCACTGGTAGGGAGACACTTGACTGGAAGGGGCATTTGATTGGTGAAGACTATGTGGTTGCAGGCAATCTGCTTGTCGGAGGCAGGGTGATCGAGGCTATGGCAGAAACGTTCGAAGGCTTTGAAGGCATCCTCGCGGAGAGGTTGATGAGAGCACTTGAAGCTGGACAGGAGGCTGGAGGCGACAAGCGTGGGAGAGTCTCTGCCGCTCTCTTAGTAGCGAGCGAGAAGGAGAAAGGGTTTCCTCCCTTTCTTGACCTGAGCGTGGATGATCACTCAGATCCTGTGAGAGAACTGAGAAGACTCTTCCAGTCTTACAAAAAGCAGGCGCACATTATATGATCATCAAACATATTTGGATCTAAATATAGTTTAACGTTCATGTTCACTTCTTAGCTCTAAACTGTTTTGATCTGCTGTGGGATGACCCCCTCCCTCTTTTAAACATCATTTGCCCAGTAGACTCCAAATATAGTCAGGATTCTCTCTGGTGGTAGATGCGGAGTTTTTCTTCGTCTCTGTAGTGGAAGGTTTGGTATGTTTGGCGATACGTTGCGTTAATGTGAGGGACTGTTGGTTCTTAGTAGCGCCATGGCCAGTCGTGTTTTTCGCGGCCCCATAGTTTGGCGTTTCTAAGGTACTATTGGATTGCGCGGCGCGCGCTTTCTCGGAGTGTGGTGTGGCGACTGAGAGGGAGGTTTTCCAGCGCGCGTGTGCCTTGGCTGAGCTGGAGTCTAGTTTAAGATTAGTTTCACGTGCGGGATAGAAGAAAATTCATTAAGATGTGGAGGTGATTAGAAATTTGTGGTGAGTATGGAGATGGAGGAGCTTAGGGTCTTCATGGAGAGTCAGGAACATGTAAGGGTTGCCTATCTCTTTGGATCCTACGCCAGAGGTGAAACGGGTCCCTTGAGTGACTTTGACATAGCTGTTTTGTTGGATAGAGAATTGGGGAAGCAAGAGACTTTCGATCTGAGATTAAGGTTGATAAATGCGATATCTTCCATACTGAAGACGAACAAGTTTGATCTAGTGGTTATGAACAATGCTCCTTTATTGCTTAATTTCAACATCATTAGAGAGGGGAAGGTATTAAACAGTAAGGATGAGACTGAGAGGGTGATTTTTGAGACCCAGATTTTGTCACGTTATCTGGATAGAAGGTATTACGATGAAAAGCACGTTGAAATGGGCATAAAAAGGATAGCGGAGAAGGGAATTCTGTGAGAGAGGAAATCTATTCTAAACTGGAAGAATTGAAAAAATATGTGCGATTTCTAAGGAGCTACAAGTCCCATAGAAAGTAGGAACTTAGAGAAAACTATACTTTGAGAGGAGCCGTGGAGAGATACTTTCAATTAGCGTTGGAGTGTGCTGCTAACATGGGAGAGATGATTATATCGAGGGAGGGGTTTAGAAAGCCCGAGAGTTACAGAGAAGTCATAGAGATCCTTAGTGAGGAAGGGGTGTTGCCTGGAGACTTCGCTGAGAGATTTCCCCCTTTCCATGGGTTTCAGAAACATATTGGTCCACAGATACGCTGAAGTGGATTTGGACGAGCTGTACCAACACCTACAAAGCGATCTTGAAGATTTTAACACATTCGCTAAATATGTAGCCAAATACATCGAACGGAAAGACTAAACGAAGGCGCGTGCGCGCCCGATCCCGTCCCCTTTGCAGATTTCAACATTACCTCGTTATTTGGATCCTAATAATGGAGCTATGTTGAAAACGACCTTTTTTCCAAGAGATGCAAGCAGATGTGAAATTTCGGTTGAGCGAAAGCAAATTATACAGGCTCTTCTGATTTACTGTATCTACCTAGAAAGTTTGAGATGGTCTGATGAGAAGCTTCACCTCGTCGTGTTTTGTACTTGTTCTGCTCATTACGCTGATTATGCCAGCTTACGCCTCTGTGCAAATTAGGGCTACTATAGGTGAAGTTGTTCATGTCGTCTTCAATTTTGGGAACGTCACTAATTATGAGGAGATTAAGGGTGTAATCACAGAACTTACCATTCCAGAAGCTGTTGTGAGTAGCCTTAAGGAACGGAACTTGACAGATGTTAAGTATAGTTTGGAGTCTCTGGATTTTGACGACGCGGAGAAGGCGATGACAGCAAGTTTTTCTCTCTCAGGCTCGGACATTGTAGAATTGACATTCAGCACAGAGACGATGAGGCGGGAATTTCGCGTGAGAACTGACTGGAGAAAGTTTGAGCTGAACCTTACGGAGAGTGTCTCGTTGAACTTCACACGATACTTTGACGTGCCAGTGTCACTGTGGGAATATGAGAACGCTACGTATCCAACCTATTACTACAATTACACAGGTACTGTTCCCTTCGACCCTACTTGTTATTTTATACTGCCAAAGGATGCAACCGAAGTTCATGTTGAGGAGATGGAGACTATAGTTTTCGAACTTCCACCGTCCTTGGGCGAGTCTCTGGTCAACAGTCCATTCCTAATCCTTGGTGGCATCCTAGTTGCGATCATTGTAGCTTCTGTCTATCGAACCGCAAGGAAAAGTGAAAAAGGCGGATGGGAGTCTTAGCGGGATAGCTTATAATAATTAGTGGGCAGATTTCCCTATGGAGCATCTAAGGTCTGCGATGTAGACATGTCTTGTCCATCAGTGTCATCCTGCCTTGCTGCCTGAACAATATAGGATTGGCTTCGGTTTCGGTGAAAGTAGCTGATGTAACAGGTATCCTAACTATGAAGGGTCTAGCGTTGGAAGGCAGGTACAAGGAAAGAGATCCCACGACATATATTCTGTGGTTAAATTTTGTAAGAGAGGCCCAGTTGGTGCCGCAGTTCAGGTGAGGAGGCATCTGAAAGAACCTGTTGTTGGGAAGGCTTTAGAAAT
>JBHIEV010000111.1:0-3051 GCA_046760805.1 Bathyarchaeia archaeon
ATCTGCCACTGCGGGGGAAACATAAGTGACACTGTGGATGTGCAGAAAGTCAAAGAAGCCACTGCCAAACTCAAAGATGTTGAAGTCGCTGAGACGTACGAGTACGTGTGCAGCGATCCAGGACAAGAGATGATAATGAATGGAATAAGGCAGCATGGACTTAACAGGATTGTCGTAGCTTCGTGTTCACCCCGAATGCACCTCGACACTTTCAGGAGAACTGTGAAATCTGCTGGCTTGAACCCGTATTTTCTTGAGATGGCAAACATCCGAGAGCAGTGCAGCTGGGTTCACGACGACACAGAAGCCGCCACATCCAAGGCAATCGATCTTATTCGCGGGGCGGTAGCACGAGCCCGCCATCTTCAGCCACTCGAGACGAAGAGCATACCAGTAAACAGTGATGTTCTCGTCATTGGTGGTGGAATCGCTGGAATAATCACTTCTCTGGAGTTGGCTGACAAGGGCTATCAAGTATATCTGGTTGAGAAAAGCCCAAGCATAGGTGGACATATGGCTCAACTCAGCAAGACTTTTCCCACCTTGGACTGCTCGCAGTGTATTCTGACGCCGAGGATGGTGGACGTCGGACAACACCCGAAGATAGAAGTTATCAGCATGGCAGAGCTAATGGCTGTTGAAGGTTCTCCAGGCAACTACCGCGTTTTAGTCAAGAAACAGCCAAGGTTTGTAGACGCTTCTAAGTGTACGGCTTGCGGGGAGTGTGATAAGGTCTGTCCAGTTAAGGTTGCGAGCGAATTCGAGGCGGGCTTGTTTCCACGAAAGGCCATCTACATACCATTTCAACAAGCTGTTCCAAGAACATACGTAATCGATAAAGAACACTGCTTATACCTCACAAAAGGGGTCTGCAGGCTCTGCGAGAAATTCTGTAAGGGTAACGCCATCGAATTCAATCAGAAGGAAGAGACTGTTGAGCTGGATGTTGGAGCAATTGTTGCTTGCACCGGATTTGATCAACTCGACCCAGAGGAATTTGAGGAGTACGGCTTCGGCTTACACCCAGACATCGTGACCAACCTTCAGCTGGAGAGACTTCTGGGTCGCGAAATGCGTAGGCCTTCAAATGGAGAGGCGGCCAAGAGGGTTGCCTTCATACTCTGTGTTGGCAGCAGAATGATGGACCAAGATAGGGGTGTGGAACATTGCTGTAATATAGGCTGTATGGCTGCCATTAAACAGGCTATGCTTGTTCAAAAAATTGTGCCAGATGCCGAGCCTTGGATCTTCTATACCGACATAAGAGCCGATGGGAAGGGATATGAAGAGTTCTACGCCACAGCCCAAGACCACAATGTCCGATTTGTGAGGGGACGCGTGGCGGAGATCGTCCCATCAAAGAACGACAATCAGATAATAGTTAGAGCAGAGGACACCCTTATCGGTTCTAAGGTTGAGGGTGCATTCGACCTAGTAGTGCTCACGCTGGGGATAGTTCCCAGTCAAGGCACCAAGGAGCTAGCTCAGAAGTTGGGGGTTCAGGTTGGCTCTGATGGCTTTCTTCTGGAAAGACACTATAAGCTCAGGCCTGTTGACAGCCAAAGGGAGGGAGTCTTTATCGCTGGGGGCATCTTGAGCCCAAAGGATGTAAGGGAGACAACCTTGGAGGCTATGTCTACCGCTTCGAGGGTAGCAACCTTCGTGGGCAAGGGTCAGATCTCTATATCTCCTGAGGTAGCCTACATCATCCCAGAAAAGTGTAACCTCTGCGGAGTATGCGTCGAAGTCTGTCCAGTGAATGCCGTAGAAAAATCTCCAGAAGGCATAACAATAAATCCCGTCTCATGCGTTGGGTGTGGAATATGTGTTCCAAGATGCCCCGTGGAGGCTATTGAACTCAATAACTGCACTGATGACCAGCTGATCGCCCAGATACAAGCAGTATCCGAAGGCGGTGAGTCTCCGAAGATTGTGGCTTTCCTTGAGGGGGAGATAGCTTATGGCTCTGCGGATCTTGCGGGGCAGATGAGAGAATCTTGTCCTTCTAATGTGGAGATAGTTCGTGTGCCAACCACGGGACGGATTGGGTTGAAACACCTGTTGCATGCCTTTGCCGCTGGAGCAGACGGCATCATATTCGTGGGTGATCATGGTGGCGTATTCGGAGAGGAGGCTCTAAGGGACCAGGTTATTCGGTTCAAAAAAGAATTGCGGGTGTACGGCGTTGAACCGCTACGCCTAATCTCATTCACCACGACGCTTCCAGAATACAACAAGGTAATCAGCACCTTCGAGACAAGTAGCTCCAGAATCTCGAAGATAGGCCTGCTTTCAGAGGAGACCCGTTCAAGAATTAGGGAGAAACTCGCAAAATCCTAGATCATTGAAGGGAGGTGACTTGTTTGGTTATGGTGATTTGGCACGGCAACGCGTGTTTCGAACTTCGATGGAAGAACCTTACGGTTGTGACTGATCCTTTTACAGGAATTGGGATTCCCGAACCTAAGGCAGAGGCTGACATTGTGCTCTGTTCTCATGGCCACCGAGATCACAGTAATGTAGAGCCAGTATTAGGAGAGGGAGGAGAGGTGTTGGTAGGCTTTGTGGGTTCTAGGAAGGTGAAGGGAGTGTCTGTGAAGGGTGTTGCCGTTTTTCATGATGAGGCAAAGGGTTCCAAACGCGGAAAGAACAGCGTCTACACTTTGAGCCTTGATGGCATAAGTTTCTGTCATCTAGGAGATTTGGGGCATGATTTGTCCTCTGCAGCGGTGGAGGAGATAGGAAGCGTAGACGTGTTGTTTGTTCCTGTCGGAGGCTACTACACTATAGGACCTGAGACGGCCACCGTAGTGTGCGAGAAGCTGAAGCCAAAGATTATTATTCCGATGCACTATCGGATTCCCGAGCTTTCCGTTTCCTTTGACCTTTTAAAAGGTGTGGATGCCTTTTTATAAGGAAAAAGGAATATCGACAGAATAAAGGGACCTGCCATAAACATCGAGGAGGACAAGCTACCTAAAGAGAGAAAAGTTGTAGTTCTATCTCTGGGATAAAGGACTAGATTAACACGGCTTTGAGTGGTGGGCCGGG
>JBHIEV010000112.1:0-2940 GCA_046760805.1 Bathyarchaeia archaeon
GTATCATCCGGCAAGCCCGTAGGAATAGGTAAGGAGATGAGCACGTAAGAGATAGAAGGAGAGTCGTGAAATGGTACAACCGTTGTCTGGACAAGCGGTTTACGTCATTCTTTTGCGCGAACTGAAACGTTATTGGCGAGCTAAGGCAAGAATCATCTCATCCTTGGCACAGAGTTTCTTCTTCCTCGCCATCTTCGGTTTGGGGCTCGGAGGCTTTGTCGGAAGAATCGGCGCATTTGGTGGTGTCAATTACCTTTCATACTTAGCACCTGGCGTCATCGGCATGGGGCTCCTCTTTGGCTCCGTGTTCTCTGGAGTCTCTGTCATCTTCGACCGCCAATTT
Organism: Bathyarchaeia archaeon; assembly: GCA_046760805.1. Classification (GTDB taxonomy): domain Archaea; phylum Thermoproteota; class Bathyarchaeia; order Bathyarchaeales; family Bathyarchaeaceae. Next base: position 344 of record JBHIEV010000112.1, read on the forward strand.
GGTTTCATGAAAGAGATGCTCGTCGCACCCGTCAGCCGCACTAGCATAGTCCTCGGCAAAATCCTCGGTGGCGCAGTGACCGCATCAATTCAAGGCATAATACTGATGGCAGTCGCTGGACTAATGGGAGCCTTCACGCCAACTCCCGCACTAGCCGCAGGTGGACTCTTGGCAGTTGGAGTCATGCTCCTCATCACCGCTGGCTTTGTCGGCTTGGGGGTCGCCATCGGTTCAGTCTTGACCGATTTCCATGCATTTCAGTTGCTGACTACCTTTGTGATGTGGCCCTTGTTCATGCTGTCCGGCGTGTTCTTTCCCATAGATGTGGTTCCTGTTCCGCTTCAGGTGGCGATGTTGTTTGATCCTCTCTTCTATGGTGTTGAATTGTTGCGTTGGTGTTTGTTGGGAGCTGGGACCTACTTGTTGGGCCCGTTTGGGTGGGTGATTGCCTTAGGGGCGCTTGTTGGCTTCACTGTGTCGATGGTAGGTATCGGGGCTTACCTCTTCTCACGTGCTGAGGTTTAAAGGGATGTGATATGTTTGATTTCCTGTATCAGGATGTCGGGTTCGTGTTTGATGATGCGGCAACTAGGTGATTAGTAATTGAGTGTGGTAATTGAGATCCAAAACCTGAAGAAAAGGTATAGGATGGGTGAGGTTAATGTCTCTGCGCTCAACGGAGTAGACTTACGAGTCGAAGCCGGTGAGTTCATGAGCATAATGGGACCATCAGGTAGCGGAAAGACAACCCTGCTCAACCTCATAGGTGCCTTGGACAGACCGACTGAAGGAAAAGTACTTGTAAAGGGAACAGACATTGCGACGCTTGACGACAATGAGCTAGCAGAACTCAGAAACCGTGAGATAGGCTTTGTATTCCAGTTCTTCAACCTCATGGCTCGAATGACCGCCTTGAAGAATGTTGAACTCCCAATGGCTTTCGCTGGTGTCCCGCAGGAGGAACGAGAAAAAAGGGCAACGAGGCTTCTGGAGAATGTTGGGTTGGGAGACAGACTTGATCACCGGCCCACGGAGCTGAGTGGGGGCGAACAGCAGAGAGTTGCTATCGCCAGGGCGTTGGTTAATCGTCCTTCCGTGGTGCTCTGTGACGAGCCTACTGGAAACGTGGACACAGAGACAGGTAAAGAGATAATGGAGATTCTTAGGAGACTGAACAAAGAACAAAAGCAGACATTCGTGATTGTCACCCATGATCCTCTAGTAGCTGGCTCCGTTGACCGCATAGCACATATGCAGGATGGGTTAATCATAAGAGAAGAAACAATCAGGTGATGAATTGTGTCTAGGAAGATGAGTTCGATAATTTTGTCAATATGTCTCCCTCTGTTATTCGTTATGAATTATGCGCAACCTGTTATTTCATATAATAATCCGTTGCTGGAGGTCAACTTCACTGGATATAGCCTTACGGCTGGAGCTGAGAACGAAGTGAGCATTTCCGTCAAAAACATCGGTAAGACATCCGCTTTCGATGTCAAGGCGGCTTTGATTGTTCCTTCAACTGTTTCGGGAATATCGATTGTGAAGGAATCCTACGCGCGGTTTGATGTGATACATTACGAAGAAACTGCATGGATGTATCCTGTTTTGTATGTTGAGAGCAGCTGCCCGCTGGGAGCTTACTCCTTAACGCTCGAGCTAGAATATAGCGACGAGTCGGATGCGAAGTATGCTGACAGTGCGCAAATTGGTGTTGCCGTCGACTCCGTTGAGCCAACAGAGCGCACAAGGATTGCGATTCAAAGCTTCAAGATAACACCTGTCGAAGTTTTTGTAGGCGATGAATTTACTCTGGAAATGGATCTCAAAAATTGGGGAGCAAACGCTCATGACGTCCAAGTGCAGCTGGTAATCGACTCTCAGAGTCCATTCGTCTCTCTTGATCCTTCGCTCGTTTTCGTCGGAGATTTGAGATCGAACCAAACCGCAAAGGTCATTTATGATCTTGGTATCAGTGGAGATGCAGATGCACGCCTCTATGCTCTTCAATTGGTCATCTCCTACTATGATGTCGACGACCAGTCAGTCAGTCTAAGTGAAGTTATATCAATAGGCGTGCACAGCATCGTCGACTTCCGCTTGCTCGACATTCTGCCTTCGATTGTAACAGCAGAGCCGGGAGAAACTGTGACGATTGAGGCTGATCTGCTTCTGTTGGGAACCGAAACTGTTGATTTCGTGGAAGTCGAAATTGTTGAGAATCGTTCAATTGGGCCATTCTCCACTGTTCCTGAAAGCTATGAGTACATCGGTCGCGTAGACCCAGACAGCCCTATCTTATTCACCATTCAATTCATGGTCGACCCGAATGCTACTTCCGGAAGCTACACTCTTCAATTGAGAGTTAGCTGTTGGGACGGATATAACCAACAACGGCAAGCCACGATTGAGCTCCCCGTTGTCGTCAAAGAGTTTTCAAATCAGAACGAGGAAGCAAGCCCAACATTCTGGGACGTAATCTGGACCATACTCAGGATACTATTCGGCGTGAAGCCCTAGGAGGCTGATATGTGAAGCTTAGGGATATAGTTTTCATGGCTGTGGATGGGATAAAGGAGCGTAAGTTCAGAGTAGGC
>JBHIEV010000113.1:0-2923 GCA_046760805.1 Bathyarchaeia archaeon
AGGGGGAGGATGCGTGTTCAAAAATAGCATTCTCCTTTCTCTTTCAGCACATTTTGAATCTAGTGCTAAATCTAACACGCACCCCCGATATGCCTTTCGCAAATCTAGATTTTAACTTTATGGAAGATTGTTCTATACCAAAATTGTAGAATAAAACTCGAAGAAAACCATGAATTATTCTTTTGTGAAAGAACTATTCTCCGCACTTCGCGTTTTTCACTCCTCCACCCGTCATTTCTCAACTGAGCGCAATTGACAATTTGATGTTAAAGAAATAATGTTCGGCGCTTCCCCTTCAGACAACATGCTTGTGGATGAAATGGTTGCGTGAGCTTTGAACAATCTTAGGTGAACGGTAACTGCGCGCGTGGATTTCCTTAGTGTGATGGAATATATATCACACTAGTCAACTCGCTAGTTTCGTTATGACCTCTCTCACAACCTTTGCGGGAGCATCCGTTCTTATGCCTCTAGTGTTGAAGTGGGTTGGCGCAGCTTGAAAGCCTGCCTTTCTCAACTTCGTTATAACTTCGATCAGCGGTGGAATCGGCAGATTGAGTTTATCGCAGATTTTGTCGGTTACATAATACGTGGGCGATGCTTCAGCCTCGTCTCTGGATAGAGAGAGGAGTCTAAGGATTATCTTCATATTTCTGAGGTGCCTTCCTTTAAGCTCCCTCTCTATCAAGGCACAAAACTCTTCATCAAATATCTTGTCGAGCCAAAGAGGGCCAGCCACGCTGGTTCTCGAACCGCATTCAGAGCAGTTGTGCTTCGGGGACGAAAAGATGCCTGGAGTCGTCTCTCGGTGGAGGCAGGTAAAACAATGCACTAAGAACCCCATCTTTGAGACACTTTTGTCGGCCCCCTTTGCGCCATGGTGGGCGACAGCGTACAACCTAATATAGTGGTCTGTGCTGTGGCTGAACACAACTTCAACCCCTATATCATGCTTCGCCGCCGTCATCGCTAAGCATCCAGCCAGAAGTCGAATAGCGAGCTCATGGCAGTACTCGGTTCGTAAAGGTCTTCCACCGTACTTCCGTAGGCAAGCTCTCGGATGCACACCGCACAAGGGAGCTAGGTCCGTGGCTGTCAATGCGATTAAACCATCGTTACGTAAGGCTCTAATGGCCGAGTCCATATATGGCACGGGAGAGCCGAAAGGGTCTACGTCGATGTAATCGAACCTTCTGCGGGGTGCTGCATAACGGCTCAGAAGAAGATTCGCATCTTCATTCACAACGGAGATACTACTGCCTAGATTGTTTCGCTGAACATTGAATCTTGCAAGCCCAGCTGCCTTGTCGTTGATATCGTTCAAGACAACTCTCCCTACACCCTTTACCTCTCTTGCCAGCCTTATTCCTCGAATGCCACAGCCACTCAGAGGCTCACAAACAGAAACTCCTCTATCCACAATTTTTTGGTAAGCTTGCAACGCCAAAACTGCCAAGTCTCTGTTCAACTCCATAACGGGATTGTAGAAAACTGGAGCCTTTGAAGGAGCGTATTCCCAAACTTCATTCACAAAAGCTTCGAGTTTGGGCACCACTACGCTGGTGTCTCCCTCCCTCACAATTTCAGTAGGAAAACTGAAGCTCAATCGCGTTTCTTTCAAAGCTTCACAACCGTAAAACTCCTTAATGGCTTCCTCTAAAATAGTTTGTGAGAAGGAAAGTTTCATGGCAAACAACTTGAAGCGGCACATATTCTTGACGGGGCAACCAGGCGTAGGCAAGACGAGTGTTCTACTTCGTGCAGTAGATGTTTTGAGGGCTAAAAGGTATAAGATCGGCGGTATGATCAGCCGTGAAGTTCGGGAACAAGGAGTTCGAGTAGGATTCGAAATAGTTAACTTGGGAACTGGAGAAAAGGGTTGGCTAGCCCACGTAAACCAACGAACTGGCCCCCGTATAGGTAAATATCGAGTCAACATGCGTGATCTAAACACTATAGGCGCGGGGTCCATCCTCAACGCCTTGAAGGCTGCTGACATAATCGCTGTAGATGAAGTAGGTCCAATGGAGCTCTTTTCACACGAGTTCAAGGAGGCAGTAACTAAGGCCATGAAAAGCAAGAAGCCGCTGATTGGAACAATTCACTACAGAGCACGTGATCCCCTAATCAACGCCGTCAAAGCGCAGGAGGACGCAGAGATTCTTGAGGTAACACATGAGAACAGAGGACGCCTCCACCTAGTTCTTGTCAACAGAATCGTTGGACTTATGCAAAGAAAATCTTAAGGAGACTTTGATTATCAAGGTGACTGATATGAGAGTAGCTGGGGTTGATGACGCCGGTCGCGGGGCTGTGATAGGTCCATTAGTCCTCGCTGGAGTTCTCATTGAGCACAAGGACTTGCCCAATCTCACAGACATAGGTGTCAAGGATTCCAAGTGCCTCTCTCCAGACAAGAGAGAATTTCTAGCTAAGAAAATCAAGAAGTTGGCTGTTGGATGGCGCGTCGCAAAACTGACTCCAGAGGAGATCGACAAGGTAGTCAGGACCGGAAGGAAGCTGCATAGGCTAAATCGGCTTGAGGCTCAGACGATGGCTAAGGTGTTAGAGGTTTTGAAGCCTGATGTGGCTTACGTCGATGCTTCAGACGTTCTGGCTGAAAGATTTGGGCATCATATCCAAGAAGAACTTTCCTTCAAGGTTAAGATAGTCTCAGAGCACAAGGCAGACGTGAAATACCCTATAGTTTCAGCAGCATCCATCATCGCCAAAGTCGAGAGGGACAGAGCCATCTCCAAGCTACGACAAAAATATGGAGACTTCGGCTGCGGCTATCCAACTGACCCCAAAACCCTGGAATTCTTAGAAAGATGGATTAACGAGTTTGGTCTCTATCCAGATTTTGTGCGAAAGTCTTGGAAGCCTGCGAAGAGACTGAAAAACGAAGCTAAATCAAACCAAA
>JBHIEV010000114.1:0-2871 GCA_046760805.1 Bathyarchaeia archaeon
TCTTCCCGAATAGAGTCGTCACCTATTAATACTTGCGAGTTACTTCTATTCATAGTATTATTTTCTGGGCGATTCAAGTGAGAGAAAGATTAGAGGATGATTTGCGGAACGTTCTTTCATATTTAGCCTCTGAAACTATGAAGGCGAGAAAGAGCGGAAAAATTGAAAGAGCTGAAAGACTGTCCTTAGCCTTCAAGATTCTGTCCGAAGAATACGACAAAGTTAGGCATTAGAAAGAAGAACATAGACGATATCTTCCAAGCCCAACAAAACTAGAATTGCTACGTTTCCCGGTTGGTGTTCATGTCTTGTAGATTTGGTGTAAGAAGTGTTGGAAGAGAGTGTTTTTGTGTTTCTATTTCTCTTCCTCTTCTTCCTTCTCTTTCTTCTCTTCTATCTCCGTCTCAGCTTCTATCTCTTCAATTGGCTTTGGAGGTGGGGTCGTAGCCATGGTCCAGCCGATCCAAGCCCCTATAGCTAGTACAGCTACGAATGCAATGAACACTGGTATCGCAACCATCCAAAATCGAACAGTTTCTGCTGTGAGCCAGCCGAGCAAGACCTGTGGAAAGAACAATGTGAGCGTGTACCACACTGCAATCACCACGCAAACTATGCAGATTACCCAGCCGATAGCTTGATCCTTACTAACCATATTTTTCACCTAACGAGGCATGTTTATGGCTACAACCCTATTATAAAGTTTGTCATCCGCATCGAACTAGACTGTTCCAGCCTCCCAGCTTGCGATGTATCTCTTCTGCTCTTCAGTGAGACTATCAATGTCCATGTTCATCGCCTTCAACTTTAGAACAGCAACCAGCTCATCGATCTCCTTAGGTACGCTGTAGACTTCTGGTTTCAGCTTGCCTTCTTTCACGAGGTGCTCGATGCAGAGAGCCTGGTTTGCGAAGGACATGTCCATGACCTCTGATGGGTGGCCTTCTGCGGCTGCGAGGTTGACGAGTCTTCCCTCAGCCAGTAGATAGAGCTTCCTTCCGTCTTGAAGGACATATTCTTCTACGTTTGGCTTTATTCTTCTTTTTGATTTTGAGATTTTCTCTAGGTCTGGTATGCTTATCTCAACGTTGAAGTGGCCCGTGTTGGCTAGGATGGCTCCATCCTTCATATTCAGCATGTGCTCTTTTCTGATCACGTTCAGGTTTCCTGTTGCGGTGACGAACACGTCGCCTATCTGAGCGGCTTTGCTCAAGGGCATTACGTGGAAGCCTTCCATGACCGCTTCTAGAGCTCTTGTCGGGTTCACCTCGGTTATGACGACTCTTGCGCCCATGCTCTTTGCTCTGTGGGCTAGTCCTCGTCCGCACCATCCGTAGCCACATATGACGAAGTTTTTTCCGGCTAGCAGGATGTTTGTTGCTCTTATTATCCCATCGATGGTGCTCTGTCCCGTCCCGTAGCGGTTGTCGAAGAGGTACTTGGTATAGGCATCGTTCACGGCTATGATAGGGTACTTGAGTGCTCCCGCCTTCTCCATAGCTCTAAGGCGTATGACCCCTGTTGTTGTTTCTTCTGTGCCACCTTTCGTCTTCTTCAGAGCTTCTTTTCTCTTGGAGTGGATTGTGCTCACGAGGTCGGCTCCGTCATCTACCGTAATTAGGGGTTTGTGGTCGATCACCTTGTTGACGCACCAGTAGTACTCTTCTGTTGTTTCTCCACGCCACGCATAGACATCCGCTCCTGTTTCGGCGAGTGCTGCGGCTACCTCGTCCTGTGTTGAAAGAGGGTTTGATCCACAGAGGGCGAGTTTCGCTCCTCCAGCCATGAGGGTCTGTATGAGGACTCCCGTCTCCTTTGTCACGTGTAGACACGCTCCTATTGTGGCGTCTGCGAGAGGCTTTTCTTCTTGAAACCGCTCCATGATCTGATTGAGTACCGGCATGTGCATGAACGCCCATTGAATGAGTAGACTTCCTTGCGGGGCTAGGCTCGGGTCTTTCACTTTGAAATCAGCCATTGGCATCACACTTTTATTGATATCCTGTTTGGGGTATTATTGGCTTTTGTTCTTGTAGGTTTTGTAGGGAATACAAAGTTTTAACTTGTCTCGATTAAGTGGATTATGGGTTTGAGTATGTTTGAGTTGCGGTTGGATAGGCTGAGGGAGTATCTCTCTTCTGTTTATAGTGTTGACGTCGAGGTTCGGTATGTCGGTGAGTTGGGTAGGCGGAGGGTGAAGCGGGCGAAACCAAGGATGAAGTTGAAGGAATTCGGGTACGGTGTTGCCTATGAGGTTGAGTTTATTGCAGAGGGGGATTTGAGGCGTGTCATTTTGGAGACTATGCGGCCAGAGGGCTTCGGTCACGAGCATTTCTCGGACAGAGCTGGTATTCTGTTGTGGCAACACTCTGCTTTCAACAGCCTTCCAAGGCATGCAAGGTCTGTTGATGTTGGAGCCTTTACGAAGGATGGAGGGTTGAAGTCTTTAGGAGACTGTGAAGAATTCTTTATTATTACAGATAGGGTTTGGGGGCATCCCTATTTTCTAGATTTGGATCGGATCAAGGAGGGGAGAAGACTGACGGACTTGGACAAAAGACGTTCTCTGGCTCTGTCTGATTATTTGGTTGAGATTCACGGTGTGAAAGGTGCTAAAGCTGAACTGTACACTAGACGTATCAGAGAATTGGTTGGGCATGGCGAGTGCATCATGGGTTTGTGTGACAGTTATCCGTCTGGACTCGAGTACATCAGCGAAGAAGAATTGTGTGAGATTGAGAAGAAGTGTGTGGATTGGAGGTGGAAGCTCAAGAGGAAGACGCACAGATTGGCGCAAGTTCATGGGGACTATCATCCGTGGAATGTTCTGTTCAGGAGGGGCACCGATTTTTCTGTTCTGGATAGGAGCAG
>JBHIEV010000115.1:0-2860 GCA_046760805.1 Bathyarchaeia archaeon
CCTGATACTCTTGATCGCTTAGTGCTTCTGTGGCGTCTTTGGGCACAACTATCCTGTAGCCTCTGAAGAAGCCGTCGGCGGCTGTGTGTCGGACACATATGTTTGTGTGTAGACCAGTAAGAACTATCGTGTCCACATCCATATCCCTAAGTAGGAGGTCTAGTCCCGTCTCAAAGAAGCCGCTGTAAGTTCTCTTCTCAAGCACGTAGTCGCCCCCGCTTGGCTTTAGTTGAGGTATAACCTCGGCGCCCTCTGTACCTTTCATTGCGTGTCCACCCCACTTATGGAGTTCGGAGTCGACAGGTAGGTGGGCGTCGTTGGAGTATATTACGGGGACATCAGCCTTTCTAGCGGTTTGGATGAGTTTCTTTATGTTGGGAATTATGTGTTTGGCTCTCTCAGTTTTCAGTTTGCCGGTTACGAAGTCGTTAAGCATGTCTATTACTATCAATGCTTCCATAACACATTCCTCGCTGGAGAAGAAATCTTAGAGGCGTTTGATATAAAAGTTAAGGAATAAAGTAAACACAGCCCGATACCTTTTTGAGGACAGATGTGTAGGAAGTTGGGAGCAAAGATGTCTTTGGTTGACGGCTTGACTTTCGGACTTCTTGGTGTGTTCTTAGCCTCTTTCTTAGGTCATTTTAGTATAGTGTTGAAGGACATAATCTTTGTTCCTCTATTCATTACATTATCCACTAACCATTCGTATCATCCTCTATTGCTCGGTTTCTTGGGAGGCTTGGGTGGGGGTCTAGGGGAGTTAAGCGCCTATCTCATCGGCCGAGGCATAGCTAAGGTTGCTGGGAGCAGGGCAAAAGAAGATGATCCTCCTAGTTGGGTTAGGAAGCTGGGGCTACTTAGTGTTTTGGTGTTCGCTCTAACCCCTATACCTGATGCTCCTCTACTCATGCTGCTGGGTTCAGCTGGTTTCCCAGTTCTCGCGGTTTTGGCTTTGGAAATAGTTGGAAAGACCATTCTCTATTCCATGGCGGCGATAGGTGGGGCCATCTTCTACTCTCTCTTGGCCGGAATTCTCCCGGTTCCTTGGGACTCGTTGGTTGTCATTTCGGCTTCGGTGGCCTTTAGTGTGGTGGTCACTTGGGAAAGAACGAGGAGACCTCTCCTCAGATTTGCCAGAAGAACATTTGATAGATTTAGTGAGCGCAGAAGAAAAAGAGACAGCAACAGGTAACACCCTATCAGGTTAGGTCAGGTTTCGCTGAGTAGCCTTTTTATTAGGTATCTTGTTGAGGCGAATGCTACGAGAATGGAGATTATGTAGGGAATTGTCTGGATTAGGATCTGCATTGGTAATGGCAAGTTTTGCATTGACTTCAATGCTTCCTCGTTTAGGATGTACCCCAAGGGGAGGCTATCAACTAACCCGTGGGTGAGCACTAAGGGAGTTAGGTTGTTTGATTCGCTGTAGAAGTAGCCAAATAGTAGTCCGAACATGAATGTGCTAGTGATGTGTGCCAGCATACCAAATGGGTTGAAGGGAAGAACGTGCCAGACAAAATGCCACAGCCCAAAGAGAAATGCCTGAATGAGGATCGCTTTGCGTCGACTGAACACTTCACTGAGACAAGTCTGCATGTAGCCCCTAAACAAGCCTTCCTCACTTATTCCGACGCAGAGGGTCATGAAGGGCATCGTTAACAGGAAGGGCATGGGGTTAAAGCCTATTATTTTGATTTGACCAGTGGAGGCGTAAGCTAGAACACCCAATACGAGCCCAGAAGAAAACTCGAATAGCAGGTAGTAGACGAGTCCGAGTAAGAGTGCTCGACCGAATCTTTCTGTCTTGAACCCAAAGATTGAGGGATCTTTCTCTTCAAGCAGAACTATCGTTAATACGACTAGGAAGATGACTGGCGTCTTTTCGTATGCCATGTTTAACAGCAGCACAGAGGGGATGCGAATGACCATGGCTAGTGTAAACAGAAACAGGATTACAAAGATGATGGTGCCTTTCCCTCTTTTGTGTATCTGCTGTGAAAGTTTTGTGTGTTGGCGATAGCGTCTGTACCACATGTAGAGGGGGATTAGGAGAAAGACGGAAACCGTTGCGGGAATCAGGTTCAAGTCCTCAACATCTTCGATAATTGGCAAGCCGCTTACGAGTATTATGCTTGAGACGGCGAAATAGGTGAGGAGAGTTTTGAAGAGTCTGTCCTTCAAGGGAACGGCAAATCCTTAGTCTTCTTTACACTAATGCCTGTTCTGTTTGGCTAGACAACACTTGAGTCTTTCGATGCTTTGGTGCGGCGGGCAGGATTCGAACCTGCGAACCCCTACGGGAAAGGATGTCTCCGTCGAGGCTTGAGTCCTTCGCCTCTAGCCAACAAACCTATTGTTGACCTGGCTTGGCTACCGCCGCCTGTTCAAACGAAATCTTGAATCTTTCTTATTAATTCTTTCTGAAACATTCAGCCTCTGCCGTGCAAAAGTTTTAACTGCAAGCCGAAACATCGGATACTCAGAGGTATGGGCAGATGACTACTGGATTGAAGATTAGGGCTCTGACTGAGAATGATCTGGATGCTGTGGTTGAGATTGATAGGAAGATCTTGGGAAAGGCGAGGCGTGAGTATTGGAGGAGGAAGATTGGATATGCTGATATCTATCCGAGGCCGGCCTTGGCTGCGGAAATGGATGGGAAGGTTGTGGGTTTTATACTGGGTTATGTGAGTGGTTGGGAGTTTGGTGTGCCGGACACGGTTGGGTGGATAGATACTTTAGGTGTGGACCCGGAATATCAGAACCGCGGCGTTGGAAAGACCCTTTTCAAGAGTCTTATAGAGAACTTTAGGCGCACGGGAAAGGAGGAGAGGCCTGAGGCGGAGGAGACTGGGAT
>JBHIEV010000116.1:0-2851 GCA_046760805.1 Bathyarchaeia archaeon
GAGTGTCTTCGTTTACAACAACCTCTGGAACCTCGCATCGTATGTACTTTATTCCGTACTCATTGATCGCTCTCTGTGTGAATTCTTCGAATCCCTTTCCGTAGGCGCGCATGTCGATGAAGAAAATCGTGATGTCGAGTTCAGGGTCGTGTTCCTTAGCAACAATTGCTTCCTTAGTAGCGTACATGCAGCATACGGCGGAACACAGTTCACTGCCGATGTTGGGATTTCTCGATCCCACACACTGTATGAAACCGATCTTTTTCGGCCGCTTACCGTCAGACGGCCGAAGCACAGTGCCTCCATATGGTCCGCTGGCGCTGAGGATTCTTTCAAATTCTGCACTGGTGATCACGTTTGGATGGTCGTATCTATACTTCTTAGTTGTAGATGGATCGTAGAGACCTGCGCCTGTGGCAATGATAACTGCGCCAACATTCAGTTCCATCGGCTCAGTTTCTTGGCTGTAATCGATTGCTCCCTTTTTGCATATTCTTGCGCAGAGTCCGCAACCTATGCAGGTCTTTCGGTCGATAGAATAGACAAGCGGAACAGCTTGAGGATACATGACGCTGATGCTGCTTTTCTTGCTGAGTTTCCTGTTGAATACGTCGACAGCCTTAACTGGGCATGCTCTTGAACAATCTCCACAACCGTTACATTTCTCAGGGTCGACGTATCTTGGCCTTTTAAGCAGTTTGATTTTGAAATCACCTGGAACCCCGCTGAAATCAGTGACGTCGGCGTTGCCGATGATCTCGATGTTTGGGTGTCCTCCTGTGCCCACAAGTTTTGGTGACAATATGCACATAGCGCAGTCATTTGTGGGGAAAGTCTTGTCCAGCTGAGGCATTGTCCCTCCGATGCTGGGTTGTTTATCCACAAGGTAAACTTTGAACCCGGAGTCCGCAAGGTCCAGTGAGGCTTGAATCCCTGAAATTCCTCCTCCTAACACCAGCACAGAACCTTTCATTCTGGGGCTCCACCTCTATGCAGGTATACGGGATAGTCATTCTCAAACCCAACGATGTCGACAAGACCCTCCATTTTCAGCTCTACTAGGCAGTCGAAGACTTCTTTGCTTGGGGTGTCAAGCTTTTCGGAGAGCGTGAGAAGGGAAGTTGGTTTGTTGGTGACAAGCTGCAGTATTAAATGCTTAAGATGCTCTCTCTCAAAGAAGTTGTCGGCAATGTTCTTGAGTTGCTCAGGGTCTAGCTTTTCTCCGTACACGTTTTCTTCCTGTGCCAGTATCTCTGCCCTGGCCGTTAGCCACCTGACAGGGAATTCAAGAAACAGGTTCTCGGCGGCTGCCACCTTGTTAATGGTTGGTACGCCACCTACGACCTCTTTGGAAAGCGGTCCCAATTTTCTCAGTTCTTCTGTAAAGTCCCGGATGAGTTGTGCAAAAATCTTACCTTCCGATGCTGAGATCCAGGCGAGCTTAAACCTCTGCGGCGGAATCTTGCTTTTTTCGATGATTCTCGAAACTTGCTCCATTCTTTCTTTCGCATGCAGATTTCCGGATATGTAATGGCAATCTCCAGGGTGACAACCTGCTACAAGGACACCATCGGCGCCTTTGTGGAATGCCCTAAAAACCATGAATGGATCTATCCTGCCGCTGCACATTACTCTGATTATTCTTACGCTCGTCGGGTACTGGTATCTTGAGACTCCTGCGAAGTCTGCGCCGGCGTAAGAACACCAGTTACACAAAAAGGTTACAATTAAGGGCTCAAAGTCCTTTTCTGAGTTGTTTTTTTCCATTAAACCACCATTGCAGAATCAATTTGCGCTACGAGCTGCTGGTCGGTGAAATGTGGGGTTTCAATCGCTTTGGCAGGGCACGAGGCGGCGCAGATACCACAACCCTTGCATGTTGCTGCTATGACCTCTGCAATTTCATCATCGCCAATTTTGATTGCGTTAAATGGGCAAAGTGATTCACATAGCCCGCAGCCTAAGCATTTTTCTCGATCTACTCTACTTGAGGTCCCTTCGCTGGCTGCGTATCCCTTAGAGAGAAAAGTTGTGACCCTTGATGCCACTGCGCTCGCCTGTGCAATGCTTTCGTAGATCATCTTGGGGTAGTGGGCGGTTCCACAGACGAAAACGCCGTCTGTGGCAAAATCAACTGGTCGAAGCTTCACATGCGCTTCCAAGAAGAAACCTTCTTGATCTAGGGGTACTTTGAAGAGCCTGCTGATCTTTTCGTTGTCTTCGTTTGGAATTATTGCGCTACTTAGCACAAGCAAGTCTGGATGAATTGTTAGTTTTTTGTTCATGAGGAGTTCTGGAACCGTTACCGTTAGGTTTTCGGGGTTCACAACTGGTTTGTTTTCATCCGTGTAGCGGATGAACAAGACACCGAGACTTCTTGCGGCGTTGTACATAGTCTCCCAAATGCCGTATGCTCGGATGTCTTTGTAAAGAATGAATACTTCAGTTTCAGGTTTCCTCCTTTTGATGTATATGGCGTTCTTTATGGCTTCTGTGCAGCAGACTCTGGAACAGTATGGTCGTTTCTCTTCTCTTGAACCAACGCACTGAATCATGACAACCGTTTTGGCGTCAAAGTCCCCTCGGAGAAGCTGTTCCATATCTCTCTGGGTTATTATCTTTTCATTTTTTCCAAAGTGATGGTATCCGTGAGGGATAAGCAGCTTGGCTCCAACGGCGATGACTGCCGCTCCGAACTCCAATTCCCGAATGCCTTCCTCGCTACGTACTCTTGCCTTGAAAGCCCCAGCATGGCCCTCCACCTCTTCGACCTCTGACTCAAGCATCACCGTTATTCTTGGATTGTTTTCTACTTTTTGAATAAGGTCCCCTAGAATGTCCATTGTGTGAG
>JBHIEV010000117.1:0-2826 GCA_046760805.1 Bathyarchaeia archaeon
CCCCGGTTGCGCAATCTCAAGATGATCGGCCCAAGTTGTCCATGAACCCCATAAATATGACGCTTATTTATCCCCTTTGCACCCCAAAGGATTTGCGTACGGGTTCTCCACCCGGACTTTTCAACAGGCATCCCCATTTTCACGTGATCTTCCCTAAAGGCACCTACAAGATACGTAAAAACTTCATGAGCAGGCTTCGACTCAAACGTTATCATAGGTCGCATGAGAACCGGCTCCACATCGTACACAACAAAGTCTCCTTGATAGTTTACATACACCACCCGAGGACCTAGTTCTACTGCGTCAAAACCTATAGGACGAACCTTAACACTAAGAGACACCGTCTGAAGAGGCCCAAGCAGTTTTCCCTCCACGCTCAACGACTCTCCTTCCAAAGTGTAACCGGGCAACATCTCTAGCACAGAAAAGCCAGGCGGAACAAGTTTCTCGATTCTAACCACTACTCCAGGTTTCCTACCTATGTTAACTAAATCGAGCCCAATCCTGGTCTCTCTTCCAACAGCAAAATCCTTAGGCGCAGTGACGCGAGCACGTATGCACGTATCCTCGAAAGCATTTAGGCCAGCCGCTCTCTCAGGATAATCTGGAAGGGGTCTCAAAACCTTGGCTTCCTCTATGGTAACCCGTCCCTTACACGATTTTCTCTTCACATTAGCAATTCTACTTAGTTTCAATATTTCCTCTCTCTCTTCAGATGACTCTGCAAAACTTTTTCTACCCTTTAAGAGAATTTCGGCTTGCTCAAACGATGCAGCAGCCTCGTCAAACGTTCTATCTGCCTCTTCAAGCTCGTTCCGTTTTCTAAGATGCTCTCCAAGTTCAACCAGCGACAAAGCCAGATAATACGGTGAAAGATATCGCCATTTGAGTGTCTCTTTCAAGTACGTCGAAGCCTTTCTGTAGTGTTCCGCGCTTTTAGAATAGTTCATGGTTTTGCTGCAGAGTTTACCTTCTTCTATTTCCTTCCATGCAAGCATATAGAGAGCACTATCCATGTGCCAATACTTCAGTAAAGGCGTTTTCTCGGCAGCTGCCCTAAAGCTACGAGAAGCCCGATCAAAGTACATCGCAGCGTCAGAGAATCGCCCTTGCAGATCTAGAGTTCTTGCGATTTGCCACTGAGCCTGTGCAACCATATTGCTTAGTCCAACTTGACTAAACATCGACGATGATTCAGTGTAGACCTTAATAACCTCGCGCAATATGCCCTTCTCGCCAGTTACGTAGTAGAGTCGATTCAGAGACTCGCCGTAGAGAAGAGACAAACTTCCAAGTCCCCAATATCTCTTACCATCCGAATATAAGGCTAAGTAATCTAAGCCCGATTTCTGACCTTTCATCCAATGCAAAGAAGCGTTTCTGCGAAGGTATTTTCTCCTCTCTTTATCCGATTCAATTTCAGCCAGCCTGACCATTATCAGAGCCAAAAAACACTCATTAATACCTATATTCCAAAGGTCATAAGGAACCATCGCTTTCGCAGCCTTAATACATTCTTCTCCACTTTTTAGAGCCTCCTCAAGGGCGCTTCTCTTTTTGTCAATATCTGTCTCAACTTCGGAAAAGAAAAATAAAGCAATGCATAGTGCACTTTTCGTAAAGTGAACTGCCTCGAGTGCTCCTGAACGCTCTGCATGTTCCACACCCTTTCTTGAAATGTTTATCGATTCCTCCAAACGAAGACGTCTCCTATTTGGCTGAGTTTCAAGTTCTTCTACGAATGCATGTTTAGCGTAAGCATGCAACCAGCAACCAAACGCGATGCCACAATCATCTGACACACGGCTTGAATGATGAATAGTTTTCTTAGCGTACGCCACGCATTTATGATACAATTGTCTTTTCTTCTCCGGATCTTGCTCAAGTCTCATCATCCACCAAGAACCTAAAGCAAGCCAAAGTGACGCCCATGCCGTTACATAGTTGTCCCTTATGTTTGCCGCTTGTCTAGATAATCGCTCAAAATGCTCCATTCCCAGTTTGGGTTCCATAGTAATCCTACAGTAGGCGATGAGCCCGAAATCTAGGCTTGCCAAGACCGAAAGATACGTTTCATTCATCTTTTCGAAGAGCTCGATAGCTCTTTGCAGGTAACCTAGCGCCTTCTGGCGGTTCTTCTCGGTTTTTCCATTAAGCGGGCGGAGAAACACTGAAACATAGTAATGATGCCCAGCATTGTAATATGCTCGAGCAATCTCATGTTCATCGCCGAGTGCGGAAGATGCCTCGATGGCTCTTTCACAATAATTATCCGCTTCCTCTAGAAGTTTTTGAGCCACATTTTTTCTGGATTCCATTTTTAACCGTTCGTCTAGATAGACAACCAGATCATTGCAGACATTTGCAAATCCCTGCTGATCTCCTGCACGTTTGTACGCATCTAACGCTTTTTTCGCTAACACACAACATCTGTGAAGCAGCCTTCTTTTGGCAGATACATTTCTCTCAATCCACAATTTGACGTACGTGCCCTTAGCTTTGCAACTACTGATTCTAGCCTCCCTTTGACGATCGCCCATCTTTCTGAAAATTTCGACACCTCTCTGATAAGCATCTGCAGCGGCCTTAATACGCATCTGAAATTTCTTAAGCGTCTCGGCCTGGAAAGCTGCCCTATGAAAACATAGTCCAATTCGCTCTTGCACTTCACCGGCCCGTAAGAAATTCTTCGAGGCCAAGTGCGCCTTCACAGACTTGCCATGGTCAACTGCTGCGCCAAACCAATCATATCGTCTCTCTTTTTCCTTCGCTCGGGTTGACCACTCGTCGCATCCATGTCTTTCTGAGAGCACAACCATACATTTG
>JBHIEV010000118.1:0-2738 GCA_046760805.1 Bathyarchaeia archaeon
CCATCAAAACCGCGGCTATTCCAGAAGCGCCAATGACAATGAGAATAGTTATGATATTGCATCGCTTGCTAGCCTCGGCTACATTTTTTTCGCTACCTCCATTGGACAAAAGTTCAAGGTGGCTCATTTTCGTTAAGGTCGCATATCTAAGGTAAAAGTATCCTCCCACAATGCTAGCGGTTATAACTGAAAGTTCGTAGTAACCGATCGATTCTATGGTAGCAAATAGGTGAAGTGATCCTCCTATCCGTGACTCCACCAAAATAGCAGGCAGAATTAGCACAACAAGAAATTCAAAGAAACCTCTCCCCCGAGAGCTGGGAACAACCAAAACCGTAGTGACTCCCATCAGCACAGCCAAAAGAGGAACTACCGATGGAAACAACTCTATAGCTTTCTGGCCGACGGTGGAGAACGCTACTGCTGAAAGCGAAACAGAGAAGGCGAAGGCAATGGATTTTTTGTAGTGAGAGAAACTTATGTAACCAAGTAAAACGGTAATGGCATATGTCAAGTAACGGTAGAAGCCTAGTCCATTTATCTGATATGTGGTCTCTGTATGCTGAAAAGCATAAGAGGCAGCTACACTCATCAATACGATGACAGCGAATTGCAACACCATTGGCGTTCTCTTCACCAATTCCAAAGATATTTCACCTCAACCGTATAGTATTTAACAGTGTCATTTCCATACTCTCTTTTCTTGGGTCCCAATCTAACATCTTTACTCCTAAATTTCGCAGCCGGTTAGAGAAGCTTCTGCTGGCTACATCAAGCATCCTAGCTGCAAATACCTCCCAATCATTAACCTTTGGAACAAGATTGTAAGGCAAAATGTTAACTACTAAAATATCGGGCTGTCTTCTCCCTTTTCTGTAAACCAAAATTCGTCTCACTCCATTCAGGAGATCACTACAATTGCTCGAAGTCACATGAGTAATGATTACAATCCCTGGGGATTGGGTGATCAGATACTTCCGATTCCGTTCCACGGCTTTAGAAAAGCCCTCGTCCCAGAAAACATGCAATCCAACTTTCGGCGGGGTCAGTCTGAGAAGGTTGTTAGCAATTTTGATGAACTGCTTTTTTCCTGTGTCCGAATAGATGGTTTTTCCTTGATGATTATAGACATACATGCCCAAGCTGTAGCCTTTGTTCAGAAAGTGGTAAGAGATGCTGTAAGCGGCTAGTATACCATATTCCAAGGCGTTTTCAAATTGAGTGCCAACTCTTAAGTCAGGACTAGCGTCTAAAAACAGCCAGATTGACAGCTTTCCTTCTCGTTCATATTCATTAACCAATGGATACAGCTTTCCGCGGCCTGCGGCTCTAGCTGAGGCTTTCCAGTTGATGATCTTGAATGGGTCGCCATAGAAATAGTTTCGGATTTCCTTGAAATCGGTGCTCATCGGACCGATCTTGGCGATACCTTCGCTGGGATGTATTCTCTGAGTCGTGCGCATGGGTAACTTCATCTTTCTTATTTTAGGTGATATAGGAAGCACTCTTAGTTCTCTGCCGTCATCAATTGAGACTCGAGTTTGAGTCAGTCCAAGGATGTGTCTCGTTTCCCAGCCTATCCCAAGCCTGTAGGTGCCACATTTTGTACATCGGAACTTGTAGGAAAAACTAAACTCTTTCTCTTTGAACTCTTTAGAGACTACCCTATAGTTGCTACCTTCAACAAGTTGGAAAAGTTCTGGGACCTCGTCACAAATAACAACAGCACCCGGACCACCAGTTATCTTGCCCGCTATGTTCACTTCTATAATCTCGCCGAGCCTTGCAGAACTTGGAAGACCAATTTTTTTGATTTGTACTTCCGGAGGAGTAATGAAGAGTTTAATGAAATATATGAAAAGCGGAATGAATGAAGCGCCAATTAATATGGAGTTAGCAAGAAGGAAGCCGGAGAAGAAAATTATGGCGAACCCTGTTAAGAGGAGATTGTCTTCCTTCGCGATCAAGGTCAAGAAAGATCACCTTGGATGGTAGTCCTTTGGCACACTTACTGTTTCAAGGATCTTCTCCACTATTTTCCGTTCGTCCACTCGTCTCATTACGTCCTCTACCTTAAGTATCAATCTGTGAGCAAGAGCATCAACAGCCAGAGTTTTGATGTCATCCGGCGTCACGAAGTCTCTTCCTCTTATAAGTGCCATTGCCCTTGAACCCTTAAGTAACGCAAGGCTTCCCCTCGGGCTTGATCCCACTTCTACCTGTGGATGCTCCCTTGTCTTTCTGACGATCTCTGTTATGTATTCGATAACAACATCATCTATGTAGATGTCATTTTCTACCACTCTTTGCAAGGCTCTGAATTCTTCTGCAGATATAACTGGCTTCAAATCCCTTGTTGGGTCATCTTTCTTCCACTCTATGCGTCTTTTGACAATGAGTTTCTCTTCATCCAAAGTTCTCGGATATCCAGTAGAAAGTTTCAACATGAAACGATCTATTTGGGCTTCAGGTAGAGGATATGTGCCCTCATACTCTATCGGATTCTGCGTTGCCAACACAAAGAACGGTTCTTCACACCTGTAGGTTTCTCCTTCAATAGTGACTTGTCTCTCTTCCATAACCTCCAAAACAGCAGATTGCGTCTTAGGTGGCGACCTATTTATCTCGTCTACTAACAAGATGTTAGTGAAAACTGGACCTTTGAACAACTCGAAAGATCCATCTTTTGGCCTCCAGACATTAGTTCCAATGATATCTGCTGGCAAAAGATCCGGAGT
>JBHIEV010000119.1:0-2714 GCA_046760805.1 Bathyarchaeia archaeon
TTCTTGCCAGCACTCGTCAACCCACGGAAAACCCTCCCACGATGAACATCTTCACAGATCCAACTCACGTCTTTGTCCGACTTAATTGCTGGATGGCTCGGATCCACCAGAATAACCTCAAACCACTTGAAACGGCCGTCCTCCCAGACCCAATAGGAGTTCAACACCTCCAGATTGGGAAACTTCTTAGCCGCCCTCTCTTCAGCTATCAGCCTTCGGCTCTTGGCAGGCTTTAACTTGGCGACGCCCATACGCTTCTGCCTTCGTCCCATCGTCGGCCTAGGCCTTCTCAGGCCTCCGCGTCTGACACGAACCCTAGCGACGACAAATCCTTGTTTCGCTTTGTACCCGAGTTTTCTAGCTCGACCTAGACGCGTGGGCTTCTCCACTCTAATAATGGCTGGTTGCCTGCGCCATTCCATAGCTCGTTCCCACATCAGCTCCTTCACGAAGGAAGCTTCGGGCTTCTCCCAAGCCTCTTCAATGTATTTGTATGCCATCTTCCAACTCGGCCTTCAAGCTTGTGTTCAACCTCACCGTCAAGATTCCTAATAAACCTTTCAGCCCTTGTTGACAAGTTCGGCTTTCTTCACGAGTAAGTGTCCGCTTTGACCCTCCCAGATCTTCTCTACTTGAAGCAATTTTATTCTCTTCCTAAAGAAGCGTGCATCAAGAACCAAAGTTTCGTATTCACCCCCCTCCCCCACTAGAGAAACCTGATATTTCTTGTTTAGCCCAGCGAGATCTTGTATCGCTGCAGAATCAATCATCCTTCCAAGCCAGCTCTCGTCGAAACCATATGCATACACACCAACGATAATCGTCTCAAAATTCAGACTAACCATCTCCTTCAGCAATTTCGTGGGATTCTCAAGCCAAAGGGGAGCGACAGACTTCAGATTTAACTCTCGGCAGATCCTGTCGATTCGCTCCTTCTGATACCGTGACAATATGGCCCCAGACACAATTCCCTCTACATCAAGAGCCGCGAGCAAATCCTTAAGATCCTTAAGTTCCAGATCTCTGATTCCAGAGGTTTCACCTCTCACCAAAGGAATCCCAACCGCTTCCGCGAAAAGATCAGTCAAGTGGATGTTAACGGAATGAAACATCCAGCTATCTTGCCGCTGTGGGAGCATGGTCACCAGATACGTCACCTCATAGTCTTGCTCTTGGGCACGGTGTAACGCCAAGGCAGAGTCCTTGCCGCCTGTGACCAACGCTGCGACACGCATACTCAATCTGTTGCCTCAGTATTTCATTAAGCAGCTTGACGAAATTACTTTCCTTCCTTCAACCGTTCCGCTTCTTTAACCATCGCTTCCGCTTTTCTCTTCCAGGCATCGAAGCCCTGAGGCGACACAGGGTAGTTCAGATAGTGCTGACGCACCCGTTTAAGGAGATTTGCCGCTTCACTCAGCTTTTTGAGTAAGCCAAGTTTTCTTAGTCCCCTAAAAACTCTGATAGTCTTTTCGGTTATGTTGATACGGGCATCCTCACCCATACTCGCCTTAAGTAGGTCTTCTTCTGTGATCAACCGATGCTCCATTACGTAGTTCAATCCCTCGTCTCCCAGTCCCTGAAGGAGAATGCGGAAGACGTCCAAACCCGCCTGCTTAGCTCCATAGGAATGCAGATACCTATTATTGTAAGACCATAAACCATCCCTGCTTACATCTCCCTTTTCAATTGCCTCGACGATGGTTTCCCCTGCACAGGCTCCCCCTTTCATGGATGGACCCATTCCACCGCCATGAATCGGATTCACCTGGCAGGCCGCATCTCCAACGATCACAATACCGTTTCCCGTCATGCAGTCAAGCGGACGCCTGGTTGGATCATACCATGTGCCAGCATTGATGACCGATGATCCATCAAACAATGGCATGGGTAAGACATTCTCGTAAAACTGATCTTTTGGGTTCGGAAAATTGTTGGCCATGGCAACTCCTAACCCCACATTCACTTTCTTTCCGCCTTCCGCGAAGAACCATGAGTAACCTCCAGGAGACCATTTTTGACTGAGATAAATTTCACAATAATTTGGATCAGCAACCTGTTCTTTCAATTCACGAATCTCTCGATACACAACAACCACATCCTTAATGTCAATGTTCGCCTCGACACCTAGTTCTGCAGGAAGATTTTTTCGTAAAACAGCAGAATAACCACTTGCGTCAACGACGACCTGACCAAACAGCTTCATTTTTTCTCCTGTTTTCAGATTCTTTGCGGAAACCCCAGTAACAGAGTGCTGTTCTATTATCGGTTCCAAAGCGTGAGTTGATTCGAGCAAAGTCGCACCAGCATCGATAGCATTTTTCAATAATCTTTGTCCAAAGAGGCGACGGTTAACGATAAATCCGTAGAGCTTCTCCCCCTTAACGTCAAAGACATTTTCTCTATCAGGTGAATGGATCCTAACACCGATCATCCTTCGCTCCAATTCCTCTCCAACGGGATAGTCTAGCCCCAAATCGTCGAAGTGATGCTTTCCAATAGCGTCTCCGCAAACCTTCTCCCCAACGTCCTCCTCCCTCTTCCGATCGATAAGGCAGACATCAAGGCCAGCATCAGCAACAGTCTTAGCAGCTAAACATCCGCCCGTTCCAGCACCAACCACGATCACGTCAAACCGCTTCAAAGGGATCCCTCTAACATCTTGATTCTTCACCATACACTCATAACATTTACTGTTCTGTGAAAAATGGTGG
>JBHIEV010000120.1:0-2708 GCA_046760805.1 Bathyarchaeia archaeon
ATCCAAGGCTTCTTCTCCACATAAACCCTTGCTGGGATGGCTTCTGGGCCTTCGAGATCGATTGAGACATAGTCGTATTGAGGTGTCTTTACTTTTCCCACTTTGTTTGTGTGAATTAGGTTGGCGATTCTCCAGTCATGGTAGACATCGTCGAATGTTTGTGGGTAACCAAGGTAAGCTAAGGCTGCACTGACACCTTCGATTCCAGGAATCCCTGCCTGCACATAGCGGCTTAGTATGGCCGGTCCACCATAATGATCGCTTAGGTATATAGCCCAGAGAGTGGCTGCGCCATAGTCGGCGAGTATGTTGATGTCTCCTTGGTCGCCCCATACGGTGAGGGAGTTGTCCGGCGTGTATAGATAGCTGTTTACGTGAGACCATGAGACGCCGTAGCCGCACAGTATCTCCGCGTACATGGAGCATCCTTCATTCATGAAGGATGGGCTGTCGGGATTCCAGTCGGCGTGAATGTTGTGTTGGTATTCGTGGGCTGTTGTTGACTCCATGACGTAGGGTCGTGTTACGGTAAGGTCGGGGCGTTCGGGGAACCATTGATGTCCTTCTGGCCCAAGTCTCTGCCACCATCTCCAAGCGTCGATGTGAATCATGTTTCTATTATAATAGCCATTGTACGTTCGGCTGAAGAATCCAACAACATAGTATGGATAGGTTGGGTCGTAGTAGTTGGTGTCTCGAATGTTGAGAACCTTGAGGATCACCCTCTGAGGATTATATGGATCAGTCTCAATCCAGTCGTAAGTCCATGAAGGCCATCCGAGCAGCTCGAAGATCGTGTTTGTTCCATCCCTGTCAAACGGGGCTCCGAAATACCCTGTGTCTGTTGGGTAAATGACGTTATTGAACTCGTCTGCCAAGTACTGCACCATCTCATCAGTTATTGCTAAGTTATATGGATCCTCATTCCTCGGATCGCCTTCAGGGAACAACAGATAGTCCTGTACCCAGATTTCAACGTTGCCCGACAATGCTCTCAGAGTCATTGTGGGATATTCGCCGTCGCTTATTGCGTATAGGTACCAGTCCCACACGGTGGTTCCAACTGGCGGAGTGGAAGCAGACAACTCCACAGTCTGGAACGACGATGACGAGAGACCTGAATCTTCAATGGTCGGCATATCGACCTGGCCAGCCCAGCCAGTTCTCCAATCCACAGGCTCATAGTCGGGAAGTGTGCGCGCGGCGGCTCCAACCTGGACAAATGCCCCACCGAATGTGCTTAGCATCAGTAGCGTCCATACAAACACTACAATAATTTTCGTTGACGTCTTCTTCATTCTCTCCTCTCTCCCAAATTTTACGTGCATCTTATTAAGTTGGTTTTTTCATTTTAAGTTTGTGGAACTTTATTCTATCACAAATAAAACAGAATGTCCAAACATTGACGGTTTATTTTCAGAACCTCGCAAAACTCATTCAATCCAGTGAGGTCTTCCCAGCAGAAATCGCGTTAGAAACTTGGCGAATTCTTTGTTGCTCCTATAAAGCTTCAAAGCTTCTCCATCCACGTGAACCTTGAGGGTTTTCGATACAGCTCGAGAAATAAGATTGGCGATGCCAACCTGCCTTCCACCGTTTCTCAGCTTTTCGACGAGCAAATATGCGGCGTCGGTGTACCTGCGTTTTATCTCCACCACCCATCTGCCTTCTTCAACGCGCGGACCAGAAATTGTGTTTGGCGAAGCAACATGTTTCCTCAGAAATTTCTCACAATCTGTCCTTTTCTCAACTGGCGGGCCCAAATGCCTCTTTATAGTCGGAAGAAAACGATGTTCAACCTCGAATACGAGCACGTTGAAGTCTTGTTCATCGCTCCACACGCTACTGCGGATAACGTTGAAGTCGTGTCGCCGAAGCATCTTGCGCAACGATCTCTGTGACTTGTAGAGTTGACCCCACAAAACGTCTGGAACAGCGTTTACCTTGCCAAACGTTACAAAGATTAGGGTTGAGCCGCGAGTTTTCATGTTTTCAACGAGTTCGCCGGGTTTGAAGGCTTTGGTCTCTGGTGGATAGAAATATTTTGAGCTGGGGTTTTGGAGAAACGTTCTTGAGGCAACCACAAACTCGTCCAGGCATCCTCTTCTTAGCGCAGAGGCAACGTTTCTTCCTTTGTCAACCGGGTCCACCACAATCAGGGGTTCCTCAAAAATCTTTTTGGCTTCTCGTTCTCTCCCCTTGTAATAATCTTCATAGTCGATTAGTTTGCGTTCCTTCCAGTCTGCAAATGACCTCAAAACTTCTAAGAACGATTTGTGGTGTAAGGTGAGCAGCTCGCAGAGGTATCCGCTGAAGCCGCCCACTTTGATTTCTGCTCCGTAGACACCTATGCCCTTCATAAACTTCTTTAAGAGGCGGACTTCTCCGCGAAGGCTCTCGCTAAGCCTAGGCTTCACATAGTCGGTGTGAAAAGGCGTTCTGTCCGTGGCGCTGATCCACTCACCCTTTTCAACGCGATAACAGGGCACAATATTTACTCTGATCGAGTCAACAAAGGCCTCAAGGTAGGGATGCTCGGCGAAACGTTCAACCTGCCCAAAGCCCTTTGTGGCCTCTTTTGCAATTCCTAGACAGACCGTTCCGAAGGCTTCTCGCGGCATGCTTGTCGGCACCTGCATAAAGATGTCTATCTCTGGTTCACCGCTGAGCCATGTGTCCTTTGCGACTGAGCCTTCTATTCTCA
Source organism: Bathyarchaeia archaeon (assembly GCA_046760805.1). Lineage (GTDB taxonomy): Archaea > Thermoproteota > Bathyarchaeia > Bathyarchaeales > Bathyarchaeaceae. The sequence goes on from JBHIEV010000120.1 coordinate 2,705, forward strand.
CCTT
>JBHIEV010000121.1:0-2642 GCA_046760805.1 Bathyarchaeia archaeon
CCAACAATAACAACGGGCGTCTCCTCCGCTGATAGCCTCAAACCCACCTCTTCCAGCGTGTGGGGCGAGCCTTCTCTGCTGAAAACGACAACGTGAGTTGCGGTGATCGCGCCAAGTAGTTGTGGCAGGGTTTTGCGTTCAAGCTTGAGCAATATTTGTCCAGTCGGTGGGACCCTTCCCAACTCGAACAGTTGCTCCATAAGTCCAACAAATCGTTCATAATTTCTTGGCAGCCGAGTTTCAGGATTCACCGTAATCACCTGGTCATTTATGGTGTGCACGTATGTTTGGAGTAGTCGTTCCTTGTTCAAGGGTGAGCCTAGGGCTTCTAGCAAGGCGAAATGGACTATGTCTGGTCGTCCTCTCTTCTCATTTTGCTCAAGTCTCTTCATCGCAGCGTGATGGTAAGACCGATCGAGAAGAAGAAACTGGGGATGCTTTACACGTCTTTCCGAGTATCTTCTTATGGCAGGATGTGTCCACAACGCTTTGGGAATCGTTTCGAGAGCTGACTCTGCTAGGATAAGAGTTAGCAAGCTGGACCCCTAGGAAGGGAGGAGGCTTGTTTTTCATAAAAGTTTAATGGAGGCCATGTGGAATCGTCTTTAGAAAAATGAATGCTACTAAGCGAATAGCTCTACAACGTATTCACACCCTCTTTCACCTCGCAAGAGAAGTCATTCACGAAGATCCTGAGTTGGCGCAACGTTACGTCTCCATTGCGAGGAAAATCTCCATGAGAACCAGAACCAGACTGCCAAAGGAGTATAGAAGGCAAATCTGCAGACATTGTAAAAGCTTTATCTTGCCAGGCATAAATTGTCGTGTTCGCATCAAACATAAGAGGGAGCCACACATAGTGATCACGTGTTTCAACTGTGGCAAACACTCGCGCATGCCAATAAAGGCAGGAAGAAAGAACTGATGACATCCAAGATTAGGCGTAAGATAAAGCGAGAACTCAGCTCTGAAAAGCCGACCATATGGATTGGAAAGAATGGAGCGACAGAACAAGTAATAGCTGAAATCTCTAGACAACTGAAGAAGAAGGAAAAGGTGAAGATAAGAATGCTGAAGAGCGCACTAGGGAACAAGGAAGCCAAAGCTGTCGCTTCAAAAGTCGCTCAACGAACAGCAGCAAACCTGATCGATGTTCGCGGCCATACAATAATGCTCTACAAACGTCGAGAAAAAGAAGGTGAAAAGTCTTTATAAGACAGCTCCACCTCTGAAACTCAGAATCTTTCTCATCTCACTCAAGCGCCGGGGGTTAGATCCAAACACACGTCTAGATTAAACGCTGCTATTGGCAGATATGCATAGTATGAGTTCTCGATACAATGTGCTTTCTTCAGGCTATAGTCCGGCAAAGTACTTAGAAAATTAGATTCCGTATACTTGGAAGAGTGCCCAGTGGTAGAATCCATAGCCGTCTTTCATGAGGCCGAGTAAGGTTTTTCTGAGCCTGTCAACTACATCGCCCTTTTCGGTGTAGAACCTGATGAAAAGCTCACTCGTTGATTTGTCCTCAACCTTCCATAGGGAAGCGATCACGAACCTGCTTCCTCCGTACTGGATTGCCCTCACTAGTCCTTCAACCTCATCCCCACGACTAATTCACCTAAGCCTGTCCCTGCAGGCCGCGGAAATGGTTGACGCTAACACTGGGTTCGATGTTGAAAAGTATGTCGACATGCTAATTCTTGCTGGAGCCAACATCTTGAGTCCATTTCGATATACCGAAGAAAGGCTAAAGGTTCATATAGTTCACGGTCAAAAGCAGACGTTACTTAAACCCATTGTTAGAGCAACATAAAAATGGAGAGGGAAGCAGGTCAGCAAAATCGCGCTCCCTTTACGGCCACTCAATACTAGCGATTTTCTTGCTTCTCTTTCTGATTGTTTATTTGCGCGCGCATGTCACAAATGATACCTATTGATGTTGTTTCTTCAGTTTCACAGTTGCCCGCGCTAGATCACATACTGAGGTTCAGCTTTTTTCTTCCTTTTCTTCTTCTTGGCTTTTAGTCCTTTTTTGGCGCCCTGTTTAGTGACTTTCAAGTCGTATTCTATGAATGACCGCGTAAACTTGGAGATGTCGCTGTTTATCTCCTCCAGCTCCTCTTTGCTGAACTTTACCATCATTTCCGGGTTTTTCACCCACTGTAACCAGCCAACAAGACTTCTTTGCAGGGCACCCAACATGAACCAAGTAGACCTCACCAGTTCCAAGCGGTCTCTATCCTTAACTTTCTCCAATTTCTCTACGCGCTCCAAGATCTTCTCGGAACTCCGAATCCACCTCTCACTCAACTACTAAACCACCTTTCACTAAATGGTATCGAACGAAGTATAATATTCCTTTCTTTATACTTTGGGTCTTACGTTATGAAGTAGTATCTTCTCGCGTTTTTTTCACTTTTTGAAAAGTCTTCATGTTTCCACAAATGCTTATCTCGGCTTGATGGTTTAGCATGCAGACACGCAATAGACAGTTTAATAGTAGAATTCTTAAGGGTTGTATTCCTTTAAGGAATTATGTTGATGTGATATTGGCAGTTTTAGCTGTTGTCAAGGTTGGTCGGGGTTTTAGAGTTACGATTCCGAAGGAAGTCAGGGAACTCCTAGAGCTGGAGGAAGGC
>JBHIEV010000122.1:0-2614 GCA_046760805.1 Bathyarchaeia archaeon
TCCTTGGTTCGGAAGCCCCAGAAAACTCTTGGACCCTTCTCCTTTAACCCGATCTTCGTATACTTTGACTTTGGAAACTTAACCTCTGGTTTCTCGACCCTCTCTTTCACCACCGATTCCTCACGGTTTGCCAGGGTTGTTGAGGTCTCGAATTCACCTGCATGCGCATCATAGGGCGTTTCAATCAAATCCTCAATGAAATCAGGGATTAAACTCACTGAGTCTACAACCACAAAAGCACCCGTATCAGCCTTTATGCGTTGAGCCGCAGATTGCAGAGCAGGAGTGTTCCCTCCATGACCATTCTCAAAAACGATCTTCCCAAATCCGTGCTTTATAAGGCTCACCGCAACCTCATAGGCAAGCTCCTCCAAAGTGTGAGGACTAAGGGTTACTGTCCCTGGAAAGTCCATGTGATGCGATGAAACACCATAATAGATGGGAGGTGCAACCAAAGCGCAACCAGCCTTCTCCGCAGCCCGTTTAGAAAGCCAAAAAACGTCATACGCATCAGTGTCCAAGGGCAAGTGCAGGCCATGTTGTTCGCAACTTCCAACCGGAACCACAACAACATCGTGATCCTTCAAAAACTCTTCAACATCTGGCCATGTAAGCTCGCCAAGGTATACCCTTCGCATCTTCACGCTTCTTCCTCCTCAGAACGATTCGAAATGGACTATTTCACTTATTGACCTTTTTGGTGGCGCCCTAGGTTTCTCAGCTGGGTGACCGACTGGAACTATCGCTATTGGTCTTATGCGTCTAGGTGTTTTCAATATCCTCCCAACCTCATCTTCATGAAAAGCTCCAATCCAGCACGCTCCTAGTCCCAAGGCGCAAGCAGCCAATAACATGTTTTGTATAGCGGCAGCGGTATCTTGGAGGCAGTATAGACTTACGCCCCGACTGCCATATCCCCGACTAGAGCGAGCCTCATTAGCGCAAACAACTATCACGACAGGCGCCTCTTCAATGGATGTCTGATCTAATGCAGCCGCTGACAGCCTTCGTTTTGTTCCAGCGTTTCTCACCACTACAAACTCCCATGGTTGGATGTTTCCAGCCGACGGGGCCCATCTTGCGGCATCTATCAGCATCCTAACAGTTTCGTCTGAAACTCGATCGCCTGTATAGGCTCTGATACTTCTTCTACCTCTTATCGCTTCAAACACGTCCAAAAATTATTCCTCATCTATTCGTTAATCACTCAGATTTTATGATTTTCCTACAGGTATTGCCGTATCGCAGAGAACGAATCACTCAAATAGATAAAGAACTTTAAACACACCATCACCTACTGCTTGCAGAGGAGAGGTGCAATGACAGAGAGAGTGTTTCTTGAAGAACCTTATACAAAGCAAATCGTCTCTAGAGTGGTTAGGCTAAGAGAGGATAGGGTCTTCCTGGATAGGACTATTTTCTATCCTGAATCTGGTGGAGTGCGTGGAGATACAGGTTACATAAAGAATTGCAGAGTAGTAGATACGCAGGTAGAAGAGAATGACATAGCTCACATTCTAGACACTAAACCTATTTTGAGAGTGGAACAACTAGTTGAGTGTAGCATCGATTGGGATAGAAGATACAGACTGATGAGAATGCACACTTCAGCACATCTTCTCTTCAATGTTTGTCAAATGCTGTTAGATTCAAGGATCAGAGCAACCAGTAGTGATGTGGGTGTAGATAAGGCGAGGATAGATTTAGATTACGAACCTACAATAACGCCAGAGATTAGACAGAGATTAGAGGATAAATGCAATGAACTGATATCTAAGAAACTTGCTGTCAAGTGCTGGTACGATCAAGAAAGACCAGATTATAGACTGACACAGATTGATGATCTCTCTAAGCTACCGTGTGGAGGATTACACGTCAAGAACATAGAAGAGATAGGAACTCTAAGAATCATTAAAAGACGAAGCAAAGGCAGAGGTAGGCAGAGATTAGAATTTACGGTAGAAGAACCCAGCTGATTCGTTAGCGTATTAAATTGATGTTTGACCTTAAGAAGACGTAACTTCTTCATTTTCTCCCAGAAACCTTGAAGATCACGGCAATATTCTGATATGCTGCAAGAGCGGGGTCAAATTCTCTTGAGGCTGTTACAGTCTGCTCTGTTTAACAAAAATATGGAAAATATGCACGTCAAATAGGAAAAATTTTAAAAGGAAAAATGCAATAGTGTGGAGGGGAAGGCGAAAATGACCTGTACGGTAGTAGTTTGCGGGTTCTTCGGAGACACAGGAAAGGGAAAGGTCATCTCTCATCTTTCATTAAAAGACAAAATCGCCATAACTGCAAGAGCCGGTGTGGGTCCAAACGCGGGACACACCGTGGTCTACAAAGGCAGAAAGTATAAGCTAAGGATGTTGCCAAGCGCCTTCGTCTATGACAAATGCCGCCTCCTGATAGGCCCAGGAGTTCTGGTAAACCCAGAGATTCTTCTCCACGAGATACAACTAACGAAATCCAAAAATCGAGTTGGCGTGGATCGACAATGCGCAGTCATCGAACCCGAACACATCGAAGCAGACAAGAAGGGACAACTCGCAGAAAAGATAAGAACAACCGGGACAGGCACCGGTCCTTGCAATGCTGACAGAGCATTAAG
>JBHIEV010000123.1:0-2574 GCA_046760805.1 Bathyarchaeia archaeon
ACCACAGCAACAATGTCGTATTCTCCGGTACTTTGGAACACATGATGCGTTTCATTAAAGGAGGCTAATTGCTCAAAAGCTTCCTCAAGCAGTGTCGGATCAACCTTAGCCATAATTATGGCGGTTACAGATAACCCAATTTTTCTCGGGTCGAGCAATGCAATAAGTCGGGTAATAACACCTTTCTTAATCAATTTTTTAACCCGAAACCTAATCGTTGCCTCACTCACCTTTAACTTACGAGCAATGCTGGCAAACGAGGTTCGTGCATCGCTCTGTAACGTATTCAGAATCTCTCTGTCGATCTCATCCAACTCGACAGACATCAACTCCACCTTTTTTACAATCAGACAGAAGGGAACAAGCTGGCTCTTAAGATTGTATGATGGCCGCTTCTAGGCTTGCTTCAATTTGTTGTTTTGTGAAGTGCTCAGGTGTTATAGCTCCAACGGGACACACTACAGCACAGGATCCACAGCCCTTGCAAATTATGGGGTTGATATGTGCCTTCCTTGTTGGAAACTTAACCTTCTCTAGAACCATCTCCTCAGGCTGAAGTTCTATCGCCTCAAAGGGGCAAACGTCGATGCACTCGCCGCAACCTTTGCATTTTTCCTCATCAACTAGGCTGATTACAGCCTCAGATTCGAGGGTGTCTTTGGACAGGATTAGGCATGCGCGGGAAGCTGCCGCGCTCGCTTGGGCGATGCTTTCGTGTATCATCTTTGGGTAGTGGGCGGTTCCGCAGACGAAGACGCCGTCTGTGGCGAAATCCACGGGTCTAAGCTTCATGTGGGCTTCCAAGAAGAACCCATTCTCGTCCAAAGGAACCTTGAACATCTTGCTCAGAGCCTCAGCGTCCTTTGGAGGCGTTATCGCGCTGCCTAACACGACGAGATCCACCTTTAGTTTCAGTTTAGTTTTGAACAAAGGTTCGTACACCTCAACCGTTAAGTCGTTTGGATCCACAGACGGCTTATTCTCTTCACTGTATCTCATGAAAACGACTCCAAGGTCCCTTGCCTCTCGATACAGAGTCTCCCACTGCCCGTAGGACCGGATATCACGGTAGAGCACATATACTTCCGTGTTCGGAGCCGCCCGTTTAATTCGGATGCCATTCTTTATGGCTTCTGTGCAGCAGACTCTGGAACAGTATGGCCTATTATCCTCTCTCGAGCCAACACACTGAATCATGACTACCTTTTTTGCTCTAAAGTTGGCATCCATCATAGCCTCCAGTTCCTTCTGGGTGATTATTCCTTCGTTCTCTCCGAAGTGGAAGTAGCCCTCCGGCATCAGAACATCTGCCCCAATTGCGATTATCGCCGCTCCGAATTGGATTTCCTTTGTGTTCTCCGGGGTATTGATCTTTGCTCTGAAGTTCCCAACAAAACCGCTAACCTCCGTGACTTCGGATTCTTTGAATACCTCAATCCTTGGATGGTTCTCAACTCTCTTTATGACGCTTTCAAGAATGTCTGATGTGGTAGTTCCATCTTGAATCCTGCCGATGTTATGGAGGAAGCCTCCGAGCTGGCTCTGCTTTTCCACCAAGTAGACTTGGAAGCCTTGGTCGGCAATGTCTAGGCTCGCGGTCATTCCAGAGATCCCACCGCCAATAACCAATGCGCTCTTTACTACTGGCACTTGTTGGGTCTTGAGGGGTCTGAGTAACCTTGATCTGGAGACTGCCATTCTGAGAAGGTCCTTTGCCTTTTCTGTTGCCCGCTTGTCATGCATGTGTACCCATGAGCATTGCTCTCGGATGTTGCAGAACTCGAAGAGGTAGGGGTTTAGGCCGGCTTCTCTCAAAGTATTCTGGAAGAGTGGTTCATGGGTTCTGGGTGTACACGACGCAACCACAACCCGGTTCAGATCGTACTCTTTTATGGCTTTCTTGATTTTTTCTTGGGTGTCCTGTGAACATGTGTACAAGTTTCTTTCCGCGTAAACCACGAAGGGTAATGTCTTAACATATTCAACAACCTCGGGAACATCCACTATGCCCCCGATGTTTATGCCACAATGACAAACGAATACGCCGATTCTCGGCTCCTCCTTGATTTCTTTCTCTTTGGGATATTCTCTTCGCCTAACCAGCTGATCTCTCACAGATGAGAGAAGTACCTCAGCCTTGGCAGCCGCAGCGCTTGCTTGGACCACCGAGTCGGGAATATCCTTGGGGCCTTGGGATGTGCCGCAGACAAACACGCCTGGAATGCTAGTCTCTACCGGGTTGGTTAATGGAGTATCCACGTATCCGAAACGGTTCAGGCTGAGACCCATTATGGCTTGAATAGAAGATAGAGCTTGAGGAGGAACCAAGCCCACTGAGAGGACAACGAGGTCCAGATCCATACTTTTGAGTTGGTTGTCGACTGGGTCTTCATAAAGGACCGTTAGGTTCTGATTTTCGTCGTTCACAACCACCTCCGGAACCTCGCATCGTATGTATTTTATTCCTAATTCTTTGGCTCTGTTGGTGAACTCTTCAAATCCCTTTCCGTGGGCACGTAGGTCGATGAAGAAGATGGTGATGTCTAGTTCTGGGTCGTGTTCCTTGGCTACTAT
>JBHIEV010000124.1:0-2484 GCA_046760805.1 Bathyarchaeia archaeon
CGTCGATCAACATGCGGGTCGTCTTGGCCGGGCCTTCCTTGCGATACTGTTTGAGTTTCTTGGTTACCCTCTTCTTATTGAAAGCAGTCTCGATGCCCTTGCATTGGCAGCAGTTCACGATTTCTCTTCTTCATATTTTGGTGACTTTTTTACGGCGACGTTGCTGGTCAAACAATAAACGGGTGCATCTTTCGTATGCGATCCTCTCACCTCTGCAAGCTTCTCGTCGTCTGCGTCAGTCTCTACAAATAGCTTGAAGGTCATTTCTTTGACAGCTGGATTCTAAGAGAGTCTCTTTCAACTCAACCCGATTGACATGATTTACTATAGTTATACTTTCTCCTCCTTCCAATGTGATACTTCAAATCTTGCGACTGTTAATTCCTGAAAACGATTAATCAACCCTTGTTTTATGTTTTTTATCAGAAAAAATATAATTTCATTTCTTGATGAGAATGAAGAGCGCATGCAAAGATTCTTAAACCTGATGTACACCCTATGCTTGTAAGGAAAAGGCTGTACTAACATCATTTATAGAAATATGGAAACTAAAAGTATGAATGTTCTAGTGCTTGGCGGCGGAATAGGAGGAGTCGTTGCTGCCAATGTGTTAAGTAGAAAACTAGGCCGGGAACATGAGATCGTGCTTGTTGACAAGAGGACCAGACATAGATATTCTCCCTCATACCCTTGGCTCATGATGGGATGGAGGGAACCTCATCAGGTCACTAGAGATTTGAACTTGCTGAACAAAAAAGGCATCAAATACATTAACAGTGAAGTCTCAAAGATTGATCCAGCAAATAGATCCGTAAAAACAAGCACTAAGGACCTTGAATATGACTATCTTATAGTATCGCTAGGCGCCGAACTAGCCCCAGAGACGATACCTGGATTTTCCGATGGTGCCTCTCACATCTACGAGTTGGAGGAGACAATGAAGTTCAGGGAAGCATTGAGAAACTTTTCAGGCGGAACCATCGCTGCTGGTGTGTCAAGCCTTCCCTTCAAGTGTCCAGCAGCGCCTTACGAAGCAGCTCTCTTCATGGATTATCACTTCCGAAGGAAAGGAATACGAGACAAGGTTGATTTTCATTTTTTCACTGCAGAAGGTCGACCCATGGGTGTGGCTCCCCCAGAAATCGGGAACATGGTGAAGGGAATGCTAGAAGGTCGTGGCATAACTTATCATTCTAACCTCAAATTAACTTCCGTGGACTCGGAGAAGGGAGAGATCACCTTTGAGGGAGGGAAGAGCATGAACTTCGACTTGCTCTTCGCTGTTCCTCCGCATAGAGCCCCCAGTGTCGTCAGAGAATCAGGTCTAACCGACAAATCGGGCTGGATCTCCGTGGACAAAAGAACTCTGAGGACAGAATATGACGATCTCTTTGCCTTAGGAGACGTTGCTAAGATAATGTTGGCTATGGGAAAGTCTTTGCCTAAGGCTGGAGTCTTTGCCCACGGTCAAGCAGAGGTTGTAGCCCACAACATTGTCGCTGACATCCGCGGCACTGGAGAAAGAGAGTTTGATGGATGGGGCGAATGCTTCTTGGAAGTAGGCTATGGGAAGGCCGGCATGGCAAGGGGCAACTTCTACGCTGAGCCCACGCCAGATGTCAAAATGCGATGGCCAAACCTTAGCAGAATATGGCACTGGTCCAAAATCCTCTTCGAAAAGTACTGGTTCTGGCGCTGGTTCTAACTACCCAAAGATGTGTATGCCAAGCCGAAATAGGAAAAATAGCAAAGTTCAGGTGTGAAATCTTTAACTTTAACGCGCTATATTGCATCCTTTAAGAGTCCCAGAATGTCTTCCACCACAATTTTATCCTCCGCATCCAACACTTTCACAGCATCTTCTAGGGTTGTTACACAGAACGGACAAGCTGTGGCTATAACCTCGACACCAAGTTCTAATGCTTCTCTAACCCGATTTACGCAAGGTCTCTTTTCAGGAACCGCATCCTCTGTCCAAACTCTTCCGGCTCCTCCGCCGCAGCAAAAACTGTTCTCTCTCACTCTCTTCATCTCGACAAGCTCTAAACCGTTTACTGATTCAAGAATCTGCCTGGGAGCATCAAATATCTCATTACGCTTACCTAGGAAGCAAGGATCGTGATAAGTAACCCTCTTCTTTATGGCTTTGGAAAGTTTGAGTTTCCCGCGCTCGATGGCTTCGGCGACGTATAGCGTATAGTGTTGAACCTGAAGCCCAGCATCGCTGTAGGGCTTATCATTATTGAAGGTGTTGTAGCAGTGGGGTGACAAAGTTACAATTCTCTCAGCATCAAATTTTTCAAACAGAGACAAATTATGCTCAGCAAGGATTTCAAACAATCCCTTTTCGCCAAGTCTGAGTATGTGATCTCCGCAACACCATTCTTCGGTGCCAAGTGTTGCGAAGTCAACGCCTAAACTATCGAATATTGAAACCATAGATCTAGCGATTTCCTGATTTTTTGGGTCATAGGCAGGAGAGCA
>JBHIEV010000125.1:0-2453 GCA_046760805.1 Bathyarchaeia archaeon
TAGGAAAGCCTCGGGAGAAGGTTCAAGCAATTGTAGATCGTTTAGTTTCGAGGGGATTGCTTTTCAGATTCACAAGCAAGAGGGACGGCAATGTATACTACTCTCTGATGCCAATGGTTCCAGGCATCTTTGAGTTCTATTTCGCCTCTGGCCGCCATTCCGATGAAAAACGAAAGGTGTCAAAACTTTTCGAAAAGTTTTACACGACAGGGGGTGGCATGGAAATAGGTGCTTCTAACTATCCTTGGGCCAGAGTTATACCCATTGAAAGAACGATAACCCTCGACAAAGAAATAGGTGTAGAACACGAGATCTTACCCTTCGAGAAAATGTCCGAATACATTACCACTTCTGGCAAAATAGCAGTCATGAACTGCGCATGCAGGACACACAAGCCATGTGATCATCCTCTGGAAACATGTCTCGTCTTTGGCTATTTCGCAGATTACATGGTGGAGAGAGGGTACGGACGCTACCTAAGCGTTGAGGAAGCATTAGGATTGTTGGAAGAAATGGAGAAGGCAGGTTTAGTTCATTGCACCACCAACGTTCAGACAAGACCCCAGTTCATCTGTAATTGTTGCACTCATGCCTGCGGAATTTTGAGAGGTCTCTCTGAACTGCACAACCCTAGAGCTTTCGCAAAGTCAAACTTCCTCCCCGTGAGAGACGACGAACTCTGCAAAAAATGTAAGAGGTGCGTCCGCATTTGCCCCATAGAGGCAAACGTATACCATGCCCCCCACGACAACGAACCAGAGAGAATCCTCTTCTTAGAAGAAAGGTGCATAGGATGCGGACTTTGCACCTACCATTGCCCAAACGACGCCATCAAGCTGGTGAAGGTTAAGAATCAAATTCCGGAAATGACCCCAAGAGAAGCCATGATGAGAGTTGAAGCAGAAAGAATTCATTAAAGAAAGGTGAAATTCGTATGCATCATCTAGAAATTTATGAAATGCTCCGGTCTAAGCTTAACAAGGCGCCCGTCGGCGTCCCCAAAGGCCTTGACGGCGAGGAGAAAGAAATCCTTCGAATATTGTTCAGTGAAGACGAAGCCGAATTCGCTCTAAAGCTTCCCTTTGTGTCTTTTACACTCGAAGATATTTCTAAGAAAATAGACAAGGACACAGATTCTCTGAAGACTACACTTGATAAAATGGCTAAGAAAGGAACCGTATTCAAAGATGAGAGAAACGGTGAAACCGTTTACAGACTTTTACCAGTCGTCATAGGATGGGCTGAGACACCGTTCTGGCCTGGACCTGGCAAGGACGCTAGACAAGAGAAGCTTGCTCCATTATGGGACGAGTACTGGACCGACGTATGGCTCGATGAAATAGGCGACAGGAACACTCCTATCATGAGGACACTACCCGAAAGAGACGCAATCTCACTTGAGGCCCAAGTTATGCCTTATGAGGACGCGGTAGAACTCGTGAAAGCACGAGATTACCACGTGGTCGCTCACTGTCCCTGTAGGATCATTGCAAGGCTTTCAGGCAAAGGATGTAGACATACCTTGGAAAACTGCCTTCATTTTGGCTCAATGGGGCGCTACATGGTAAAATACGGACTTGGAAGGAAAATATCAGTCGAAGAAACTCTGCAGATCCTTAAGAAGGCAAATAGAGAAGGACTAGTTCACGTGGTGGAAAATCATAAGGGAAGGCTTAATGTACTCTGCAATTGCTGCGACGATTGTTGCATGTGGTTCCGGTCGATTTACGAGGCTAAACATCCAAACGCCTTAGCAAAATCAAACTACTACGCGGAAGTTGGCACGGAAAAATGTCTAGCCTGCGGCATCTGCGCAATTCGCTGTCCCATGCGTGCAATCACCGTTAAAAGGAATAAACAACCCGCCAAAGTAGACAGAGAACGATGCATCGGCTGCGGAGTTTGTTACCCTACTTGTCCCGCAGAGGCAATACAGCTGGTAAAGAGAGACGAAACAGTTGAGCCTTTAGACTATCAAGACTATCTGGCGGCCCTCCTTAAAGACAGAGGCAAAGACATGAGCTCCTTGCGCAGGTGAAAGAGAAGCACATCGAGTAGATATGAAAACGCAACCCTTTAGGGGGGCATGCGTGATTAGAAACTATTCTCCTAAGATCGCCTCACTTATCAAAGCGTAAATTTCTTGGTGCACGCCGAACTGCTTTTACTTTTAACATCAGGGTGCCGTTGCTGTTACGCCAATAGATATGGCAAACAGTATGATGGTTGCCGCGACGTTTCGTTAGCCTAATTTAAGAAGGGGCTAAGAAGGCATTTTGTTTTGTGTAATGTTTCTGTAATTAGGCTGATGTATTTGGCGTATTCCATGAAAACTTGACGTAAAACCTCGCTCTCCCCTATTCCCGCGCGCTTGTAACCAAAAATACATAATGGGAGAAGTTTGCGGGGGACATCTCCATCTTCCTACCGCAAGCAAAATGAATTTTCAAAGT
>JBHIEV010000126.1:0-2399 GCA_046760805.1 Bathyarchaeia archaeon
GACACACCGTGCCTCTTCACTCTCACCCTCATGAACAGATTGGAATGGTTTACAGTGGCAAGGCTCTGCTAAAGATCGGCGATGAAGAGCGTGTTGTTCAGAGAGGCGATTTTTACTGTATCCCAGCCAACATCCCACACAGCGACACAACCATCGGAGACAAACCCTTCATCATGTTAGACATATTCTATCGTGTGCGGGACGATTTCATCAAAAAGCACGAAGAGCTTCAAAGGCAATTCCAAAAAAAGTGAGCGTCGACTATTCCAGAGAACTTCGCTTGTCCCACGGCTGGTCAAATTTGCGTTCCCCTCTTAACGCCATCTCCACGATCTCCATGAGATCATAAACCTTTATGTTGATTGTGTGTCTTCGTACGGTGTAAAGGAAGTTTGTGTAGCAGAGCGGACAAGTAACAGCTAGGGCTTTGACTTTCAATGGCATGATATCTTCCTCAATCCTTAGATGGGCTAAGCTCATGCTGGCTCTGCTGTTTACACTCCAGAAACCCCCTCCACCCCCGCAACATCTTGAATGTTCCCTGCTCATTTTTGGCTCGATCAACTGTAAGTCCGGTATTGCTTTTAGCAGCTTCCGCGGCGGCTCGTATACTCCGCAGTGCCTTCCGAGTCCGCAGGAGTCATGATATGAAACCCTCATTGGCAGCTTGTTGAGTGCAAGATCGCCGTTCTTTACTAGATGCGCCATCAGCTGAGAGCTGTGGAGCACCTGACACGGCATCTCGACACCAAGTTTGTTTGGATAGAAGTCGACGAAGGTCTCGTAGCAGCCTGAGCAGGACGTGACAAGCGTCTCAACGCCGGCTTCATCGACTACTAGAATAATCCGCTCGGCGTTTCTCTTAGCCTCCTCAAAGAAGCCTTCAGCGACTAGCGAGAAGCCACAGCACCCCTCTCTATCGCCCAGAGTCATGACGCCGACGCCAGCAGCGTTCAGCACATTAACTGTGGATTTAGCTGTCGGCCGAACGCCTGAGCGCAGAACCGTGTTGCACCCAGCCCAGTACAAGACATCTGCCTTCTCCCTGAGAGAATCTTTCGGTACCCTTTCCATCCATCTTGCTCGCAGCTTTTTGGATGCTCCAATAGGGTTTCCATGTTCTATAATGTTTTTGAGGGTGGCTTTCCCTGATTCGGGAGCTAACCCCTTCTCTATCATCCTTCTGCGAGCCTCTAATATCACCTCATAAAGGTGTAGATTAGAAGTGCACTGAAAATAGCACAGTCCGCATAGGGTGCAGGAGTAGAGGATGTCTGCTAACCTTTTTGACGGCTTGATTTCTTCCGTCATCAAGCCTCTCGTCAGAAGGTATCTCCCCTTCGAAGAGTATGTTTCGACGTGGTTGAAGATAGGCGATACGGTACAGTATCCTGTGCAAGCCTCGCAGTCCCTGCACTGCTGAATAATCTTGTCTTGGAAAAGTGATCCTATCACCGAGGCCAAGCCCTTGTAGGACCGTTCTCTGAGCATGGCGTCCATTAGCTTCTGTCTACGTTCTCGGAATTGTTGGAATTTTTCACCTAGTTTTTTGTCGAAGGCTGTGAGTTCTGGATGAGGAAGCGTGTCCAAGATTACTGTGGCGCTTCTCTTCGTTTTCTGAGGGTCATGGACAGCATTCTCTCCTCTGCGAAGGATAGTAAACCCTTCTGTCTCCGCGAGCTTCTCTATCTTGGCAATCTCATCTGTAGACGTAGCTTTGACTACGGCGTCAAAGTCTGAGTGCTTTGCGTCCTCAAAAATCTTCTCGAATGAGTATACATAGAGGTCTTCGGGGTCTGTCAGTACCCTTTCTGGACCTACGATTTCTCTCAGCTTCCTGATCACAGGTATATTCAGGGTCATGACTCAAGCCAGCGAGGCAGTGCAGTTTCATCTGAGGTTTATACCAATCAATCTCGAATAAGTCTTAAATATACTTGCGAAAGTAATTGCGGTAAACGTGATGGCTATGGTTAAGAGAGAATATGATTGGTATCCGGCTGAGGACCCAAAGGACTGGCGCACTGTCAAATACGATCCTAACTGGTACGATCATACTGCATGTATTGCCATTAACAATCCTGGAGAAATGAATTCATATATCTTAGGAACCCTCAAGGAAATAACTGCTGGTTACGAGAAGGCTATGGGAGACGACTCAGTCCAATTCATCGTAATGACTGGTGTAGGCGACAAAGCCTTCTGCACCGGTGGGAACGTACACGAGTATGCCGAGATATACAACAAAAAGCCGTGGAAGTTCTGGGAGTGGGGAGAATACTACGCCAGAATCTTCGACATGATAATGCACTGCGGAAAGCCTGTCATCGCCCGAGTAAACGGCGCAGTAGCAGGAGGCGGCTGGGAGTTCGTCGCCTGCTGTGACCTCGCAATCGCAG
>JBHIEV010000127.1:0-2358 GCA_046760805.1 Bathyarchaeia archaeon
ATTAGCCCCAGTTTCCCGGGGTTGTCTCCGTCCTAAGGGTAGGTTAGCCACGTGTTACTGAGCCGTTTGCCACGCCTCTACCATGGCTTGGAGGCGTTCGACTAGCATGTTTTAGTCCCACCCCGATAGCAGTAGGGTCCGGCAGGATCAACCGGAGTTGTACACATTGGCCGCTTAGGCCAGCTGGAATTGGGGATTTTGCGCCAAAGCCTACTTCGGACCTAACTTTTGTCAGGTCTTCATGTTTGTTGCCGTAACTGGAGGTCAGTTCCTTCATTCAAAGGAAGATTCGCCTTCCTGTCTGGTTGAAGCCGCCTTAAGGTTACGGCTTTGCAAGTGTGTTTTAGCCTTGCATTTATACACGTTGTTTTCCGAACTAATAAGCATTTTGAGAATGTAAGAAGAGTGAAGATTGAATGTAATATCATGGTATGTGGCGAAAGAATAATGGAATACTTCTAGTTGCGCGTGCATAATTCAGCTTTGAGGCGTTAGTTTTATGCATTGGTTCTTCATGCTAAAAGGTAAGGCTTAAACTGAAACATAGATATAGGATTGTTTCAACAGAAAAGGGCAACTAAATAGGGTTATGGTGTTTGTGATGGTTTCTAAGAAGCGACGTGAAGAACTGATCCTTCAGCTCTTAAAAGAACATAGCCAACTCACCCTCAACCAAATCCACCAAAAACTACCACAAAACACCAAGAAACAACTCTACAACGCCCTAAAATCCCTCTTCGAAAAAGGCCAAATCACAGCACAAGTACGGAAGATAAGTGACAAACCTACAACCACATACCAACTAGCAGACAACCCCTAACCCCCATATTGGAAGCCAAATAGGGAAATAACGGCAGAAAATTGAGAGGAGGGTCTCACACACTCCAAAAGACAAAGAGCATACAATGGCCCACTACAGCACAATAAGATATAACGCACAGGCTTCCACACCTCTCTCTAAGGAGGGAGACGCACGTTTCATGTAAGTTCAATAGACAGGCTTTTGTGGTTTTATCCCCAAGAGCTTCACGACGTCCGCTTGCGTTATGACTTTAGTATAGTCTTCTGCCTTTGAGCGGAGGAAATGGCGGTTATACGTCACGAAGTGGTCGGCTTCGGCTATCAAGGCGGATACGAGGTGAGGCAGGTCTTCGTCTGGCACTACGTCTTTGTATCTGCTTATCTTCTGTTTCACCCTGTCCTTGGAGACGATTTTGAGGTATGGAAGGCTGATGACATAGTAGATTTCGTCAGTGGCTGCCTGTCTGCTGTATTTTCGTTTGAAGTATTCTCTTAACTCTTCTATCGTCAAGTATGAAACAACAGAACTTATCTTGCCTTCTTCAGCTAAGTCGAGGATTATGCGCGAGTTTGATTCTGGTCTCTCTTTGCCGAAGATGAAAACATTCGAGTCAAGGTAAACCTTAAGCCTTTCAGAACTCAAAGTATTCTTTTCCCCTACGCCACAGCTCCTCTCTGATCTCCCTCAGCTCCTCAATCACCTCCCCAGCAGGAGAAGGTTCCTTCCCAGACAACCTTACGGCTTCCTCAACTCTTAAGCGATAGTAGCGGTGAGGCTCCAGCATAAGTCTCTTCCATTCTATTAGCCGTCTCGTGGCATCTCTTATGGCTTCGCTTCGACTCTGGTAGAGACCTGCCTCGACCAATCGGTCTATTTCTTTGATGAGTTTCTTGGGCATGCGCAAGGGTAGGGTTACTGTCTTCACCTAACGTGCACCATGAAAAGATCGTATACTAATTAGTATATAAACGTATACAATGCGATGTTAAGTCTCTACCAAGCCTTGAAAGGCGTTTCTGGAACACATCATAAATCACAACAAAACAAAAACCTAACCCCAACAGACAGAGTACATCGAAAACAATACTTTCTCATGAAACCCTAACCCACCAACACGCCCCACATTAGAAACCCTAGGCTCCTTTAGAAGACCTAGCCCCAGTCTAAGTGCACACACAAGACCAGAAAAAGAAAGCCCACACAAAAGTCCACAAACGAATATCGCCCAGACACAAAAGAAACTTTTTCAGCCCAACACCTCGAGCGATTGGGAGTCGCAGGCTAAACACCTCGACCCGAAGATCTCGATGCGCACACCCCGACTCCATCAACACCATCTTCTATGGTGGCTCTCGTCCATGGCCAAGGCTCCGTTACCAGAGTCTCACGCCATAGAATGGCCGCCTATTTTCGGGAGCGGCTTCGGGCTTAGATGCTTTCAGCCCTTATCCACAACAGCGTAGCTGCCCGGCAATGCCCTATCGGACAACCGGTAGACCATTGGCTACAGCGTCCCGTTCCTCTCGTACTTGAGACCCTTTCCCCTCAGGCGACCA
>JBHIEV010000128.1:0-2351 GCA_046760805.1 Bathyarchaeia archaeon
CTCGGAACAGGTCTATCTGTAACTATCTCCACATGCATTCTCATCAATCGCAGAGGAGGAACCTCATAGTCGACGCTTTCAACAGAATCCAAAAGCCAGTAAGCAAGCCTATCCCCCTGATCTGTAACCGCCACACGCGCAAGCGGGAAAATATCCCTTTCATAAAGGTACATCTGAGCGTCGGGCACATCCACATTGTGAAGCCTAAACTTCCGATATCCACCTAGCCTTAACAGTTTACGAGCAAAGTAAGGTATCCTACGGCAATCCGTCGTAGTTATCTCTAACACCTTTGATGTCTTGTTTTCCATAAAATCAGCATACTTGTTGACATATCTCCAGCTGGCCACAGACCTGCTAGTCGCAAGATGGTTAGTTAGCTTGGACAGATCCGCCATCTGACCTGAAACATAAATCTTAGGCTGAAACCTATCCTTCAGCTTTATTCGTTCTCCGTTCTCAGCTATGATCCAAACTGTCATTTCGCCAGGACTTGAAGGATAAACGTCGAGCAGCCAGCCTCTAATCGGCTTAAGCCTGACTAAGCTGCTTTTCCAGTCTTTCAAGTCTCTCCCTGATCTCCGCTAAGACCTTCTCCTGATGAAGCAGAATCGACATGAACATCGCTTCAAGCAAAATCGGCCTCGTAGCCATGCTCCCAGCCGACGCAAACATCCTGCAAGCGTTCATCATCCTGTCGAAAGCCTCAGCATCCTTGCTCCTCAAGCCCTTCCTGAAACCCTTCCACTTCTCAATTTCGCTCTCCAAAGCCTGCCTATACGAAAGTACAGTTCTTCCCATTCACTTATGCCTCCATAAACATGTCTATCGTGACCGCGTTAGAGGGAAAGTCGATAGTAAACGGCTCAATCTTCGGATGACTCTCCAGCACAAACTTCAAAACACCCCGAGACTCCTTAAGCCCAACAACAGTGCTCGCCCTTCCATAGAGAACAGACTCAAGAAAGAGGCTCCTGATAGAATAAGGACGCGGAAAATAAGAGGCGACAACAATAACACGCCTTTTAGAAGCGAGGCCTGAAAGATACCGAGTCATTTTGAAGAATATGTCCCTTCCCTCTATTTTCGGCACATCACGGTCAAGAAAAAGCCCAGCAATGTCAGAAACAACCACAAGCTTAGACCTGTATCTTTTCAGAGCCTCCTCTAGCTTCTCGAAAACCAAGGCTGTCAGCTGATACGCCGTGAAAGCCCTCGAAACGAAAATCTTCTCCAAGGCAGCCTTTGGGTCCAAGCCGTATTCCCGAGCTATGGCAGAAACCGCATAAGGGTCAAAGGTGTTCCCGCCATCAATGTACACTACCCTAGAGTTAAGACCACCCTTTCTTAGAGGCAACTGACAGCGAACGCTCAAAAGAAACGACAGCATCTTGACGAGAGGATGCCCAAACAAAACCGCGAATTCACCCCTCCGAAAACCCGGAAAAACCTTATCTATCCTCGGAATATCGAAGGACAACACTCCGCCAGATTGCCCAGACAACGCGGTCACGACGCTTGATGGGGTAGAAAAAGACGAATCCGAGACACATAAGCATTTAGTAGAAGAATATTCTATAGCATAGGACAGACACCCCTATGAAAGTGAAAACCGATATTCTATTTTATTTCAAAGCATAAAAGACCTATGAGGACCACTCGTTGACACGATTCCTCATCGGAGCTGGAGGATGGGCATACTTTCAAGTTCCAGGCATGCACCCTCTCGTGGCCTACTCTAAAGCATTCAACTTTGTTGAAGTAAACTCCACCTTCTACGAAATACCGAGCCTCAAGCTAGCAAAATCTTGGCGCACACTAGTCCCGTCAGACTTCCAGTTCGCAGTAAGATGCAACAGAGCACTGACCCACAAATACAAATTCCAGCCAAAACCCGAAGCATACGGAGTTCTAGACAAGATGATCAGCATCTGCAACACACTAAAAGCAGAGATTCTACACCTACAGACTCCGCCAACCTTCCAGCCTACAAAGGCAAACGTTAACCTCATACGCAACTTCTTTTCAACCGCAGACTTGAAAGGAATCAGAATAGCCCTAGAGGTAAGAGGAGACAAAAGACCCCTCAACCCATACCTCATCAAAACCATGCAAGAGTACAACATGATCCACTGCGTCGACCTTTCTAAAGACGAGGAACCAGCCTACAAATCCGACACCCTCTACTCAAGACTCTTCGGCAAAGGCGTTCACAACATCTACCAGCCAACAGACGAAGAACTTAGAAAAATCGACAGAAAAGCGTCCAAGGGAGACCACAAGACAGTTGCAGTTAGCTTCCACTTCATCAGAATGTACAAGGACGCCGCACGCTTCAAAATCTACAAGCA
>JBHIEV010000129.1:0-2339 GCA_046760805.1 Bathyarchaeia archaeon
CCAGAGTAGCCTTAAATAACCACATCCCCTTTTTCTTTTAGTTACCACTATCAGAGCGGACCGTGTTCTAGATGCCTCTCGAACTGGAATTCATCGCCGACATGATGGAAGAGCGACTAGCCAGGGGGAATCTAAGATGGCTGGCTAATTTCACAGAAATCCACAGAGATTACTCTTTAGGCGACTTCACGGTTCCCATATACGCTGTGGGAAGCCTCGCTGAGAAAGGCTTCTTCCTCTCTCGGATATTCTCGTTTTTCGTAACGCCAAAGTATAAGATTCACTTTCTGCTCTACACAACAGCCGAGCTCAGCCTCAAATCTCTAAGGAAACTTGTTCTATCATGCAAACGCAAGTTCGGCGCGGACGACTGGATATTCATCGCGGCAGTTCAGAGCAGACCTCTAGGGAACGTGGTAAAAGATGCCGTTTTGAACCTCGCAGATGAAAGGGTAGGTGTAGCAGCCTACAGTCTCGCGTCAAAAAGTGAAATCTCATCGAACAACGTGCTCGGAAGATCCCTCAAGAAACACTTGAAACTAACCGAGGCGAGATTTGAGGCGCTAAACGTTGCTGACTACGTGAAAAGCGCCGCCATGGTATTCTCGTTAGGCACTCTTTTATTAGTTGCACTCTTATTTCTAGGTTTGAGAGCTCTTAACATGCCTTTGGCTCTGCTGATCATGCTCGCCTTCTCGATCATAGTGGCCTACCCGATTTACAAGAGAAGGTATCACATCGTTTTCTCGTTGAATGCTAGAGGATTCAAGCTCCGGAAAGGCGAAGACCTCGTGGAGGGTAAGTGGTCTGACTACACAGACGTCTCAATCCACATCACTCCGCAACATGAGACCTGCATCAGACTGCATTCTAGGAAAGAAACGTTTGATATACCGCTGTCAAAGGTAGGTCTTTCCAGGAAAGAAGCTTACAACGCGATTAAGCAGATACTCAGGAGAAAATAGAACCTATTCGATGATAGGGGTTTCGACGGCGGTGTTCCACCAAGGCTTATCCCACTTCTTGTCAACCCTTGGCAGTCTCTTCAGAAGAGTCTCTATTCTGTCCGTCACGGTTGCAACCTCGCTTCTCTTTAGCCATTTTCTAAGCGAGTCAGATTTGTCCACAAGGTTTTCGAGATTCAAGGTTGCTGTCACAGCAAACTTTTGGTCCCTCTCCAAAATCCTTCTCATCTTTTCGGGGTCTATCTCCTCTTTTTCGTTTCCGATGGAATGATCCAGAAATATCGCGCAGATGTCCTTCACGTCCTTTTCCTCCATCCCGAGCACAATTTTGTCCTTTGCATAGTGCGGATAGGGCAGAACTCTAAACTCTTGTTCATACTCTTTGAGTTTCCCAAGTTTCTCCTTGGGCAAGTCCATGATGAACTGAACTTTAGACAAGACCAGATATTCTAAGCCAATGGTGTAGAGGTTTTCTCTGTACTCCTTGAAGGCGTCTTTAACCTCTATGTTATGCCTCAGATTTATGCGGTCGCAAAGTATGTCCATCACGCCCACTATGGGAAGCCCCTCCTCTGTCAAGCCCTTGATTGTCCTTATTCTGTATCTTTCCCCATGCCTTAACGCGTTGAAGAGCCTATCGCTTTTCGTTCTGAAAGACTTGTATCGCGTTCCAAACGCCTTGTCCATACTCAAGAGAAGCTTGTAGAAATCTAGTCCCTGCTTTTTGGGAACTATAAAATCGGTGTCCTTTATTTCTCTTGACAGCAAACCGGTGCCGTTGGCGTGCTCGCAGTGCATCTTGACGGCTGCTCCTCCAAACAACAGCACAGGGATAGGTTTCTTGCTAACCCTCTTCTCAAAGGCTTGAGGATACCTTCTGTGAAGCTCCTTTGCGTTGAGAGCAGCCCAAATAGAAACAACCGCACTCTTCATAGGGAAATAGTCCATGTCAACATAGGAAGGCACACCGAGTTCTTTTCCAATCTCTTCGGGATCAACATTTGAAGTGAGAGGTAACTCAACCTCGAAGGTTGTTCCATCTACATCTTCATAGAGGAGAGCTCTATTGGACATTTCCAGATTTCACTCCCAACTTTCGCCGCAAACATATCTTTCTTGACACAGCAGCTCAAGTCATTTCAAACATTAATAA
Organism: Bathyarchaeia archaeon; assembly: GCA_046760805.1. Lineage (GTDB taxonomy): Archaea > Thermoproteota > Bathyarchaeia > Bathyarchaeales > Bathyarchaeaceae. The sequence goes on from JBHIEV010000129.1 coordinate 2,119, forward strand.
CGGACTTTACATATTTAAATTCGGTTAAAGAGAAATAAGTAGTTTAAAACAACAAACACGAAAATGAGCTTCCTTGATGTTTCCACACTTTCTCAAACTTGAACTCGTGATTGGTGGGGCTGCCCGGATTTGAACCGGGGTCAAGAGAGCCCAATTGGAGAGCGCCTAGTCTCCTAGCCTAGACCAAGCTAGCCCACAGCCCCATCTCTCTTTTCAGTAAA
>JBHIEV010000130.1:0-2294 GCA_046760805.1 Bathyarchaeia archaeon
GAGCTGGACGAAATCGACGAGTTTTTCCAAGACTGCATAAGACGAGGCTTGGAAGGAGTGGTATGCAAATCATGTGCAGACGACTCCCACTATCGGGCTGGAGCAAGAGAATGGATATGGGTAAAGTGGAAAGAGAGCTATGCCTCCGAACTATCGGATACTCTGGATTTAGTGGTTGTTGGAGCCTACGCTGGTAAAGGAAAAAGAGGTGGAACCTACGGAGCTTTATTATGCGCCGCCTACAACCACGATGAAGATATATTCCAGACGGTTTGCAAGCTAGGAACAGGCTTCTCCGACAAACAACTGAAAGGTATACCGAAGAAGTTGAAGGATGCGAGGACAGACAAAAAGTCGACAAGAGTTATGGTAACTAAAGAAATGAAGCCTGACTACTGTTTCGCTACTAAATATGTTCTTGAGGTACGAGGCTCTGAAATAACTGAAAGCCCCGTGCACACCTGCAACTGGAGCGAAAAAGAAAAACGAGGACTAGCCTTAAGGTTTCCAAGGTTTGAAAGATGGAGACCCGAAAAAGCTCCTGAGCAAGCAACAACAGTGAAAGAGATTGTCAACATGTCCTCACCCAAAAAACGGGAGAAATAGCGAATGGGTGAGTTGTCTAAGATTAAGAACCGCGAAATCGCCGACATCCTCTACGAAATAGCTGATCTCCTAGAAATAAAAGGAGTCCAATTCAAACCCAGAGCATACAGAAGAGCCGCACAAACAATCGAAACTCTCCCAGAGGATGTCAAAATGATCTATGAGCGGGACGAGTTACAGGAAATTCCAGGAATCGGATCCAGTATAGCATCAAAGATCCAAGAAATCGTAGAAACAGGAAGCCTCGAATACTTGGAAGAGTTGAGAGAGGAACTTCCTCAAGGCTTGAGAGAACTTATGGGGATTGAAGGCATCGGCCCCAAAACAGCCCTAAAGTTGTATGATAAACTTAAGATAAGCAGCATCGAAGAGTTGGAATCAGCAGCCAGACAAGGAAAGATCAGAGATCTTGAAGGATTCGGAGAGAAGACAGAGGAGAACATTCTCCGAGGCATCGAGATGTACAGGAGTGCCCAAGAAAGATTCCTTTTAGGATACACGCTTCCCATCGCCGAAGAAATAGAAAGGAAGTTGAAGGATTTAGAAGAGGTGACAAGAATCAGCTTGGCGGGGTCTATCCGTAGAAGAAAAGAGACTATAGGGGACGCAGATATTCTGGTAACCTCTCAAGAACCATCAAAGGTCATGAACTTTTTCACACAGTTGTCTGAAGTTAAACGAGTTCTGGCGAAGGGAAAGACGAAGAGCACCGTTGTGCTGACCAACAATCTGCAGGTGGACCTAAGGGTGGTGGAGGAGGAAAGCTTCGGCTCAGCCCTTCAATACTTCACTGGGTCCAAAGAACATAACATTAGACTCAGGGAGCTGGCTCTAGATAAGAATTGGAAGCTGAGCGAATACAGCCTGCTTGACAAAGGAGCTAATGAGCCGATTGCAGGGGAAAATGAGGAGGACATTTACAAGGCGTTAGGGATGAGCTACATCGAACCTGAACTACGGGAGAACCGAGGAGAAATAGGGGCCGCATTAGAAGGAAAACTGCCGCATTTAATCAAGTATGGAGAAGTTAAAGGAGACCTCCATGTTCACACCAACTGGAGCGACGGCTCCTACTCTATAGAGGAGATGGCAGAAGCCGCTAAATCACTAGGGTATGAATATTTGGCCATCTGTGACCACTCCAAAACTCTGCAGATCGCTCATGGGCTAGCCGAAGAAGACTTACATAAACAAGTCAAAGAAATCGAGAAAGTTAGCCGCGCAATGGATGGCTTCACCATTCTATCCGGAGTAGAAGTGAACATTGATTCAGATGGGAAACTAGACATCAAAGATAATGTACTGAAGGATTTAGACATCGTAGTTGCCAGCGTCCACTCTGGCTTTAAGCAACCCGAAAAGAAGATGACGGAGAGGGTTTTGACAGCGATGCATAATGACTATGTAACTGTGATAGGTCATCCAACCGGCAGAATAGTAAACAAACGAGAGCCATATCAAATTGACCTGTCAAAGATTTTTGAAGCCGCATCTGAACTAGGGGTTTTCATGGAGATAAATGCCTTCCCAAATCGTCTGGACTTGTCCGACTTAAACTGTTTTAAAGCCAAAGATTATGGAATAAAAATTTCGATTGGAACCGACGCTCATAACAAAGATCATCTAAGGTTTATGGAGCTGGGAGTCACTACCGCTAGGCGGGGATGGCTTGAGAAAAAGGATGTTAT
>JBHIEV010000131.1:0-2282 GCA_046760805.1 Bathyarchaeia archaeon
CTTATTTTGTAAGTGAGCGGTGATGTATTTCCTTTCTGATTTGGAGCATAAGTATCTGGTTCATAGGCTCTTGCCGACTGCTAGAGAAGCCAGAGTGAGTGCTGAGCTTAGAGGTTGGAGTTGGCATCAGCCTCCTTTGAGGCCTTATTACGAAGACGTGAAGTTGCCGATGTATGTTGTTTGTTCGAAATATTGTCCAACCGGTAGGGATGTGTATTTAAATAGTGTTGAGAAGGCTGCTGGAGTTGTAAGTTTTAAGATGGCGTTGGGTAAAATGTTGCACGGGGTTGTGAGCGACTGCTTGCAAATGTTTATCCAGAGGCGCAATCTAGAATTTGAGGCGTGGCAACAGAAGATTCGATGGGCGGAGATACCTGCAAAACCTGAAGACATGTTGGAACCTGCTAAGAACGTTTGGGAATATTTGGTGAAGATATGTGAGGCTCGTTATACAGAAGTGTCTGCTAGGCAACCTTACGCGTCTGAGCAGGATTTGGTGGCGTCTACGGTGCCTTTCCTCGTTGAGCATAAAATTTCTGGAGAGCTTTTAGGCTTAAGTGGATTGTTGAGCTTGGATTGTTATGATTATCTGAGAGCGATTATGTTTGATTTGAAGGTTGGTAGTGAGAGTCAAGATTGGCATCGGTTGGCGCCTGTGGGTTATTCCCTTGTTTTCGAGAGTGTCCATGAAGTGCCTGTAGATGTTTGTTGCGTGATTTATTTGAATTTGGTTGGTGGTCGTATAGTAGTGAAGAAAGACCTCTTCTTTGCTAGTGACGAGTTAAGAAGTTGGTGGATTGAGGAAAGAGACCGAAAGCTGGAGATTGTGGCAGAAAGGAAGGATCCAGGAAAGCCTGAACGGTCTCAGTGTGAAGAGGATTGTATGTATTATTCGATTTGTTATGGTTAAGAATAAGCAAAGGGAGAAAAAGATAATGAAAATCTTTCTAGATGATTTTGGGATTTTCCTAGGTCGCAAGAGAAACAGGTTCGTTGTCAAGCGACAGGACAGAAAAGATGAATTCGTTGCGGATGATGTGGATTCTATTATTTGCACCAGCAAGGGTGTGGCGTTATCCGCTAGTGCCCTTAACCTTGCCGTATCGCACAACATTCAGGTGGTCTTCGCAAAATATAGTGGATGGCCTTATGCGATTTTGATGCCAACTACCATGACAGGATCGGTGAGAGCTCGAAGAGAACAGTTTCTGGCGTATAACGATGAAAGAGGGTTTATGTTAGCGAAGAGCTTTGTTGTTGGAAAATTGATGAATCAAGCGAACTTTTTGAAGCTTCTGGCGAAGAACAGGAAGCCGACTGACCCAGTTTTGGCAGAAAAGATTTACGAGGCTGGACGCGCTGTTGGCGATGTTGTTACGCGGATGGATACAGTGGAAATGGATAAGGTAGATGCGAAGCGTCAGGAGTTGATGAATATTGAGGCGGAAGGTGCTAGATTCTACTGGAGTGCTATTAGACAGATTCTACCAGCTGAGTTGAACTTTGTGGGAAGAGAAACGAGGGGAGCCAAGGATCCGTTTAATGCTATGCTGAATCTTGGTTATCAGACTGTTTTGTTTCCTGAGGTTTGGAAGGCAGTTAGTTATGCTGGGCTCGACCCTTATGCTGGCTACCTTCATGCAGACAGACCGGGAAAGCCTTCTCTGGTGCTTGATCTGATGGAAGAGTTTAGGCAACAAGTCGTGGATAGAACAGTGATTACTCTGTTGTCAAAGGGGGTCATTAAGCCAGATGAGGTTTTGGCGGTTGAGTATGCCGAAGAAGGACGGGTGCTTGACAAAAATGTAGTGAAGACTATTTTAACGAGTCTTCAAGAAAGGCTTGACACAGAAGCCATGTTCAGTGGTCAGCGAGCACCTATCAAACGCTTTGTTTATTCTCAAGCTCGTCGAGTTGTGCGTTTTCTTTTGCGTGAAACAAGTTATACGCCATTTGCGTTGGGTTGGTGAGTGTCCAACCAACGATCTTAGGAGACTCACTTAAGCTTCTTAAGGCTAAAACGTTACTTAGAATAGATGGTGGCGTGGTTGACTCTTGAAACATTGAAGCCGGATGAAAAGGTGAATCTTTCAATAAATATGATTGATACATGTATCCATATTTGCGTTGATGCTCTTAGGGATCAGAATGAGATAATTAAGGAAGAAGAGCTCCTGGAAAAGGTTAGGGCAAGAATCATGTATAATCGGCGGCGACACCATGAGGTTTAGAAAGTGGATAGATTTGAAGACTTAATCAGAAGAATAGTCAAAAATTTTAAC
>JBHIEV010000132.1:0-2279 GCA_046760805.1 Bathyarchaeia archaeon
ATAAAAGAAATTTTCGCCAGACCTCCCCTAACATCCATAGGGCCTCGCTTTTTTTTATATATTTTTTGATAGAAATAACTAATTTGTGTGCGCCTGTTTTTCTTGAGTAAGCATGTCACGAGACATGTTTCGCTTTTCTCTCAGCAAGCACTCGCATTCCACGATTTCTCTTTCTCTCAGCCATCCTCTCGATTTTTTCAAGGGCTCCTTTTTGCTCGATTTCCTCGAGGTAACCTTGACTGATGGCTTGGTTTATCAACCTTTGAGCGGCACGATTCCGCACCAATGTGGTGGTGTAACCATCAGGGGAGCCTAGTCCGCCTACTGAGATGTCTGCAGCGTAGTTGGAGAAGTCTGTGCATGCGAGGCATGCTGAACGTGCGATGGGGCCGAGATCCTCCAAATCGATGTGCACAACCCTTCCGTCTTTCAACTTCACGATGAAATCGTCTTTCAAGTTGATCTTTCCAATTTGATCTAGATTTGCTCCGATTTTGCTTGCAAGGTATTTCCTTCCATCATCGTGCATGAGAAAGTTCTCGAAGCAGAAGAGGCCTATGGTAAAGCGTACCATGTGACTCGGAACGATGCGGAGTAGTTGCATTTTTCGAATAGTTAGTATCTGGCATGGAGTGCCCACTACCGCGAGTTTTGTTAGGTCCAGCAGATCTAACCTTTTAAGGGCGCTGAAGATTGGGGCGTAAGTTGTTAGGTCCCCTAAATCTCTAACGCTTCTGGATTGTGCCAAGCTAGAGCCAGCGCACTCGAGTAAGTCCTCGAATTTAGTCGCAATCACGGGTTCATTGTTCCATAGGCCTTCCCTTCTGGATAGTACAGCGCCATCGATTCTTTTTGTATCTAGTAGGAACTTTAGAAGGCTTGTCACTACTCCACCATCACAGCAGACGCTGGCGATTTCTTTGTTGGTGGTGCGAAGGCTTCGAACTGCGATATAGGAGCCTATGGGTTCCTTAAATTGAAACTTGGTCTCTATAGCTTTGTCTAAATCTGGGGTTCTCGGACAGATTAAGTAGCATATTCCGTCTTCAAGGCAGTTCTTTTCATCGCAGTATACAGGTTTATCCTTCTCGATTGCCAGCACATTCAGTTCGTTGGCGGTGCAGAAACTCACACATCCATAGCATGCCGCACAGATTCCAGTTTCAATAACTTCTCTCTTAAGGGTACGAAATGAAAGTCTTTCTTCAATCATTTAGGCCACACTCCCTGCATATTGCGGAAGTATCTTTTTTGGAGAAACGCAATTTCTATGGAGTCCCAGTTCCTTCGGCTTTATCCCAAAAGCTAAACCAATAAGTTGAGTGAAGTGAAATATGGGAAGGTCTATTTTTAGATCAAACTTCGACTCTATGTCTTTCTGTTTTGCGTCGAGGTTGAAGTGACATAAGGGACAAGCGGTTATCATGCAGTTAGCTCCAGCATTCTTTGCATCAAGTAGAATATTCTTAGACAGTTCCAACATAACTTCTTCTTTAGTTACGCCGAGCGAAGCTCCACAGCATCTGGTTTTGCTGTAATATTCAACCTTAGAAGCTCCGAGGGTCTCAACCAGTTCATCTAACCGTGTTGGGTGCTCGGGGTCGTCAAAATCGGTTAGATTAGGTGGTCTCACTAGCAAACAACCGTAGTAGGACGCGACGCTCAGTGCAGTCAATGGAATCTTGACCTTCGCACGTATTCTTTCGAGACCCACATCCGATAGAAGGACTTCAAGAAAATGTCTTACTTTTACGCCGCCATTGTAGTTGAGTCCAGCACTGCTTAACGCCTCTTCCACTTTATTCTTCAGCCCAGCGTCTTCTCGAAGAAGTTTGTTGGTTCGAGACAATGTGAAAAAGCAGGCGCTGCATAAAGTCACAATGTCCATCCCCATTCTTTCAGCTAAAGATAAGTTTCTGGCGTCGATGGCCACGGAATAGAGTGGCTTGTAGGAGTATATTGCATCGATGGCTCCGCAACAGTTCCAATCAGGTATTTCAACAAGCTCTATGTCCAGAACTTTGCTAATGGCTTTGCACGAATCTCCGTACTCCTTAGAGGAGGAGTGCACCGCACAACCAGGATAAAAGGCGTACCTCATCAAGATTCCTCCTCGCTAGTCCTTTCAAGTATGTTGAAAAGATCGGTACTTTGTTCGATCTTCGGTGCTCGTATCTGCAGTTTTCCTTTTCTCCAAAGCCTCCATCCTAAAGCAGCGTTGTGAAGTAGACTCCTAAGGTCAGATTTTTTTAAGATTCTAGTGAAAAGTTCTGGCTCAT
>JBHIEV010000133.1:0-2153 GCA_046760805.1 Bathyarchaeia archaeon
CCACAATATAGTAATACCCCTCCTCATCCCGCTTAACCATGTCCCGAGCAGTGAAAAGATCACCTCTAAACGAATCCTTCGTCTTCTCAGGCATCTTATAATACTCATCAAACATCATCGGCCCCCGAGAATACAACTCCCCAACCTCGCCAACAGCCACCTCATTCCCGTTCTCATCCAACAGCCTAATCACATCAGTTCCCAAACACTCACGTCCCATAGAACCCAACTTCCTCAACTGATCCTCAGGCCTCAAAATCGTAACCAAACCAGCCTCCGTAGAGCCATAAGCCTCAAACAACTTCACATCAGGAAAACACTTCAAAATCCCTTTCTTTATCTTGCTCCGAACAGGCGCCGAAGAACACAGAAAGCTCCGCATAGAACTCAAGTCAAACCTCTCCCTAACATCCTCAGGAACATTCAATATCAAATGATAATGCGTCGGAATCAACGAGATGAAGGTCACCTTCTCCTCGTCTATCACACGCAGAAGCTCAACCGGGTCAAAACCCTTGTCCCGACCCACATAAAGCGACGCACCAATATACAAGAATAAAAGACCGTAGAAAGTCGAGTTCACATGATACAAAGGCATAACTATCATACCCTTATCCTCCTGCGAAAACCCGAACTCAACCGCATTAATCAGGAAAAACGAAATGTACGATTCGTGAGACCGAACAACACCCTTCGGTACCCCCGTGGTTCCCGAGGTGTATATCTGAAACCACGTGTCCTTGCTGTCAATCTTCACATCAGGCTGGCTGTCTGGAGAGCCTTCCACAAGATTTTCATAGTTAATGTAGCCTTCGGGTGCAGTTCGACTGACCACTATGAAACTTTCTTCACCAACATTCCGAAGGTTTGAGCGAACCGAATTTATAAGGTCAACGAATTCTTCATCCACTATCATCACTCTGGCATCAGAATTGTTGACCACATACTCAACCTCTTTACCAAGGAAACGCCAATTAACCGTGACAACAACCACACCAATCTTCGCACAGGCACAACAGACCTCCACAAACTCCACACAATTGTAGAGCATGACCGCAACTCTGTCGCCTTTACGCAAACCCATACCCAACAAGCTGTTCGCCAGCCTGTTTGTCCACGAATCAAGTTCCATATAAGTCCTAGTCTGTCCACGCCAGTCCTTAACAGCGATCTTCTCTGGATAATTCTTCGCGTGAACCCTCAAGATTTGACCCAAGTTCAACCAGACCATACGCTCATCATCCGTCCTCTGCTGACATCAAACACCTATCAAAGCTTAATAATCATTGTCGGAAATTATATATCCTCTTCGCTGTTTACTCAAACAACCAAGAGGTGTAAAAAATGGAAATACGAAAAGTAGCAGTTCTAGGCGCAGGTCTAATGGGACACGGCATCGCCCAAGTTGCAGCCCAAATAGCCAGATATGAAGTCAACCTAAGAGACATAAAACAAGAATTCATCGACAACGGCATGAAAATGATAAACAACAGCCTACAAAGATTTCTAAAAAAGGGAGTAGTAACAGAAGCTGAAGTCAAAGAAGTTTTAGTTAGAATACATCCGATGCTTGACTTAAAAGAAGCCGTGGCAGACACTGACCTAATAATTGAAGCGGTCCCAGAAAAAGTTGAAATCAAAAAAAGCGTCTTCGCAGAAGTCGACAAATTCGCCAAACCAGAAGCCATAATCGCCTCAAACACATCTTCAATCAGCATAACCGAACTCGCTTCAGCAACCAACCGACCAGAAAAAGTCTGCGGCATGCACTTCTTCAATCCACCCCAACTAATGAAACTTGTAGAGATAATCCGCGGAGCCAAAACCTCCGATGAAACCGTCAACGTCATCGTTGAAGCAAGCAAAAAGATGGGCAAAGAAACAGTAATCGTAAAGAAGGACTCTCCAGGCTTCATAGTGAACAGAATACTCATCCCAGCACTAAACGAGGCTATATTCCTTGTTCACGAAGGAATAGCAGACCCAGAAGACATAGACAAAGCCATAACACTGGGACTAAACTGGCCTATGGGACCCCTAAAATTGGTTGACTACCTCGGACTAGACACAACCCTTTCTATAACTGAGCTTTTGAGAGACGATCTTGATCCAAAATATAGACCCTGTCCCTTGCTGAGACAGATGGTGAGGGC
>JBHIEV010000134.1:0-2138 GCA_046760805.1 Bathyarchaeia archaeon
CTATGTCGACAAGCCCCTCCATTTTCAGCTCTACTAATGAGTTGAAGACTTCTTTGCTTGGGGTATCTAGCTTTTCAGATATGGTGAGAAGAGAAATTGGGTTGTTGGTGATAAGTTGCAGTATTAAATGCTTAAGGTGCTCCCTCTCAAAGAAGTCGTCGGCAATTTTGTATAGTTCCTCAGGGTCTAATTTTTCTCCGTATACGTTTTCTTCCTCTGCCAGTATCTCTACCTTGGCGGTTAGCCACCTGACAGGAAAATCAAGAAACAAGTTCTCAGCGGCCGCCACCTTATTAATGGTTGGTACGCCGCCTACAACCTCTCTGGAAAGAGGCCCCAATTTTCTCAGTTCTTCTGTAAAGTCTTTGATGAGTTGTGCAAAAATCTTGCCTTCAGATGCCGAGATCCAAGCGAGCCTGAACCTTTGTGGAGGAATCTTACTTCTTTCGATGATTCTCGAAACTTGCCCCATTCTTTCTTTAGCATGCAAGTTTCCGGATATGTAATGGCAGTCTCCAGGGTGACAGCCTGCTACAAGGACGCCATCGGCACCCTTTCTGAATGCTCTGAAAACCATGAATGGATCCACCCTGCCGCTGCACATCACCCTGATTATTCTTACGCTCGGCGGATACTGGTATCTTGAAACCCCTGCGAGGTCTGCGCCTGCGTAAGAACACCAATTACACAAAAAGGCCACAATTAAAGGCTCAAAGCCCTTCGCTGCATTGGTTTTTTCCATCAGACCACCACTGCAGAATCGATCTGAGCTACGAGCTGCTGATCGGTGAAATGTGGAGTTTCAATCGCTTTGGCGGGGCATGAGGCGGCGCAGACACCACAGCCTTTGCATGTGGCTGCTATAACCTCTGCTATACCATCCTTCCCCATCTTAATTGCGTGAAACGGACAGAGTGATTCGCACAGCCCGCAGCCTAGGCATTCTTCTCTATCGACTTTGATTGAAGTCCCTTCGCTGGCGGCTTGCTCCCTAGAGAGAAAAGTGGTAACCCTTGAGGCTACTGCGCTTGCCTGCCCTATGCTCTCATAGATCATTTTTGGGTAGTGAGCGGTTCCACAGACGAAGACGCCATCGGTAGCAAAATCAACAGGCCTGAGCTTCACATGTGCCTCTTGGAAGAAACCGTTCTCGTCCAAAGGTACCTTGAACAGTCTGCTGATCTTTTCGTAGTCTTCACTCGGAACTATCGCGCTACTCAGCACAATCAAATCCGGGTGAATTGTTAGTTTTTCATTCATGAGGAGTTCTGGTACTGTTACCGAAAGGTTTTCAGGGTCTACGACTGGTTTATTTTCATCTGTGTAGCGGATGAACAAGACGCCGAGTCTTCTTGCCTCATTGTACATGGTCTCCCAAATGCCGAATGCACGGATGTCCTTGTACAGAATGATTACCTCGGTCTCGGGCTTCCTCCTTTTGATGTATATTGCGTTCTTTATGGCTTCTGTGCAGCAGACTCTGGAACAGTATGGCCTATTATCCTCTCTCGAGCCAACACACTGAATCATGACTACTGTTTTGGCGTCAAACTCCCCTCTCAGAAGCTCTTCCATATCCCTCTGTGTTATTATCTTATCATTCTTTCCATAGTTATAGTATCCATCTGGGATGAGGAGCTCAGCTCCAACAGCGATGACCACTGCTCCGAACTCCAATTCCTGATAGCTCTGCTTTCCATGGACTTTCGCTTTGAACGCTCCAGCATGCCCTTCTACTTCTTCAACCGCTGAGTTAAGCATCACCGTTATCCTTGGATCATTCTCTACGTTTTGAATAAGGTCTCCCATGATGTCTATGGTATGGGTTCCGTCTTGTATTCTGTCGATGTTCCAGAGAAAACCGCCGAGTTTATTGCTCTTTTCGACAAGATAGACTTCGAATCCTTGTGCTGCGATGTCGAGACTTGCAGTCATTCCTGATACGCCGCCTCCGATGACGAGTACTTTTTGGTTCAGCGGGATCAGCTGTCTTTGTAGGGGCTTCAACAGTTTTGCCTTGGCAACCGCCATCTCTATGAGGGTCTTTGCCTTTTCTGTCGCTCTTTCTTTCTGTCTACGGTGCACCCATGAGCATTGTTCTCGGATGTTGCAGAACTCAAAAAGATAGGGATTCAACC
>JBHIEV010000135.1:0-2082 GCA_046760805.1 Bathyarchaeia archaeon
CACACACATACAGCAACATTGTTTGTGTAGGTGCACAAAAGGACGAATGGCAAAATGCACGCCGCCCTTTTAATGTTTAGAGCTTATCTTTGCTTCTTCTCCGCTTGCTTCACGTAGTCTTCGAAACTGTAACCGTTAATCCTTTGATAACTTAGCCCGAGTTTCGTGTATAACTCTTCAACGATGCTTGCCTCAATTATCGAGGCACCCTCTTTCCCGAAAAGATCTTCCAGTCCAGCTGCGAAGCTGGCGGTTTTCTCAGAAATCTGCTCCATACTTATGGAGAAACTGCTCTTCAGATGGTGGAGAACAACCGTGGCACCGGACTTCCCCAGAATGGCCTTCAACCCTTGATTCACAGCCTCAATCAAAACCTTGTTGAACGGTACTGGCTTTCGCTTGTTCAGTTGTGTTCTGTCCCTTTTTGGTTTCACCAATAATGTTAACAACCTTTCGCTAATCTATGATTTTGATAAAGGGTCTTTTGTTGGTCTCGATGTATCTTAGAGGGCGGCTGTAGATCTTGTTCTTACTTTTTATCACTTGGATGAAGTGGTAGTTGCCTTCGCTCCAGACTTTTATGATCCCCTCTGCTGTGCTTCGAACCTTCTGAGCTAACTGCTGGCTGACAGTTTCTGGCTTGAACGTGCCAAGCCACACGCCATCATATTCTTTAACGTAGGCGACGAAGCGAGGGAAGATATGTAGGAATGCCTCAACGCCGATTACGGCAACCATGTCAGATATGTCTGACTCCAACCTTACGCTCTTCCCCTCACTCGAAAAACGCCTAAACATGGCTTCAAGCGTGTAAACGATTTTTTCAGAGCTGAATCCCACTATTGAAGTAACATACCGCCTCATCTCTTCCGTAAGTTCTCTGTCGAAAGGGTCTAAAAGCACAATGTCTCCCTCCTTAACCGCCTTGTCGAACTGCCCCCGGATACCCGCCAAGTCAACGCCACGTAGAATCTTCCTCGGGCTGAGGGTGCTGTTAATTATCTGAACGTATACATCCTTTGCTATTACGACACTTCTCAGGAAGTTTGTCTCGTAACTCAACTGGTCGATGCCTGAATCGATCTCAAACAAGTAGAGGGAACCGTATGGAATTCCTCCGCCCAGCATTTCATCTACCTGAGGAATTCCAGTTGAGACTGCTTTCTCAACTTTTTCTGCTGATGGACGGTGAATAGGGATCAGTTCAATTCCAATACCCGATTTGATGATGAAATCATTTGTGTAGGGCGTGTGCGCTGTCCCTCTCATCTTGCGTACTCTAATTCTTCTTCTGGGGTAGACTCCACTTACATCATGGGAGAGTTCGATGATGCTGTCAGCAACAAACTCCTCGACGCCCAGCCCAATGTCTCCATGTCCAACGGGTACTTCCACTATAATTAAGATCGTACATCCCAGCTGCCTCACTATTTTTCCCAGAATGTCGTGAACCATCACCCTTGCCTCAATCTTCTCTTCGAAAGCTTGAGCCAGAACCGTGTAGGAGTCTATCACCAGCCTCTTAGCCTTCGTAGATTCGATCTCATCCATAATCCTCCTGAAGATCACCGAGACGCCCTCTTTCTTCACAGTCACCAAGTCAAGAAACTTGAACCTTCCCAGTTTCTCCAACGGCCTGAAGTCTAATCCTAAACCAAGCATAGCCGCTCTGAATGTTTCAGCACTCTCAGCGAAAGAGACGTAAACTCCAGGTTCACCGTGCTTTGCACCATGATACATGAATTGAGCTGCAAAAATTGTTTTTCCAGTGCCTGGATTGCCAGCCACCATGTTCAGACTGCCTTTAAGAAAACCGCCATTAATAAACGGGTCGAAGCCCACAATCCCTGTTGAAATCCTCTCTCCTCTCATAAGAGAAAACCGTAGTTCAATCAGGCTCTCAGCATAAATATTTTTCCCAGTTTAACCGTTGTTATACCCCTCACTGCATAAACAGTGGAAGTCACATGACTGGGATTGAAAAACAGCTTTTTCATATGGATGTTGGCGATTGGTGGTTGGTTGCGTTGAGCAACGAGATGTTTTTTAGAAAATTTTGGATCTCTTCGTTTGCCTTGGCGA
>JBHIEV010000136.1:0-2067 GCA_046760805.1 Bathyarchaeia archaeon
GGATATAGTTTTCATGGCTGTGGATGGGATAAAGGAGCGTAAGTTCAGAGTAGGCCTGAATGTTCTAGGTATTTTGATAGGCATTTCAGCCATAGTGGCCCTCCTCTCCATCACGGAAGGGGTGAGCGTGTCCATTAACGAGCAGTTGGAAATCTTGGATCCCAAAACGATAATCGTTATTCCTGGAAGTTTCATGGGGATGGCTGAACAAGGAGATGGAGCGGCTGGGCTAGGGCGTGGAACTACTCTAACTTTGAGAGACATCGACCGAATAGAAAGAAAATCTGGCGTAGCTATAGCAACTCCAGTGATCAGCAAAACGGTGCAAATCAAAATAGGTCATTACTCAGACTTTGTGACAGTTACAGGCATGGTACCCGAAGAGTATACCCAAGCTTTCCGAACCGTTGACGTGGAAGAGGGCAGGTTCCTACGAGGAAGCGATGGTATGTCTACAGTACTAGGAGCTAGGGTTGCCCACCCTCAACACCTTGAAGAGCCCATAGCACGCCTTGGAGATCGTGTAACGCTGGACATTGCTGGACAGGAAGAAAGAGAGACGGTTACTCTTAGAGTGACTGGTATTTTGGAGGAAATCGGAGGTGGAATGATGTTTGGCTCTGCAGATACCCAAATATTCGCCACCTTCACAACAGCACAACGGATTTTCCATACAGGCAATACAGTCGACCAGATCATAATAAAAGCCGAAAGCATAGAATCAGTCGATAAGATCACAACAGAAGTCCAGGATGAACTCGGCGAAGGTGTGATGGTACTGTCGTCCCAAGTTATTACGGAGATGGTGAGAAACGTAATGACGATGATGGAGGCGATACTTGGTGGGATAGCTGCAATATCCTTGGTTGTTGCGGGGATTGCTGTCATTAACACTATGACGATCTCAGTCATGGAGCGGACACGCGAGATCGGTGTGATGAAGGCGCTAGGCGCGAAGAGCAGAGATATTTTGACAATGTTCCTCACCGAATCCCTCTTGACAGGATTGATCGGAGGAGTGATCGGCGTGGTCTTCGGGGTTTTCCTCGGCGAGATAGTATCAGCCGTATTGAGGATTTGGATGGATGCTCCTCTAAGAGCTGTGCCATCACTGGAAGTTGGAATAGTTGGAATAGTGTTTGCAGTTGTAACTGGAACCTTGTCTGGGCTGTACCCTTCTAGGAAGGCATCAAAACTAGCTCCTGTGGAGGCTCTGAGATATGAATAGCAGAGAAAGTGCAAAATTGAGTTTCAAAAGAGAGATCGTAGGATGCTTGACATCTCCTCAAAGCACGTTCAAGTCGATACTGAAGAAGCCAAGTCTCGTAAAGGGGACCGCACAAATCTTGGTGATAGCCATCGTTGCTGCGTGGGCAAGTTTCAATTACATGAGTAAGCTTCCTCTCACGTTCTTCACTCAGCAGTTGGAGGAGTTTTTTCCAGGAGAAGTAATTCCTGTCAGCTCTGAACAAATCCGCCAAGCGTCGATAATCATGAGTGCGGTTACGGCGTTGATCGGCGTTTTCGGAACCTGGTTCATAAGCTCGGTTCTCATTCACGGGTTTGCGAGCGTTCTTCGAGGAAAGGGATCATTCAAGACCATGATGACGCTAGTCGGGTACGCCTCAACACCTCTCCTCATACAGCAGATACTCCGTCTAGCATACTCATTGTTAGTAGGTGAAGAAGTACTCCAACTTGTAGGAGGTCTTCATATATCAGCCTATCGGCTTCTTAACATGATTGGAAATGCTGCAGTGGACACCTTCACGATCTTCAGACTATGGTCTATTGTTCTCCTTATAATCGCTGCCAGCGAAAACTACAAAATCTCAACTGTAAGATCTGTAGTCGCCGCCGCCTTATCATTTATCTTGATAGTGTTCATCTCAGCTTTCTTTTCCCTTAAGTAGAAGGAATAGCATCTGTCAACCAAAGCCACACGCCATGAGGCTAATTATCAAAAAGCATTAAAAAACATGTTTCACCCTATTTCGTAGGGAAGTTAATGAAAAAAACCTTCTGGCTTTTAGACATCAATTATGAAACAAAAAATCGTCAACCTGA
>JBHIEV010000137.1:0-2061 GCA_046760805.1 Bathyarchaeia archaeon
AGCCTTTACGGTTTTTTACTAATGCTAGTCCTCATTCCTTGTTTTCTGTATAGAACAAGAATCGAGGAGAGTATGCTTCTAGAAAAATTTGGAGATGAATATCGAGAATACATGAAAAAAGCTAACAAAATAATTCCTTTTATCTATTAAATCCGCGCGCAAATCTTGTGCAAAAGTGCGGGGGGTGGGGTTTGAACCCACGCAGGCCTTCGCCAACAGGTCCTAAGCCTGTCTCCTTTGACCAGACTCGGACACCCCCGCCAACAGCCACATCTAACAAACATCCAAATTAAAGTTTCCAAAAAACATCACAAACCGATTTACGCAAGTAAACCTCTCTTTTTCTCATGTGTTCGCACAAGAACATCTTTGAAACAAACCTTAGATCTCTCAGGAATGGACACAAGGAAACGTAGACACTACCTTTTCCACACGTCGAGAGGAGGCTTTTGATCCGCCGGTATTGGTGACTTGTATTTCTTCTTTCCTATTCTTCGCTTATGTTCCTCTCTCGCTTTGAATAAAGTATCTTGACTTGTCAGTAGATCAATAGCCGTAGCAGCCATTACCTTCGCCGCGAAGATTAATGATGTATGTCCAAGTCCGACTCCGTTCTGTGCCACGGCTTGCCATGAATGTGCAGGAGTGCCTAAAACCCAGGTAGCAGTACTGAATTCTACAGTGGGTGTCTGCCAACTGACGTCGGCTACGTCGGTGCTGCCATGGCTGACTTCACCTTCACCCCAAGGTTCAGGAATCTCGTCGTCTATTAGTTTGTCTACAAGTCTCTCCCATTCAGGACGTTTTGATTTCTTCAATTGGGCCATCTTCATTTCAAGAGTGATTGTTCTGGCAATTTCCTTCGCAAATTTCAAATCTTCCTCACTATGTTTGGGAAGCCCGATTTCACGCATATTCTTAACAATGATGTCCGCGATGGTCTTATTGGGTATCAAGTTATAACTCCCTTCTACGAAGTCTATTTTCATCTTGGTTCTTGTCATAGTTGCTGCTCCTTTTGCGATATCTAGAATCCAATTGTATATGAACTCCATTTGATCTCTCTCTGGAGCTCTTACATAGTACCAGCTTCTGGCGTACGACGGTACTATATTAGGCTGCTTTCCGCCTTTTTCGATTACATAGTGTATTCTCGCATCTTGGATTACATGTTCCCTCAGATAGTTAACACCTATATTCATCAATTCCGCAGCGTCCAGTGCGCTTCTGCCTTGCTCAGGGGAAGCACCAGCATGGGAAGATCTACCATAAAAGTGAAACTTAGCCGAGTTAACAGCCAAGTTGCTTCTCAAGGGAGTTTCGTTCATGTCATCTGGGTGATGACTAATTGCGGCGTCAACATCACTGAAATATCCGTCCCTAACGATGTACACCTTACCTGAGAAATTCTCTTCCGCCGGGCACCCGAAGAACTTAATGGTGCCGTCTATTTTGAACTTTTCCAAAGCCTTTTTTACTGCTAACGCTGCTGCCATGCCACTTGTTCCGTGAATGTTGTGTCCACATCCATGTCCTGGTTTTCCTGGCTGAAACGGTTCTTCCCATGGGACCTTTTTCTGCGATAGTCCTGGTAGTGCATCATATTCGCCCATTATTCCTATGACCGGTTTTCCCTCTCCCCAAGTAGCGATGAAAGCTGTTGGCATGTCCGCAATCCCGCGTTCAACCCTAAAACTATGCTTCTCCAACTCGTCTACTAGAAGCGTTGAAGATTTAAACTCAACCAAACCTAATTCAGCAAATTCCCAGATCTTGTCGCTCATCTGAATGAACCGCGTCTTGTTATTCTCGATCCAATCAAGAGCATATTCCTTAACAGTGGACATGCACCATACCCAAGGTCATCAAAAAGCCTATCGAGTTTTTTATGATTTGCGGAGGAATCAGTTACAACTTTCATGAAAGATGAAAAACGGAGAATTCAAACCCCAGCCTACTACAAGCCCTAAACCAACAACAAACCCCAAACCAAGCTCCGAACAATGTGTTTTCTTTCAATTAACATTCTCTTCTGTAAAAGAGAAAGTTTTTGGTGCCGGG
>JBHIEV010000138.1:0-2025 GCA_046760805.1 Bathyarchaeia archaeon
CGCCCAATAATTGAAACCAAAGAAAAAATAATGGTCCCAGTCATCGACATGAGCCAAAGCCCACTATTCCAAAAAGTTGCCAAATGGCTAAAAACCCGCTCACAAACATAAGAAAAACACAAATTATGCTTTATTAGCCTTAAATCGCTCCACATACCGCTCAAAACCGCCAATCTTTTTAAGATACTGCCCATAATCAACAAGCGCAATCACAGCCCTCGCAGCATCCTCCGGCGAAAAATACGCTGGAATCCCCTGCTTGTCAAACCTAAACCGAATATAAAGAGCCATCTCAGTTTCACCTATATCACAAGCAACAACAGGCTTAACGTAATTCTTCGCCAAATCAGCTATGCGATCCACAAAATCCTCTTGCAAAGCCGGCGCATGATGCAAGCCGATAACAATTATACTGTGAACCTCAGGGTCTTCAAGAAGAATCTTCATTCCCTCAACAAACATCTCCGACGTCACAGAACCAGTAAGATCAAGAGGATTAAGATTAGTAGCAAACGAAGGAATCTTACCAGCCTTCTTCAAAGCCTCAAACTTCGCAATAGTTTCATCAGAAAACCTCTTCACACGAACACCCCTCGATTCACACTCATCCGCCGCCATAATAGCAGGACCACCCGCACTAGTGATAATAGCCACGTTTCTACCCGCAGCTGGAGGCTGAAACGCCAAGGCTTTGCCTGCATCGAAGAATTCCTCCATATCCTTCGCTCTTAGAACACCAACTTGCCAGAACACACTGTCATAGATTCTATCGGTACCTGCAATAGCTCCAGTATGCGACAAAGCCGCTCGAATCCCAGCCTCAGTTCTACCCGACTTCAAAGCAACAATCGGCTTCTCCATCGTCACCCTCTTAGCAACATCCATGAAGTCTCTACCAGCCTCAATGCTTTCAGCATACAACAAAATAACCCGTGTCTCCTCGTCATGAAGAAAGTATTCCAACATCTCCGACTCATTTACATCAATCTTGTTCCCAAAACTGACAAACTTACTTAACCCCAATTGACGACCAGCAAGATAGTCAAGAGCTGCAACACCGAAGGCTCCACTCTGCGTAACTATAGCAATCGAACCAGGCATCGGACGAGGAGTAGCAACCACCTCATCTCCAGTCGTAAGAACCTTAGTTTCAGGCAGAAAAAGCATGTCAACACCAGTTCTTGAATCATAAACCCCCAAACAGTTGGGCCCCAAAACTCTAATCCCAGCCTCTTCAGCTATTGTTTCCACTCGCTTCTCAAGCTCATGGTTTCCAACTTCACCAAAGCCGCCGCTGATAATGGCTACTACCTTAACTTTTTTCTTGGCTGCATCTTCCATAACCTTTGGAACAAACCTTGCTGGAACTGCAATAACGACTAATTCAACTTCACCCATAATTTCAGTTATCGACGAATAACACTTATACCCAAGAATCTGATCTTCATGCGGATTAACCGGATACAACTCTCCTTTGAAAACTCCTCTCCGCTTATTGTCCACAAAATTTTTGAAAATAACATGTCCAGCCTTCATAATCCTTCTAGAGGCACCAACAACAGCCACCGAATTAGGGTTAAAGAACCTATGCATCTGCTCAAAAACTAAACTCATCAAATTCCCCCTTTCAAAGGTTAAATTAACATAACTCCCAACTTATTAATTATTTAGGTAACTTTTTCCAAGACCCAAGCCACCTCAGAAACACATTCCTCTTCACCAAAATTGAACAACTCGATACACTTCAGAACATAAGAGATATTTCTATACACTAAAAACCTCAAAACATGAATTCTAAGGAAGCAAAGTTTAAGTCCTCTCCCTTCCCCCGTATAAGAATCTAACCAAGCGGAGAACCCAAATGAAACAACTACACCATAACGGCGTCCTAATTCCACCCCGACACGAAGGAAAAGGCCTCACCATCAAAGTGAGAAAAGAAAAGATTAAGCTAACACCAGAACAGGAAGAAATGGCTCTCGCCTGGGCTAAAAAAATGGGAACACCCTATGTCGAAGACCCTGT
>JBHIEV010000139.1:0-2009 GCA_046760805.1 Bathyarchaeia archaeon
AACATGGCTGTGTAGATGCCTCTTTCTCTCAGCGCCTTAACGGCGTCAGCCGCATCGCTTCTGACTTCGTCAACCAGACAAAATGTGGGTGGTGCACACTGGTCTATGGATACATACACTCTGGTATGTCTATCGTTTTCGATTTGAGTCAACTCTCGATTCACTCCCATTTTCTTCATTAACTCTTTGTTGCCCACAGCCACTCGGCATCCAGCAACCCAACCGACAACACCTTTGCCCGAGATTTCCTTCAAGTCTTCAACGTCTAACTTGCGAAACTCCAAGTCTAGTTCCGATGCTTTCCTAACGATGCTCTCTGCAATAGGGTGATTAGAAAACTGCTCCAGAGCGGCTGCATACTTTAGCGCTCTTTGGTCGTTGTTCACACCGAAACAGTTGATCTCTTTCACACCAAGTCTACCGAGTGTAAGGGTGCCTGTTTTGTCAAAAACAACTGCCTTCACCTTGGCCATCTTTTCTATGTAAACACCACCCTTGATTAATATCCCCTTCTTTGCCGCTGATGCTATGGCTGCAAAAAACGTCGCTGGCACGGAGACCACAAAGGCGCTTGGGCAAGAAACTACAAGAAGTATCAGAGATCTATAGAGCCACGGTTGGTACGGTCCTCCAACAATACGGGGCATGAACACAGCAGTAAACACAGCTAAAGCAACAATGATAGGCACATACACTCTAGCGAATCTGTCAATGAGTCTCTCCATAGTCGCCTTTCTCTTCCTTGATTCTATAACGAGCTCTACGATTTTTGATACAAGAGTTTCTCCAGCCTCTTTAGCAACCTCAACTTTAAGAACTCCATCAGTGTTCAATGTGCCCGCGTAAACAGCGTCGCCCTTTTTCTTGAAAACTGGAACAGATTCGCCAGTTACCAAGGATTGATCAACATTGGAGGAACCGTCAATCACGATGCCGTCTAGGGGTATTCTTTCGCCAGGTCTAACCAAGATTGTCATTCCAGACTTTACTTGCTTTACGCTCATTTTTTTCTCGAAACCCGCGTCTATCACCGTTGTTTCTTCCGGCATGTACGAGGACAGTTTTTCGACAGTCTTCCTAGCTCTGTCCTCGATATAATCTTCGAAATATTCTGCTAATGAGTATAGGAACAGTACTGTGGCGCCTTCAAACAAGAAGTCTAAGTATGTAGCGCCTAGTGCGGCAACTGCCATCAGAAACTCTACAGAAAACCGCCTTTCAACAACGAGTTCTTTTAAGCCCATGTACCCCACGTAGGATGCGACCGAAGTAATTGATGCAAGATAGAGTATTCTGGAGATTGTTGCTGGCTCATTCAACAACGGTAGGTTAAAGCCTAATGGGATACCATTAGTCAGCCAATCAAGCAAAGTTGATAAAAGAATTGTTAGCCCCAGTCCTACAGCTAGGTATATCCACGGTGCCTTTTTTCCTTCCTCGAATTCTTCTCGGACATTGTTCATTTTTATAGCTCTCCTCCCATGATGCTTGGAGACGCTTCCATGACTGTTACTTTCACGAGGCTTGGTATTAAGTTAGTGCTAAAAATTACGTAAGAAATATTAATAGAAAAATAGAAAAGGTTCCATATGTTAATAATATGTTTGAGGAAAGAACAATGACCGTTGTGAGTGTGACGTTGCCTAGTGAGCTTTTGAAGAAGTTTGATGAGTTTATGAAAACAAGAGGATACTACAGCAGATCAGAAGCTTTCCGAGATGCCATAAGAAGCCTCATGGCTGAGTCAGAACTCGCTAAAATAGAAACTGGAAATGTAGCTACCACCATAATGATTACGTGTGATTACGCTAGGAAGGATGTAGACCTAAAGGTGGGTGAAGTGAGGCACGAATTTGATGATGTAGTTGTTGAAAACGTTCATAGACACATAGGCGAAAAATACTGCCTCGAGATTTTCATTGCCGAAGGAAATTATCAGAGAATACTAGACCTAATTGGAAGAATTAGAGGAATGCGAGGAATCCAGCAAGTAAAGGCCTTGTTTATGC
>JBHIEV010000140.1:0-1968 GCA_046760805.1 Bathyarchaeia archaeon
AGGGCATCTATGATAGGTTCTTCTACGAGCTACGCTTCTCGTTGCCTCAAAATAGTATGGATACTCATCAACATTCACGATTCTCAAGGCTCCACGCAAAACATGCCCTTCAATTAGCACATAATTTTCACACCAATAATCGAACCATTCCGACCTAAAATCCTCAAAACGATTAAAGAGTTCGATTTTGTGACCACCGTATTGGAGACCACCGATCGCACGGACAACGAGAGGAACATCTTCTTTGCTCTTTCCAAGGGAATTAGGCGTTAATCTCAGCCTTTGAAGAACAAACTCTTTCACAACTTCCTTGGAGTAGGTGTCAACCAAACTAGTCCACGACAAAGTTTACATACGGTCGATTTATAAAAGTCTAAGACCACAATCAAAAGGTGATTTCTTTGGGATTCAAGGCTGTTCACCTCACAGAGATAGAGAGCGAAGACGTGAAAGAACCTGGATTCAAGAAGATTCAGGTCAGGTGGCTGATAACGAAGGATGATGGCGCAGAGAATTTTGCCATGAGATGCTTCGAGATCGCGCCAGAGGGACGGTCAGCACACCACACCCACAACTGGGAACATGAAGTCTTCATCCTAAATGGACAAGGAATGGTTGTCTGTGGAGACGAGAAGAGGCGCGTAAGCCCCGGCTACGCAATCCTTATTCCACCAAACATCCCCCATCACTTCGAAAATGCGGGAGATGAAGTGCTTCGATTTCTATGCCTGATTCCTTACGCTGGTAGCAACTAAGATATATATGATGTCAATTCTAAAGGGTATCATTCAAGAGAGGGATATTGTTGTTAAACATAGCCGAGAAGGCTATAGACTTAGCTTTGAAGCGGGAAGCAAAATACGCGGATGTTAGAGTAGAACGAATGGATTCGACAAACATAAGAATGGTCGGAGACCACTTCGAATACGTCATCAGCGGAGTGGATCAAGGCCTCGGAATCAGAACGTTATACAAAGGCGCTTGGGGATTTGCATCAACCAGCTCACTCAAGGAGGAAGAGATGAAGACTGCTGTAGAGAACGCGGTAAAGGCGGCGAAGGCGACATCCGCAAGGATAAAGGAAAAAGCTGAGCTAAGCCCAGTCCAGACTCATGAAGACAAAGTCTTGACGCCTGCTAAGACCCCGTTTCCAAAAGTCGAGATGAGCGAGAAAATGGGGTTGGTTGCAGAGATATGTGAAACAGCAAGGAGTTACAGCCAGAAAATCGTCAGCGTCACCGCGGTTTATGGTGAGTCTTCTGGAGAGAGAATTATCGCGACAAGTGAAGGAACAAGAATATCCATGAAGCCAAGCAGGGCTACTGCAGCGGTTTTGACTGTTGCTAAGGACGCGGAAAAGATCACGTCTTGTGTTGACAGAATAGGGCTTCCTGGGGGCTTTGAGATATTTGACAAACTGGACGTCAAGGAAATGGCCACCAAAACCGCAGAGAGAGCCGTCAACCTGCTTAAAGCAAAACCAGCTCCAAGCGGAAGATTCACTGTTGTTATCGACCCAAAACTCGCAGGAACTTTCGCTCATGAAGCCGTTGGCCACGCGTGCGAAGGAGATTCGGTCGCCACGGGAAGGTCTATACTTCGAGGGAGAATAGGGGAGAGGATAGGATCAGAACACGTCACAATCTATGATGACTCGACATATCCAGGTGGCTGGGGAAGCCTCAAATACGATATGGAGGGAGTTCCAACTAAGAAGAGACTTCTGATAGATCGGGGTATTCTAAAGGACTACATCACCAACCGAGAAGTTGCAGCAAAACTAAAAATGGTCCCAAATGGCGGAGCAAGAGCCCAATCGTATGCCTTCAGACCAATCATCAGAATGAGCAACACCTACATCGAAAAGGGTGACTACACCTTCGACGAAATGGTAGAGGACATAGATCATGGCGTGTATGTGAAATCTAGCAGAGGGGGACAGGTCGACCCAGCTAAAGGAACATTCCA
>JBHIEV010000141.1:0-1822 GCA_046760805.1 Bathyarchaeia archaeon
GGTTTGTGAGGGGAACTCTCGAGGTGATTGCACTGCACGAGCTTGTCCACCACTTTTTGTTTAAGGCAGGGCTATCCCCCAGCGATTTTCTCTGGTTTCATGAAGGCATGGCACAGTATATTAGCATTGAAGTCGCTGATGAGCTGGGCTACATGGGGGCATCGACGGAGAGAGACAGGCTTAGGGTAGGCGCATTGCAACTCGCTCCTTATGGCGAAGACTTCAGCTTTCTACAAGAATGGAAGCCTGAGACCCAACCAGTGGACGTAACTGCCCTCTACGTGGCCTCATATCATATTGTCAGTAAACTAGCCAAGAAGTATGGCGGGCTTGACTATTACGAGCGCTTCTTTGAGTTGATAGAGGGAAAAGAGGTGGAGGACAACAGCGTTCTTGGGTACTACTTAAGTTTAGCCGCTGACACTTCGGTGGCTCCTGACCTCAGAAAATTGGGATTCGATATAGTTGACCTGTATAGCCTTCCGGCACTCGTCGACGAAGCGGAAAGGGCGGTGTATGGGTTAAGCCCAGCATTTCAACCCTATAGATTCCTAGCAGAATATCTCTACAAACAAGGGTTAACCTACCTCGAAAAGGGTGATACTGAAAAAGCAAGCCAATATCTTGAGGTCTCCATTTCCCTGGCAAGATCTGCTCCTCTATTAACTCTCATTACAGTAGCCGCCATCCTCGTAGCCATCATTTACATTTTTGAAGTCCATAAAGTATCACCCGAGCCAAGCAATCATTGAGAACGGCCTCAGAAAGGCTGGTTAGCAACCATTTTTGAAATCTGGAAATAAGTTGAAAAATGGGGAAGAGAAATTCGGTGTCCCTTGTAAAGGACGGCGAGAAGGACCTTACCCTGCCCCCACATCCATTGAGAGCAGCATGCGTTACAATGCTTCCCTCACGAGCTCCGATACGTCTCTCACAACAATTTTACCTTCTGCATCTAAGACCTTCACTGCATCTTCCAGAGTGGTTACGCAGAACGGACAGGCTGTGGCTATAACCTCAACTCCGAGCTCGAGAGCCTCTTTAGCCCTGTTCACACAGGGTCGCTTTTCAGGGGTTGCCTCCTCTGTCCAAACTCTTCCAGCTCCTCCGCCGCAGCAAAAGCTATTTTCTCTTGTTCTTCCCATTTCAAGGAGTTCTAAACCAGGTATCGATTTTAATATCTTCCTTGGCTCGTCATAGATATTGCTTCGCTTGCCTAGGAAGCATGGATCGTGATAGGTGACTCTCTTCTCAACTGCTCTAGTGGGTTTAAGCCTTCCGTTCTTGACGGCTTCGGAAAGGAATTGGGTATAGTGCTGGACGTTAAGCCCGATGTCCGTATACGGCTTGTCGTTCTTGAAGGCATGGTAGCAGTGGGGTGATATCGTCACAATCCTGTCAAAACTGTATTTTTCAAAAAGAGAAGCATTATGCTCTGCAAGCATCTCGAATAAACCCTTTTCGCCAAGTCGCAGTATGTGATCCCCGCAGCACCACTCTTCGTTTCCTAAGATTGCAAAGTCGACATTCATCCTCCTAAATACTTCTGCTATGGACCTAGCGGTTTCTTGACTCCTCGCATCATAGGATGGTAGGCAGCCTACAAAGTATAGGACATCCGTCTTTCCGACCATTGGAAGCTCTTTGATTTCTAGCCCCTTGCTCCACTCTGTTCTCTTTCCTGGGGACATACGTACAGGATTGTGATACTTGAATACACTGGTCAGCACGTCTTTCGCAGTTCTCGGCACAAGGACGCCCTCTTCTACTATGAGGCTGCGCTCGTTATCTAGCGCAGTCGAGCAGTCAATCTCTTTTGGAC
>JBHIEV010000142.1:0-1821 GCA_046760805.1 Bathyarchaeia archaeon
CTTCGTGTCTCTTTATTCTCAGATGAGCCACAGAGTAAACAAGAATCAAGAGACCTATGGTGACTGATGCCTTCTCTGGAATAAGGAAGGGTACAAAGAAGTCAGATAACGCTCTGGAAAGGTTGACTGGAAGGTTTGCGAAAATCAAGATTAAATAACCAGCGAATGGAAGTGTCATCAGCCCAGCCCAAGCAGGCACTGATTGAACAAGAGGAACCAAGTAGCCTGCAATCTTCAAGAATTTCGATCCTGTTCTTTCCCACACATTCACAGTTCATCCCCCTTAAGATCGGGATCACGAAGCTACTTAATCCTATGTTTTAGAACATCCTGTACTATAGTATGGACGGATGCGAGGAGGCAAAGGCCTCTCTCCCACCCACCTAAGAGCCCCCTTCATCTTTCACCGCTAGCGTGTACATACTCGCCACTTACGTCGCTTTCGAATTCCAGAAAGAATTTATAACAAGGCTGAAGCCACTTCTAACCCGTGATCCCTATGGAAAAGGTATTAAACCAGCTGGAGGTCGATCCACTGAATTATGCCGCAAATCTGGAATCGCCCATAGGCGTTTACCTTAGGAGAGACGTATTTAGGAAGGAAAACAAAGCTGATATCGCCTTGAAGAATGAACTCTATAAGAGTATAATAGCCAATCAGGCAGCTGACGGAAGTTGGGACCAACTATTTGTGAGCACGGCCAATAATCTCTGGAACCTTGCCCTTCTAGGCTATGACGCAAGGGATAAAAGCGTCAAAAAAGGGTTAGAGTGGCTTCTGTCAATCCAGAGACACCAATATCGAGGCTATCCCGGGTTTTTCCACTCAAACAACAGAAAAGATCCTTCCACAATGCGCTCAACATTCTACGGAGAATTCGGACCAGGCTGCACGATCTTCTATCAAACAACTTACGCAGTCCATCTCTTTTGCCTCTTCGGCTTTGACGAGAATAAAAGGGTTCGAAGAACAGTAGAGTCGTATCTCCGGTTCTGGAGACCCGACTGGTGCGGTTCGTGGTGCACAATCAACGTGTTACGCATGTTAATTGAGCATCCATTGAGCAGGGAGTCCAAACAGGTTGAGAGTGGCTTGAAGTATCTGGCTGAGCGACAAACCAGAACGGGAGCGTGGAAAGGCTTCCCCTTCTACCATACCTTCCACGCCCTATCCAGAACCCAACATACTTCAGCAAAGAAGCAACTAGAAAAGGCGGGCCCATCAGTCGTGAAGAGACAGAATAGAGATGGAAGCTGGGGAAGAAGAGAGCCGGAGACCGAAACATTTCTGGTTCTAGACGCCCTTAAGAATATTCGTGCTCTGGTAGCCTAGGCGTGGATCATCGAATTCGGATGTGAGTTGCGGAGAGGAAGACGCTTTGAAGCTTCTTCTTGACGAGATGTACACGGGTCTTAAAGAATACTTCGAGACCTTAGGTTGGGACGTGGTGACTGTGCATGATGCAGGATTGAAGGGTGCAGAGGATAAGAAGATCATAGAGTATGCTGAGAGGAAGGGACTGTTGATTTTGACTCAAGACCAGAAACCTGCAGACCTTGCGGATCTCAAAGGAGTTCCCTATGTGTTGATCTCTAAGAAGATGATTGCCAGAATGGCCGACGCCAAGATAAGAGAGAAATACCCCGATGTAAAATAAAGTAAGAGATTCATCGAGTGGCGTTCTCAACCTTTGGCACACTTATAGAAAGAGTTTAGTTCGTGTCGGGCTCATGACTCTGTATGGGCCGGTAGTTCAGCTTGGTATGAACGCCTGGCTTGCATCCAGGAGGACGCGGGTTCAAATCCCGCCCGGTCCACCA
>JBHIEV010000143.1:0-1769 GCA_046760805.1 Bathyarchaeia archaeon
GGCTGATCTTTGTAGTTCCACTTGAAGTCGTTGTCTCTTGGAGAGTAATATCTTTCTTTGGCTCTTATTCCGTGCTCGTCTCTTCGGATTGCAAGGAATAGGGCATCGAATTTCTCTTTCTCGATAAGATCTTTTAGGGCTTGTGTTTTCAGTAAGGTGCAACATTCGAATCGGTCTTTTTCAGGTGAAACACCCCTTTTCATAGCTTCTTCGTTTCTTGCAACTATCAGATTGAGGCTCCACTCCTTGGCTAGTTTGTCTCTGAACTTGTAGATCTCGGGGAACTTGCATCCTGTGTCAATGTGTATGACTGGAAAGGGGATGTTTCCGAAGAAGGCTTTTTTGCATAGCCATATAGTTGCCGTGGAGTCTTTTCCTGTGCTCCAGAGGGCTGCTGGATTTTTGAATTGGGCTTTGGCTTCTCTTATGATGGCGATGCTTTTCTTCTCCAGTTCGTCTAAATAGGTATCGAGCGAGTTTTCATTATTCACTTGGATCTGTCTCCTTGTTAGCTACTAAAGGGGTCCGTGTATACGATATTTAAGTGTTGCTTCGCGTATATAACCGTTATGCATCCTATTTGTATCCAAGTGCCTCTAATCTTCTGTCGACATCTTCGGACTCCAGTTCGGGCAGATATTTCCGAATGAGAAATATTATGTATTCTGTGGGGCTGCGGTAGCCGCTTCCTTCCAACGCCTTGTAGAGCCTGTCGTAGAGGGGTTTGGGAATTGATATGTTCACGTATTTAGCCATGATTTATCAAGAAACAATAATGCTGAGGTGTTTTAAAAGCTATGTCCTTTCCAGAGCGCTAGTCCTGCAAGTTGAAGGGTCTTCCGTCCATGTCGTTTGGAATCTGAATGTCCATTAGGCTTAGTATAGTTGGGGCTACATCCCAGAGATGAAGCTTTATGTCTTTTCCAACGGGTATTCCTGGTCCAAGTATTCCTATGATTCCCGGAACATCTTCGGGGTCGTGGGTTCCGTCGTGGCCTCCGCTCCATCTTGGCTTGTCGTTTACATAGCGCTTGAGTTTGTTCTTATTGGTGATTTCTGGTCTTCTTGCCGCTTGGTATCCTATGTTAAAAATTACATTGAGGTCTGGGGCTTCATTTAGGTAGGGACCCCACCACAGCTCTTCTCTCTTTCTAACATCTTTAATGGGTTTCTCGCCATCTATAGTGACTTCCTTGAGGCATTCAATGATTTGGTTTCTTGTCTCTTCATATTCTTCGCCTGGGTTGATCATGCCTTTCGGCTCTCTTCCTTTGAGGTTTAGCCATATGTCTCCGTATCCGTAGGAGATGGCTTTGCTTTTCTCTACGTCTATCTTTTCAGATTTCATGGTTAGGAATCCTTGTTCTTCTAGGTAGTTGTTTAATATGACTTCTGTGTGTACAGGGCAGAATCCGTGGTCTGAAACAGCCATAACTAAAGTTTCTTCATCCACGGCCTTTACGAAATCGCCTATAATTTTGTCGACCTTGATATAGAAATCTTTCACAAGACTGCTATACTTGCTTGTTTCGTAACTTGGATGGGTGGGATCGATGTATTTCCAGAAGAAGTGTTGGATTCTGTCTAGTCCCATGAAGACGGGCATGAAGAAATCCCATTTTTCTTGTTGGAGCAGGTAGAGTGAGATTTCAGCCATTTTGTCTGTGATTTCATTAACTCTTTCAAAGAAGAGGTCTGGGTGAGTTTCAACTTTGTTCAAGGTTTCGATTTCTAGGTCTCCTTGGAGCTTGTTGGTTCTGAATTTCCGC
>JBHIEV010000144.1:0-1727 GCA_046760805.1 Bathyarchaeia archaeon
CGAGCGCAGTAGCTTCTAGGGTGACGACCCTTCTCTCGAAGGGGTATTTGGCCAGCGAGGGAACGGTTAGTGTCGTAGATAAAGAGAAATGCTTAGGCTGCGGACTATGTGAGTCGCTCTGCCCCTTCAACGCAATCCAAGTCGGGGACGAAGGAATAGCCGAGGTCATCGCGGCAACATGTAAGGGCTGCGGTGTTTGTGCTGCATCATGTCCCACAAAAGCAATCGAGACCCCTCATTTCACTGACCAACAACTTCTAGTACAGATAGATTCAACGGCGGTGGTGTGATGGAAAAAGATAAGGCGGAGAAGGACTTTGAGCCTCTAATCATAGCGTTTTTATGTAACTGGTGTTCCTACGCCGCCGCAGACCTCGCAGGAGTCTCAAGATACCAGTACCCCACAAGTGTGAGAATAATCAAAGTGATGTGCAGCGGTAGGATAGATCCCTTTCTGGTTTTTAGAGCGTTCCACAAAGGCGCTGATGGTGTTGTCGTGGCCGGTTGTCATCCAGGAGATTGCCACTACATATCGGGAAATCTACGGGCGGAAGAAAGGATGAAATATGTCTCGAGCATCATCGAAAAAACGAAAATCCCGCCGCAAAGATTCAGATTAGCTTGGATTTCCGCATCGGAAGGAAAGCTTTTCGCAGAAGTCATCAGGGAGTTCACGGAAGAATTGAAACAACTAGGACCCCTTTCCAAGGAGGTCATAAACGGCGTACCCACCATAGACAAGGTGGTGGCAGCCGAAAACATGTTCCTCGAATTTCCTGCCCGATGGTTGATAGGGAAAAAAGAGGTGCTGGCAGAGGAAGAAAACGTATATGGAGAAAAGCTGGACCCAAGCTATGCCAAGAATGTTGTGGATAACTTCGTGGATACAGAATATCTGAAACTTCTGATTCTGGAGCTCGTTACCGACAAACCACTTTCCCTCCCTACTCTCTCAGAAAAGCTCAAGACACCAAGTAAAGAAGTCTTTGACTGTCTACTACAGCTAAAAAGCGAAGGCCTCGTCGACATCGTCGGATTCGAAAATGACTACCCCTTATACTTGCACAGAGGTGGAACCAAGGGATGAAAGGGTCCGTGCTGGTTTTAGGGGCAGGAATTGCGGGAATTCAAGCCTCATTAGATCTCGCAGACTCAGGTTTCAAAGTCTACCTTGTCGACAAAGAGCCGAGCATCGGAGGAACGATGCCTCAGCTGGACAAAACTTTTCCCACAAACGATTGCTCCATGTGCATTTTGTCACCAAAGCTGGTTAGTACAGGGAGACATACAAACATTGAGATTATCGGTAATGCGGATGTCACTGATTTCAGCGGGGTTCCCGGTGACTTCAAAGTCAAATTGCTAAAGAGGCCAAGATACGTCGACCCCGACAAATGCAACGGTTGCGGGGAATGTGCGAGAACCTGTCCAGTTCGGGCCCTCGACGCATTCAACAGAAATCTCAGTAAGAAAAGCTCCATCAGTGTCATGTACCCTCAAGCTGTTCCACTCGTCTACTCTATCGACCGAAAATCCTGTATAGGTTGTGGACTTTGCGAAAGAATGTGCAAAAGAGGAGCAATTGATTACAGCCAGAAACCCGAGCCTGTTGAACTGAATGTAGGCGCAGTCATTGTTGCTACGGGCGCAAGTCTCTACGATCCGTCGGCGACTAAAAAATACAGATACGACCATCCGAACGTGATCACCAGTGCGGAATTTGAGAG
>JBHIEV010000145.1:0-1719 GCA_046760805.1 Bathyarchaeia archaeon
CCCTGTAGAGAGGTTGCCCATAGAGTGGAGTTGGATAGTGCACGGCCACATCTACCCCCCTCTCCCTCAGACGCTTAGCAAGCTTGTCCCTCTCCATTGAGTAACCATCCTCCACCCTTACAACATATTGATGAAACACATGTCTAACATCATCCTTCACGTATGGAGCAGTTAGACCAGAAATCTTTTCGATTCCTCGAGTTAGGAGGCCGGAGTTCTCCCTTCTCTTCTCATTTAACTTATCAAGTTTCCTCAGTTGCACCAACCCAACTGCGGCCGTGATCTCGCTCATACGGTAGTTGTATCCAAGGATGGCATGGTGATACTTTCCTGTCTCTCCATGATTTCTGAGCAGACGAGCCTTTCTCTCCAGTTCGCTACTGTTTGTGGTTATCATACCTCCTTCGCCTGTGGTCATGTTTTTTGTGGCATAGAAGCTGAAGCATCCAATATCCCCTACACCGCCTACCTTCCGTCCTTTATATTCAGCTCCATGGGCTTGGGCAGCGTCCTCCACCAAAGCTATTTCATGATCTTCAGCTATTTCCTTCAAGGCATCCATTTCCGCAGGTTGACCGAACAAGTGCACAACGATTATTGCCTTGGCCTTTGCGGTAATTTTGTCGGCAACATCTAACGGATCTATGTTGAAAGTTCTTGGGTCTATGTCCGCGAAGACGGGTTTTGCCCCTTGATATAGCACGCAGTTGCTGGAGGCTACGAAGGAGAATGAGGAGGTAACTACTTCGTCGCCGGGACCTAGCTTGAGAGCCTTAAGAGCTGTATCTAAGGCTATGGTTCCGTTTGCCATGGCGACAGCGTGTTCCACACCTATGTACTCTGCAAATTCCTTCTCAAAAAGCCTTGTTCTCTCTCCCTGGACCAGAATGGCTGATTCGAAAACTTTTCTCACGGCTTCCACCTCTTCCCCTCCCAAAACTGGCTTTGCGATGGGTATTGTCCGCCTCATTTCATTTCACTATCCATCTCTGTCTATTTTTGCATAAATCTCCGTTGGCATCTTATATTTTTCACCGCAACGGGGACACTTCATCAAAACGAACTCCCGGTTCTCCTCCTCTTTTTTGAGGCCCACACCGCATTTACACGCGAAACCCCTGACTTTAGCCGGGTTTCCATATGCTAAGGCGTGCGACGGAATATCCTTTGTGACCACGCTGCCAGCGCCTATCATTGCATACTCGCCTATAGTGACACCACACACCACAACCGATCCTGCTCCTATGGATGCTCCTTCTCTCACGAGCGTCTCCACAATTCTCCAATTCGTACTGAAGCTTCTGGGATATGGGTCGTTTGTAAAAGTAACATGGGGTCCTACGAAAACCTTGTCTTCAATCTTCACCCCCTGATATAGAGTTGCCCGGTTCTCGAGTTTCACGCCGTCTCCAATCTTCACTCCTTTGCCCACGTAAACAGAGTGTCCGAGCACACAATTCCTGCCTATTTCAGCGTTTTCCCTCACGTGGACGAAGTGCCAGACCTTTGTGCCCTCTCCTATCTTGGCGGTTTTATCAACAACAGCCGTGGAATGAATGTAAACCTTCTTCACAAAAGAAACCCCGTCAAGACGTTAATGCTCTCTAAACTAGACCACCTTGGTGACTTTTTTACTGTATTCGTCCCAGTTCTTGATTATTTCGTTTAGAAGTTCGGGCTGTAGGTCGTAGAAGGCTTCAACATCCTTCTCTTTAAAGA
>JBHIEV010000146.1:0-1638 GCA_046760805.1 Bathyarchaeia archaeon
TGGTGGACCGGGCGGGATTTGAACCCGCGGCTTCCGCCTCTCTCGGCTCAGCACGCGAAGGCGGCGTATGCACAGATGATCAACTGATCATCATTCATGCCAAACTGAACTACCGGCCCAATGATGTTGAGGCTATGAGGAGATATTAAGGTTTTGAGATGCGTTATTCATTGATTTTGGGTGGATCAAAGTTAATATATCCGTTCCAATTCCCTTATTTCTGGTCAGGAAACGGGCGGTAGCTCAGCTTGGTAGAGCTTCCGAGCCAGCCTCGATAGTGGTTGACGGAGACGCTGTAGACGCCTACCAAAGGTGGGCATCACCCAGCCTACCAAGCGCACAGAAACCGGAGTGTCGCAGGTTCAAATCCCGCCCGCCCGACCACCAACTTTTCTAAGGGGGAAAACATTGGTAATTTTTTCATACAGCCTCTTGGTGGATTCGATTTTCAAATGCATAAGGTTTATTAATTCATAAGATTTAAGAAATATCATGCAGTTTCGTTTATTGGCGACGCACCCAATGACTCTAGAGTGCGAGACAGCCAAGCCAAATTTCAAGAAGTCGCTACTCAGAGCGGTTGAGGAAGGACTGCTCACTCTAGGGGAGAGCCCAAGAAAGGTCATATACTATTATCTTAAGACAAAATTCCAGCTCAAAAGGGAAGATATTCCTGAAAAGGCTGAGCAGTTCGATAAGGCACTGAATAGCATCTTTGGCCCAGGAGCAGAAGTAATTGAGAGGTATATAGTCAAAGATCTGTACCAGCGACTGAAGTTGAATCTCGAGGAAAAGAAAGACTTCAAGTTCGTAGATTACGTAAGGGAAGCGCAACTAAGTCTAAGGCGAGGAGAAGACTCGGACTTGCAGAACATAGAACGGCAAGAGCATAGAGGGAGGCAGAGGGATTGAATGAAGAGAAACAGGTGGCTCTAGAAGAGAAGAACATAGCTCAAATACTAGACATCACCGAGTACAAGGGATCCGAAAACGTGTTGTGGGAGATGAAGGCGTGGCTTCAAGCTTTGATCCATGCTATTCCAGACATAGTGTATTTCAAGGATGCTGAAAGGCACAATCTGATGGTTAACAGAGCCTTTGAGCAACTTGTGGGTCTGAGGCGAGAGGAGATAGTGGGGAAAACGGATGAACGGTTGTTTCCCCCAGATTTGGCCGAGCAATGCCGAAAGAGCGATGAAGAAGTGCTAAGGAAAGGTGAGATTCTTCGCTTCGAAGAACAAACCATCAGTGAGAAGGGTGAGGAGACGTTCTTCGAAACCATAAAGGCCCCCCTTTACGACGCTCGGGGCAATATTATCGGACTTGTTGGAGTCAGTCGCGACATAACGGAGCGGAAGAAAGTCGAAGAAGCGTTAAGAGACTCTGAAGACAGATATAGGAATCTTTTTGAGAACGCACAAGATGTCATCGCCATATTTGACTTGAAAGGAAACGTGACCACCATAAACGAGGCTGTTACAGAATATGGCTTCAAAAAAGATGAAATCATTGGAAAGAATATGCGCAAGTTTGTCTCCAAGAAATACTGGCCGAGACTACTCAAAGACCTTGCAAAGATAGCTCGAGGAAAATCAGTTAAAGATGAAATCGAACTAGTTACTCCAAAAGGAAAACGAA
>JBHIEV010000147.1:0-1603 GCA_046760805.1 Bathyarchaeia archaeon
TCACGCACTCCAGATTATGAGTCTGGCGCCCAAACCAGGCTAGGCTACCCCGGCAATTTCCGTCCTTCATAATTGTTGAAGAAGTCAATTATAGAGCTTTCTGATAAGAAGGCATGGGTACTATTCTCTCTTTAGCCTGTCAACGCCCTCAGGCTTCCCCACGTAGACAACATCAGCTATATCAACAAACAAGCCCGTCTCGATCACGCCAGGAATAGATTTCAGCTCTAGGTTCAGTTCCTTCGGGGACTCGATCAGTCCGAAATCGGTATCTACTAGAAAGTTGCCGTTGTCAGTCACGACGGGACCTACCTTGCCGCTTCCTTCGCGTAGAACAGGCTTTCCTCTCATCTTCTCTATTCTCAGCGTGACTGTTGGTAGGGCGAAGGGCAACACCTCGATGGGTAGTGTTTGGTTCTTTCCAAGTCTGTCTACGAGTTTCGTCTGGTCGGCTACTATTATGAGTTCTTTTGTTACTGAGGCGACGATCTTCTCTCTTGTTAGGGCTCCGCCCATTCCTTTGATGAGGTTGAGTTCTTTGTCGATCTGGTCTGCTCCGTCTATTGTGATGTCGAGTTTGGGGTGCTCCTCTAAGGTTGTCATCGGGATGCCTGAGTTCACAGCAAGCCTGGACGCCTGATGTGATGTCGGCACTCCAAGAATCTTCCACTTCTCCCGTCGAATTTTTCTCCCTATCTCTTTGATGGCGTATGCGGCTGTGTTTCCGCTGCCCAGTCCGACTGTGAATCCATCTCTTAAGTGTTTCACGGCTTCTGAAGCTGCCTTCTTCCTAGCTTCCTCTATCCAACTCAACTATTCCTCAGCCTCGATCTGACCCAGCCTTTGAAGAACTTTCTCAACCTCGGCTTTTATCTCCTCGATCCTTTTCTCAGCCTCTGTCTTTTTCGGTGCTCTACGCCTTCTGGGAGCTTTCGTTTCTCTTTTTCTAGTTGGTTCTGGGGTTGGAGTTGGCGGTGCTACCGAAACTTCCTCTGCCGGCTTTATTCCAAGGCTTGACCTAAAGCCCTCGATCTTCTCATTCAGCTCATCGAAGCGACGGTTGAACAGGTCGACGAGGTCTTCTTGCATCTCTTCCAACTCATGCAATGCAACGACTGATTCGCTTCGGGAGATGGCTTTCTTGATCCTTCGCATCCTCTCTTTGTATCTCTCTGCCAAGCGTTCTCGCTCTTCCTCAGTTATCTCTCCCTCCGCCTGCGCTTCGTAGAGGCGTCTGATGGCGTGGCTGAGGATCTCTCTTTCTAATCCCAGCATTCTAAGTTTGTTCTGTGCTTCTTTCGCTTCAGCTGGCGCAATGGTGCGTTCTGTCGCTGGTCGCAACCTGTACTCACTCTGCGGGGATTTCACAGGCTCTTTTCTCCTTTTTCCAGCTCTAATGGCGAATAGTATGATTAGGGCTGCTGAAACTGCTCCCAGCCCGATTATTAATATATACAATCCATAATCCACACGGGGTCCCTCTAGAGGCTCATGATTCTCCAGCTGCGTATAGTATGGATGTATCTGCTTACAAAATTTTTGTATCTTTTGGTCAAAGTGGAGCCTCGGGCGGGATTTGAGCCCGCGACCTCCGCCTTACCAA
>JBHIEV010000148.1:0-1570 GCA_046760805.1 Bathyarchaeia archaeon
CACAGAGGCACTGCGAAGTTTAGTTTCGGAGAGGTACCCGCTTACATTGTTGGGAATAGTGTCATTTGGGGGTTGACGTATAGAATTCTAGAGAAGTTTGTTGGCATGCTTAGGTGCTCGCTTTAGGCGTCTGAGGAGATTTATAAACATCTGAGATTATGAGTCATAGAAAGCAATGTCTTTTGAGATTCGAGACAGGGATCTCCTAGGAAGAATAGGCAGACTTGAAACTAAGAGTGGAACGATTGAGACACCATTACTCTTGCCTGTCATAAACCCAACTCTCCAGTTGATTTCACCGAGAGAAATGCAGGAGGCATTTAACTGCAAGACGCTTATTACAAACGCGTACATCGTGAGAAAACGCTTTGAGAAGGAAGCGAGGGAAGAGGGTATGCATCGATTTTTGGACTTCAACGGAGTAATCATGACGGACTCTGGGGCCTATCAAACTCTAGTGTATGGAGATGTTGAGGTTTCACCAAAAGAAATCGTACTGTTTCAGGAAGAAATCAACACAGACATTGCGACTATACTGGATGTGCCTACGGGCTGGGATGTGTCCAAGAAATACGCGAAACGTACGGTTGATGAAACCTTGAGAAGGGCTAAAGGATTATCAAAGATCAAGACCCGCGAGGACATAGCTTGGGTTGGACCGGTTCAGGGTGGACAGTATTTGGATCTTGTGACCCGTTCTGCAAGGGAAATGGGGAAGTTGCCTTTTGAGATTCACGCCTTGGGAAGCCCGACGCCGGTTATGGAGCAGTACCTCTTCGACACTTTAGTGGAGATGATCATCACGGCCAAAATGAACCTTCCCGTGGACCGTCCGCTCCACCTTTTTGGGGCGGGTCACCCGTTCATGTTTGCGTTGGCTGTAGCTTTGGGCTGCGATCTTTTCGACTCTGCTGCCTACGCCAAATATGCCAGAGAAGAGCGGTACTTGACAGAACACGGAACCACGAGATTGAGTGAGCTTAGATATTTTCCCTGCTCCTGTCCCGTGTGCAGGAAGAATGATCCTGAAGGTGTGCTGGAGATGGAGGAGGCGAAGAAGCAAAAGATGCTTGCTGAGCACAATCTGCACGTTAGCTTTTCTGAGATTAAGTTGACAAAGCAGGCGATAGTTGAGGGGCGTCTTTGGGAACACCTAGAGCTTAGAATGCATGGACATCCAAGTCTCCTGAAAGCGTTGAAAAGCCTACACAAATACACCGAATACTTAGAGACCCAAAGCCCCGTAACGAAGAAAAGAGGGTTCTTCTTTCTCAGCTCTCTCGGACTTGCCCGTCCAGAGATCACCCGCCACAGAAAAAGGCTTCTGGAGAGATACTCTCCACCTAAAGCTAGGTTTTTGATGTTGCTACCCCAAACCCGCATGAAGCCATTTCACAAATCAAACGAGCACCAGAAGGTTCTAAAGAAAGTTCAACAGAGAATGGAAAAGAAAAACGACTTTCATGTGTGCATTTACGCGGCTCCTTTCGGTGTTGTACCGATAGAACTTGACGGGGTCTACCCTCTCTCTCAATATGAAATCGCAGCTCCATTAGACCTTGAAACGATA
>JBHIEV010000149.1:0-1516 GCA_046760805.1 Bathyarchaeia archaeon
GAGAACATAACCTTCTACGATGAGTGGTTCGTCACCTCCATCATAGTTGAAGACAACATCACCAAGGGCTTGACAGCCATAGAAATGAAGACAGGTGATCTGCAGGCAATGCGTGCAAAAGCCATCGTAATGGCGACTGGAGGCTACGCCCGCATATACGAGTTCACCACATTCTCACACACGGCAACAGGCGACGGAATGACCATAGCCTATCGAGCCGGCGTGCCTCTGAAAGACATGGAATTCGTCCAATTTCATCCCACAGGCATGGTTCCACAAGGAGTGCTAATAACTGGCGGCGCTCGTGGCGAAGGAGGATACCTAATCAACGCTGAAGGTGAGCGCTTCATGAAACGCTACGCCTCAGAGAAGATGGAGTTGGCTCCACGCGACATTGTTGCCAGAGCCGAGACAACCGAGATCCAGGAGGGACGCGGGTTAGAAGGACCCTACGGACCCTACATAGCCTTAGACCTCACCCATCTAGGTGAGGATAAGATAAACGAGAGATTACCCCTTATACGCGATGTCGCCATAAAGCTTGGTGGGGTAGATCCTGTGGAGGAGCCAATACCTATCAAGCCAGCAGCCCACTACTCCATGGGAGGAATTCACGCTAACATAAAGACAGAAACGCCAGCTTCAGGACTCTACGCTGCCGGCGAATGCTCATGCCTAAGTGCTCACGGAGCAAACAGGCTCGGCACCAACTCAACGGCTGGATGCCTAGTTTTCGGTGCTGTTGCTGGAGAAGAAGCTGCAAAATACGCCTTATCAAACAGTCTCCAAGAACTTCCACGTGATAGGCTCTTGGCAGAGGAGAGAAGAGTCTTTGACGAGATTCTGGGGGGTGAAGGCGACGAGAGAGTTCCTCCCATTAGGGATGAACTGAGGCGTCTCATGAATGAGAAAGTCTGGGTTTTCAGAAAAGGAGACGATCTGGAAAGCGCCTTGAAAGAGATAAGGGGACTCAAGAAACGATTCAAGAATGTAAGAGTTGAGGATAGAGGTAGAGACTTCAACACTGGTCTCATTGGAGCCTTGCAGCTCGACTTCACACTGGACCTTGCCGAGATCACAATTACCTGCGCACTTGACAGAACCGAGTCAAGGGGAGCCCACACAAGACTTGACTATCGCAAGCGTGACGACGAGAACTGGCTAAAACACATTCTAGCATACCCCACGAAGCAGGGACCAAGACTCGAATACATCCCAGTTACAGTAACCAAATGGCCCCCCACTATGAGGGCCTATTAGGAGGACTTGCTATGACCGCTCAGACAGAAAAAACCGTCAAATTCAAGATACACCGCTTCGACCCTGAACGCAACAAGCACTACCTGTCTACCTATGAAGTGCCCACCCGCACTGGAATGACCATACTCGATGCCCTCCTCTACATCAAAGACAATCTTGATGGAACGCTCACATTTAGACATCAATGCAGGATGGGGCAGTGTGGAAGCTGCGGAGTCGTGGTTAATGGAAAACCCATGTTAGCATGCTAC
The DNA here is from genome assembly GCA_046760805.1 of Bathyarchaeia archaeon. Taxonomy (GTDB): domain Archaea; phylum Thermoproteota; class Bathyarchaeia; order Bathyarchaeales; family Bathyarchaeaceae. The sequence goes on from JBHIEV010000149.1 coordinate 1,512, forward strand.
ACACA